>DATBVX010000125.1:0-63902 GCA_036515135.1 Steroidobacteraceae bacterium
CAGGTTCGCGTGCAGGAAGCCGTAGGTGAGGAGTTGCCAGGGCTCGAAGCCGACCTGTCCCGGCAACCCGGCCACGGCAAAGCTGCCCGCGGGCCACAGCGCGAAAGCCGCCGTCATTCCGGGCGCGAAGACCGCTACGGCCAGGAATATCGCGGTATTGGCGAGGATCAGGAGCCGGATCAGCGGGGGCACGGAGAACATGGCGGCGATAGGGTAATCATGGGGAGCTAGGCTACACCGGCCCAAGCAGGCGGATCGCGTCTCTCACGCGGACAAGAAAGTCCCGGCCAAGCAAGCAGAGTCCGAACCCAAGCACACAGGCCGAAGCGTTTTACTCAGGTCGCACGCGCGTGCATCATGGGAGCCATTAGAACCAGTGGCTTCACTTAAGCCCCTATGTACACTGGATTTTTTGGGCTGCACGAGAAGCCCTTCGCGATCACGCCGGACCCCCGCTACCTGTTCTTGAGCGAGCGGCACGCGGAGGCGCTCGCCCACCTGCTTTACGGTATCAGCGAGGCAGGCGGCTTCGTGCAGCTGACCGGCGAGGTCGGCACAGGCAAGACCACGATCGTGCGCTGCCTGCTGGGGCAGATCCCGAAGGACGCCGAGGTCGCGCTGATCCTGAATTCCCGCATCACGCCGGCCGAGTTCCTGCTCACGATCTGCGAGGAACTCGCACTCACGGTGCGCGATTCCGACCGCAGCAGCGTCAAGGAGCTGGTCGATACGCTCAATCGGCATTTGCTCCAGACGCATGCGCGTGGCCGGCGCGCGATCGTGATCGTCGATGAAGCGCAAAACCTAAGCGCGGATGTGCTCGAACAGGTGCGGCTGCTCACAAATCTCGAGACCCCGACGCAGAAGCTTCTGCAGATCATCCTCATCGGGCAGCCGGAGTTGCGCGAATTGCTCCAACGCATCGAGCTGCGCCAGCTCGCGCAGCGCATCACCGGCCGTTATCACCTGGCGCCGTTGATGCGGGCGGAAACCGGCGGCTACGTACGCCATCGTCTGGGCGTGGCCGGCGCAACTTCCAAGCTCTTCACGCCCAGGGCACTCGCCGAAGTTCACCGGCTGTCACGCGGGATTCCGCGCGTCATCAACGTGATCTGCGATCGTGCCTTGCTCGGCGCCTACACTCAGGAAGAACATCGCGTGACGGCGAAGCTCGTGCGGCAGGCCGCGAGCGAGGTCTACGGCCGCCCCATCATGCCGCTTTGGGCCCGCTGGGTCGCAACCGGTTCGATCGCGGCGGGCGTCGCGCTCCTGCTGTTCGGCGGATGGCAGTTCCTCGATCGGAACGGCACGTCGACCAATCCCGAAGCCACACCGGCTCAGGTCGCTTCCACTCCGGCGGCAGCGACGCCAGCGCCCGCAGTCAACGCGCCAACCGCGAGCGCCGCCCCTGCGCCGCCAGCGGTTGCACAGTTGTTGCGTGCGCATGCCAACGAGACCGATCCCGATACCGCGTTCACGCGCCTTTTCTCGTTGTGGGGCGCGAATTACCGCGCCAACGACTCGGCCGTCTGTGCACAGGCGGCGCAGCAAGGACTCGAGTGTATCGCGCAGCGCGGCTCATGGGGTCAGCTTCGCGCGCTCAACCGCCCCGCGATCCTGATGCTGACCGATGACACGGGTTTCGGGCATCAAGTGGTGCTATCGGAACTCGACGACGAACGCGCGGCCGTCGAGATCGGCGGTCACCGTCAGCCAGTCGGTGTCGCTGATGTCTCGAAGTACTGGTACGGCGATTTCCTGGTGTTGTGGCGCCCGCAGGTCCCCGGTGCGCGGCGGCTGTCAGCGGGCATGCGCGGCGATGAAGTCAGGTGGCTGCGGCACAGTCTCGAGAGGGTGCGCGGCGTCGCGCCGACCGAAGGAACAGCGGATGTATTCGACGATCAGCTCGAGCGGCTGGTCGAGGACTTCCAGCGCGAGCATCGGCTCAATGTCGACGGCATCGCCGGCGTGCAGACCCAGATCGCGCTCGACACCGCGTTGCGCGATCCTCGGACACCGTTCCTCCAGGCGGCCGCGGCACCGGGCGGTTGAGTCATGTCTTTCATCCTCGACGCGCTGCGCAAGTCGGAGAACCAGCGGCACCACCAGGCGGGCCCGGGTCTCGCGGAACTGCGACCGGCGATGGCACGGCCAACGTTACCGGCCTGGGCGATCGCGCTGGCCGCGCTCCTCGCCATCAATCTGGTCGTCCTCGCTGTGCTGATGCTGAGAGACGGCGACTCCAGTCCGCCCGCCGCCGCTACAGCTTCGGTGCAGCAACTTCCCTCGCCTTCAACGAGCACAGCGCCGCTGCCGGCCGATCCGGCCACGTCAGGCACAACGACTCTGCCTTATCCGGACGCACCGGAACGCGCATTGAGTTCGCCGGCGCCAAGCGCATACACGGCCACGGAGTCCGCGCCAACGCCATCAGACTCGTTCGCGAACGCTCAAGACGAGGTCGAGCCGGATGCGGAGTTCATGGCGGAAGAACCGGTTGACGCGGGGCCCGAGCTGCAACCGCCGCTGCGCGGGAGTTCCGCGAATGAGGATGAGAACGCGGCACGGCTTCCGACCATCGGCGACGTGGCGCTGCAGGGAGCGACGGTGCCGGAGCTGCACCTCGACATCCACGTGTATGCCACCCAACCGGCGGAACGTTTCATCTTCATCAACAACCGCAAGTATCGCGAGGGCAGCGAGACGCCCGAAGGCACCCGCATCGAGCGCATCACGCGCGACGGCGTCGTTCTCAACCATCGCGGCGTTCGATTCCTGCTTCCGCGCCAGTGAACGCCGCGGTTGCGGAAGTTGCCCAGCTTGACGGCCGGCGCCTCGCACTCGCGCTTCGATCCGGGATCCGCCGCCTGCTCGAGAACCAGGAATACATCAACAAGATCAATGTCTTTCCGGTGCCCGACGGCGACACGGGCACGAATCTCGCGCTCACTCTCGGCGCCGTGGCGAATGTGCTCCGGCAACGCGACGAGCCGCATGTCGGCAACCTGCTCACGCGCATCGCCGACGCGGCTATCGATGGCGCACGCGGAAACAGTGGTGCGATCCTGGCGCAGTTTTTCGTAGGTCTAAGCGACGGCGTGAGCCTGCTGCGCGAGCTCACCCCACACGACTTCGCCGCCGGGGTTACCGGTGGCGCGCGTTATGCGCGTGAAGCGTTGAGCGACCCGCGCGAGGGAACCCTGATCACGGTACTGGCCGATTTCGCCACCGAAGTCGCCTCGCTCGCCAGTTCCGGCGCGATCCGCGATTTCGGCTCGCTGTTCAAGCGCGCCCTGCCGCGGACGCGCGCGTCGCTCGACAACACGCGCAACCAGCTCGAGGTCTTGCGCAAGGCCAACGTGGTCGATGCTGGCGCGCAAGGCTTCGTCGAGCTGGTGGAGGGAATGGCGGACCATTTCGAGCGTGGCGAGTCAGCGGATGACGAACTGCCGCTCGCGATCCGCCATATCGAAGAGGAAGCTGCAGGTGTCGAGATCGATCTTAAGGATCGCTTCTGCACCGAGTGCATCGTCAACGGCGAAAGAATCGATCGGCGGAAGCTCCGCGAGCGGCTGGCGGCGCTCGGCAGCGGCGTCGTGGTCGCCGGCACCGAACGCAAGGCCAAGGTGCACGTGCACGTCAACGACCCGTCGACGGTGTTCCGGCTGGCAACGGAGTTCGGCGTCGTCTCGGCGCAGAAGGCCGACGACATGCAGCGCCAGCAGGACGCGGCCCATCACCGGCATCGGCGCGGCGTGGCGGTGGTCGTGGATTCCGCGGCGGACATCCCGGACGAGGAGCTCGAGCGCCTCGAGATCCACGTGATCCCGATGCGCGTGCATTTTGGCGAGCGCAGCTACCTCGACAAGGTCACGCTCGGTCCCGAGCAGTTCTATCGCGAGCTGGCCACGAGTCGTGTACACCCGAAGACGTCGCAGCCACCGCCGGGCGACTTTCGCCGCATCTACGAGTTTCTCGCCTCGCACTACGACACCGTCGTGTCGATCAGCCTCACCGCGCGCGTCAGCGGCACCCGCGCAGCCGCGGAATCCGCCGCGCAACGCATCCAGGGGTACGGCAAGGTGATGGTCATCGACAGCCTCAACGCCTCGGTCGGACAGGGGCTCGTCGCCACCTATGCCGCGGAGTGTGCGCAGGCGGGTATGAGCGGGGAGGCCGTGATCGCGGCGACCCGTGCGGTATTGCCGCGCACACATACGTTCGGCCTGCTGGGCCGGCTCGATTTCGCGGTGCGTGGCGGTCGCGTTCCCAGGATCGTCAAGCTGATCGCGGACTGGCTGCACCTCACACCGATCCTGATCAACCAGAAGAATGGTCGTATCGGGGCGGGCGAGGTGATCCTTGGCCGCAGCAATCTGCGCACGCGGTTTGCGAACCTGGTGCGTCGTTCAATCAAACCAGGTGTCCGCTATCGCGTCGCCGTGGGTCATGCCAATGCCGATAAGGAGGGTCGGCGATTGCTGGAGGAAATCTGCGCCGGTCTCGACAACATCCACGCGCGCTATCTCATGCCGCTGGGCACCGCGCTCGGCGTGCACGGCGGACCCGGAATGCTGGTCGTGGGAATACAGGAATACGAGCCACCCTCACCCCAACCCTCTCCCGCACGCGGGAGAGGGGGGAAGAACTGAGAGTCATGCCATGAAACTCGAAACGCTAGCGGTGCACGCCGGCCGGCACGTTGATGCAGCGACCGGAGCCGTCGCCGCGCCGATCCAGATGAGCACCACCTTCGAGCGCGACGCCGACGGCGGTTATGCGCGATCGTTCTCCTACGCGCGCCCCGACAATCCCACGCGACGCGCGCTCGAAGACTGCCTCGCGGCGCTCGAGGGCGGCGCGGATGCGGTGTGTTTTGCCTCGGGATCGGCGGCCTCGATGGCAGTGTTCAGCCTGCTCAAGCCCGGCGATCACGTGATCGCGCCGCGCGAGTGCTATCACGGCACCCGCCAGCAGTTGCGCGACGTCGTGAAAACGTGGGGCGTGCACCTGGACTTCGTGGATCCCAGCCGACTGGAGGAGGTCGACGCGCATCTGAAGCCCGCCACGCGGCTGATCTGGATCGAAACGCCGTGCAACCCGACGCTCGGCATCACCGACATCGCGGCCGTCGCGGCACGTGCACGCCGGCACGGTGCGCTGCTCGCCTGCGACAACACGTTTGCCACCCCGATCGTGCAACGACCGCTCGCGCTCGGCGCCGATTTCGCCATGCACAGTTCGACCAAGTACTTTGGCGGGCACAGCGACGTCATGGGTGGCGCCGTGGTGGCGCGTGAACGCTCGCTACTCGCGGATCAGATCAGGAGCTACCAGGCGATCGGTGGCGGTGTGCCCTCACCCTTCGATTGCTGGTTGATCCGGCGCAGTCTCGCGACGCTGCCGCTTCGCGTGGGGGCGCAATGCGCAAACGCGCTCAAGATCGCTCATTACCTTCACCGACACCCGCGCGTTGAGCGCGTCTATTACCCAGGACTCGACGATGATCCCGGGCACGCCGTCGCGGCGAGGCAGATGCGTGGATTTGGCGCGATCGTGTCAGTTGGCGTACGAGGGGGAGCCGCAGAAGCGCTCGCGGTCGCGGCTCGCACGCAGCTGTTCATCCGTGCCACGAGCCTGGGCGGGGTTGAGAGCCTGATCGAGCACCGGGCCTCGGTTGAAGGCCCCGATACGCTGACACCCCAGAACCTGCTGCGCCTCTCGGTCGGGATTGAAGATGCTTCAGATCTCATTGCGGATCTGGAGCAGGCGTTGCGTCCGGCGTAGGCGCCAACGCGGTGCTCGTTTCAAGCGGCCGGTTTTGCGCCTGCCAGGCCAGGATGTCGCCCTCGAGATGCCAGAGCCGCTCGAATCCGTTGGCGCTGAGCACCTCGAGCGCGAGGTTCGAGCGCCGGCCCGAACGGCAATACACCACCACGTCCTTCGACTTGTAGGTCGCAAGCTCGGGCAGACGCGCTGCGACCTGATCGTGCGCCACGTTGACCGCGCCGGGAACGTGGCCCGCGGCAAACTCTTCGGGCGTACGCACGTCCAGAATCACGAGATTGGCGTCTTTCTGCGCCAGGCGAGCGAGCAGGGCCTCCTGGCCGATCAGACCGATCTCCCCTGCGATCAACGGCGTGGCAATGAGCGCGCCCATCAGAATAATCAGCACGCGGCGCATCGTGAGTCCTCCGGCATTCAATCGGCGGTCGATTCGGCCTTCATTCCTTGAGGATGAAAGTCACCTTGAGTCGCACCCGATACTCGGTGATCCGACCCTTCTCAACCATGGCCTCCTGGCTCGCGACCCCAGGCCGCGGTAACGCCCTTGAGCGTCTTGGAGGCGCGCTCGACTCCGGAGGTAACGGCATCGTCGAAGCTCTTCGACGATGAGGCAATGACCTCTGTGACTCGTGCGACGGACATGCGTTCCTCCCTGCCCCCGGGCAGCTGGAATTCGGTAATTGAGGACCATGCAAGCCTACTGCTGTTCCCGGCCGGGAGCCATTTCCTTAGTCGCAAAGCCGCGGCGTGAGCAGAAAGTACCGGTCGCGGCGGACGAATCCGCGGCGTTCGTAGTACCGCTGCGCGTCGGCGTTGTCGCGTCGCACTTCGAGATGCAAGGCAACCACGCCCTCGGCACGCGCCGCTTCCCCGGCAGCCTCGAGAGCGCGAGTTCCCACCCCGCGCCCGCGGAAGGGCTCGTGGATGAACCATACGCGTCCGAGGCTCCGGTTTCCGAGCAGAGCGAGCATCGCGCGCCTGGAGTCGAACTCAAGTCGATCGAACTCGCTGTATTCCTGCATGAGCGGTAACAGGTGATCGATATCCTCGGGGAGCGCGCGATGGAGAACGTTACCCATGGCAGCGGGAGTTTACAGCCCGGTCTTAGAATCTATAGATTGGCGCGATGTTGCGTACTTGGGCATTCGCGGGCGCCGGTGTGCTGATCGCCCTGGGTGCGTGCGAGCCCTCTCAGGCACCCGATACCCCGTTGCCCGCGGCGGGGACGTCTCTCACACTCGCGCAGCTACGCAGCGCCGAGTACCGCTCGCAGTGGCCGGCGACGGGCCTCGCACGCCTCGTGAATGGCCTGTATCGCGAGCGGGCCGCCCCCGGCTCGGCCACCGAGATCCTGGTCCGAGCCACCGATTGGTATGCCTTCGGTGATCTCGACGCCGATGGCCTACCCGATGCGGTCATCGTCCTGGAGGCTGATCCTGGCGGCAGCGGTGTGTTCTTCGACCTCGTGCCAGTGCTCAATCGTGGCGGCCAGGCCATGCCGCTGACACCCACTTTGCTCGGCGATCGCGTGGAGATCGAGTTCGTCGAGATCTCGAGCGACGGCAGCGTGAGCGTGCAGATGATCAAGCACGGGCCCGACGACCCGCAGTGCTGCCCCACCCTCGATGTCATTCAGCGCTATCGGCTCAAGGGCGAGCAGCTCATCGAGGAGAATCAGGAGCCCAGCCGCTTGAGCGCTTCGCCACTCACGCGAAAAGTGGTCCATTCCTTGACCCCGACGGCGCCCACCTTCTCGTAGAAATCGATCGCGCGCCGGTTCCAGTCGAGTGCGGCCCATTCCATCCGGCCGCAACCGTGTTTCACCGCGATGCGCGCCAGGTGACGCAGCAAAGACTCGCCGATGCCGTGGCCGCGGTGTTCGAGGCGGACGTACAGGTCTTCAAGGTAGAGCCCCGGGCGGGCGAGAAAGGTCGAGAAGTTGAAGAAGTAGAGCGCGAATCCAACCGTCTGATTCTCGACCTGCGCCAGAACACACTCGACCACGGGCCGTGGACCAAAGAGCGCCTCCCGCACCAGCGCCTCCGTAGCCACGACCTCGTGCAGGAGTTTCTCGTATTCGGCCAGCTCGCGGATGAGTCCCAGGATGGTGGGGACGTCGGCGGGCGTGGCCGGCACGATGTGGATCGACGTCACAGCAGTGTCCTCTCGACGAATTACGCTAACATTGGCGCTCGCGCGGGTGGGAGACGCGCGGCCCCGTAGTGTGCGCTCGATGACAACACAAGCAATGCGCGTGTGGCAATCCGCTGCGACCCTCCTGGCAAGCCTGGTCACGTCAGGCGCTCTCGCGGACACCGTGAGCGGCCGCATCACGTTCCCAGGGAGTTCGCTGCCGGCGACGGTGACGTACCTACGCAACCTCGACGGTGACGCCCTCCATCAACTCGCGTTGAAGCGTGGGGAGACCGAGTTCAGCATCGACGTGCAGCCGGGTCGCTACTGGGTATTCGTGCGGCCCGACGAGCCGGGTCTGACCGGGCTGTATGGTGGACACACACAGTACAGTCTATGTCGCCGCGCCAGCGCTCCAGGTGCAGCGACCGCATGCGAGGACCATGCGCTCGCCGAGGTCGTGGTGCAGCCGGGCGGCGGGGTGACGCGCGTCGAGGTGGACGATTGGCTGCTGAGCGACGACTCCGCGCTCGAGATCGATCGCATCCTCGGCAATGCACCGGGCGTGATCGACAGCGCCGAGCTTGGCCGACCGCGGTACTCGGAATACCGCGTCGCGCCTGTCACGACCGCGCCGCCCCAGGTCGATGTCAGCTCCGATCCGCGCGCCGCGGCGTTGGCCGCACAGCTGCAGGAGGCGGCCGCGGCGGGCAGCAACTTTGCGGGCCGATTCACTCTCGTACGCGTCGGTTGCGGCGAGCAGTGTGAGCAGGTGGCGATCATCGACCAGTCGAACGGCGGAGTGTCGTTTCCCGATCAGCTCTCACAGGTCTTCAGCACTCTGCCTTGTCGCGCGGAGCGCGCACTCGAGTTCCGCGACGACAGCCGGCTCATCGAGTTCACGCGCCGCGAGGCCGAGTTCGTGATCACCGATTCGCTGTTGTGGGACGTCGACAAGCGCGCGTTTACGCCGCTCGCCCAGTATCGGCGCAGCCTCGAGCGATTCTGTGCCGGAACCACCCCCGCACCGTGATTCACTCGGCGATGTACCAGTTGTGGTCCAGCTTCTCGAGCACGAAGCGCTCGAAAGGCAATCCCTGGCCGCGCATGTCATAGACGGCGCGCATTCCATCCTGCTCCAGCTTCGGTGACAGCCGCTGCGCAATTTCGAGCGCGTCGATGTAAGTCTCGCGCGTTTCCTCGCGCGTCTCGCATTGCTTGATGAGCGTGCTGAGCGCTTTTGCCGACGTGCTGGCGCGAAATCCCGGGCTCATGTGCGCGTTGAAGAACTCCGCGCAATCCCCGGCGCGGAGCACCGCGGATCCCGCCTTGAGCGCGGCCATGAGGTCAGGACTGTTGACGGTCCGGGGCGCGCTGGGACGCGCGGTACCGGTGCCTTCTCCCGGCGCAACGAGCGCCGCGTCGACACGCACCTGCAACCATACCGGCAGCTGCACGCGCCACTCCTTGCCGTAGCGGATCAGGCTCACTACCGCGATCCGCGGGCGTGCATTGGCGTCCTTGGGTGGCAGTACGCGCGCCACGGCATGGTTCAGTTGCGAGTTCTCCTCGACGATCCCGAGGATCTTGACCTCCTCGACGCGCTCGGCCGGCAATCCCACGGCGCGCGCAACGCTCATGTAGAAGTTGTCCGGCGTGAGCCGCCGGATTTCCTCGACGGACGCCGCGGCGCCGAAGAGCCGGCTGCGAATCGCGTCACCGCCCTGCTGGTGCTCGAGCTCGAGGGCCTTGAGCACCCGCTGGCGCAGATCGTCGAGCTCGCCCGGATGATATAGGCCCAGCGCCGCGGCGGGATCGCCGCTGGCCGTGGCCATGATGTAGGACGTCGCCAGTTTCTCTTGTGCGCCTGCGGCGAATGTCACGACCGGGAATATCGCCAGCGCGAAGAGCACCGCACGCACGCGCGGGCGTCGTTGATGGTGCAATCGGGATCGCCGGCGGGTCATCATAATTCACTCCGTCAAATCTGCGGCAGCGGGATTATCGTTTCGAGCGGTGGCATTGCCTAGGAGTCTGACCGAGCGGGGGTACAATCCGCGCCTGAGCAGAAAGCGGGAACAGCAATGAAAAAGCTTTGGTACCTGGTGATGAAGGGCCTGGCCGCGGTCCTGCCCATCGGACTCACCCTCTACGTCGTCATCTGGCTGGGCACCTCGGCGGAATCGTTGCTGCGCGACGCGATCACGCTGGTACTGCCCGAACAACACTACTGGCCCGGGCTCGGTCTCATCGTAGGCTTCGTGCTCCTCGTGATCGCCGGGCTGTTCGTCAACGCCTACGTCGTGCGCTGGTTCCTGGCTCAATGGGATCGGTTCCTGGAACGCATTCCACTGGTCAAGACGGTGTATGGGGCACTGCGCGACCTGGTGAAGTTCCTGCCGGCCGCAGGCAAACGGCGCGATCTGCAGCGCGTGGTGCTGGCTGCGTTCGGCGAGGCGCAGGCCATCGGCTTCGTCACGCGCGAATCGGTCGACGACTTAGGGCTCGAATCCGCCGGCGATGGCATCGTGGCGGTGTATTTCCCGATGAGCTACCAGATCGGCGGCTACACGCTGTACATGCCGCGCCGTCAGCTCAGGCCGTTGGCGATGGGCGTCGAGGATGCGATGAGGCTGGTGCTGACGGGGGGGATAAAGGCGAGTTGACGGTTGGCGGTTGGCGGTTGGCGGTTGCCGGTTGCCGGTTGCCGGTTGCCGGTTGCCGGTTGGCAACCGAGTAGAGTCCTTCTTGCCGGTCAACTGTCAACCGTCAACTGCCAACCTTGCTCACAACTGCCGGCGCCACCTCGACCGTGATTGGATAGTGATCCGATCCGAGGTACTCGCCCACGTCGAAGGCCCAGGCCTGCACTCCGGCGGTCGCGAGGCAGTGGTCGATCTGGATGAAGAGCGGTGGAAACCAGGCTGGCCAGGTCGGAGTCAGCCCCGCATCCGGGACGCAGCGACGCAACCCGCCCTCGCGCAGCGCTTGCTGAAAGACCGGTGAGAAAGGCGTGGTGTTGAGGTCGCCGACGATCACCAGCGGGCCAGTGTGATCGCGCGCGAGCTGCGCCAGCGCAGCCAGCTGCGAATTGCGCACTTTGGAATTGTGCTCGCCGAACGGCCAGCTGAGATGCGTGCCCAGCACCGAGATCGACCCACCCTCCGATTCGAACGTGAGCAGATAGGACGGCACGCCGTTGCGCGCGAGGTCGAGAGTGTTCGAGTGATGCGGCGCCGCGCGACTCAGTACTGCGATTCCGGTCACGTCGCTGCCGGCGTTGATCCAGCGGTGCGGATAGTCTGCCGCGAGCTGGCGAATGCTCGGCAGCCATTCCGGCGTGATTTCCAGCAGCACCAGCACATCTGGTCGCTCGCGGCGCACGCGGTCGAGCATACGCGCGTACTGCCGATTGAAACCAAAGACGTTGAATGACATGAGCCGCAACCGGTGGCCAGACTTTTCCAGCACAGCTTGCGGAGGTTGCAGAAAGAGTGGCGCGACCGGCAGCAGATTTGCCGCCCCGAGTGCCACAGCGAGAAGCACCCAGCGATCGCGGCAAAGCACGCTTAGGACCAACGCCAGCAGCAGCGCGGCAATGACGTACTGCACGCGAAAATGAGAGAAAAGATCGAAGGCCCACCACAGAGCGCCCGCAAACCCGAACAGGGTCGCCGCGACAAGGAGCACAAGCGCGAGGCGGGCGAGAAAGGCGACGCGACGGGGATCAAGCATCGAGTCGGTGGCTTAAGAGTTGCGGGGCACTGTTGTGAGGGTCAGCTGCCGGAGGACGTTACCTGCACGGGAATGTGGCGCACGATGCCCTGACCATAGAACAGGTCGATGTGACGGACTCCACGGGTCCGGCGCGCGGCGTCCCGGATCGCGTTGAGCAGGTGAAAGAGCACGTGATCATTCGCGCGATCCCCGGCACCCGAATAGGCTTCGGCGACACCCACGTGGACGATGACGAAGCGCTCCTCGCCTTCGCGCAGGAACACGGCGACGCCAATCGGCGCGCCGGAAGGGCCCGCCGGCGACACTGCAAACAGGGTCTGAACCTCCGGGACTCCCTCCAGCCCGATGCGTATCGCTCCATCGCGGACCACGATCTGGGGGAGGCCATACCGGTCGACAGTGGCCTCGATGCGCGTCCGGACCACAGGTTGCAGGCGATTGAAGAACAGCAGCTCTTCGAGCGCCGCCCGGTGCTCGGCGCCGATGCGGGAAGTGATGGCGAATGGCCGGGTCATGCGGATAGCATCATTGACAGACTTATCTCACAGAATCGGTTTGACGCGGCGCAGCAGGCTACTTCTGACGCGGCGGACTCCGTATGGTACGTGCGGAGACCGCCGTGCGAAGGAACCAGATGCCACTGGAAGCACCCGAGAACGATCGCATCGCCGAGGTAGCGGCGCAGTTGGTCGCGGGTGGGCAGCCCGTAGAAATCCTAGTGCTCACTCCGGATTCCGGCCTGCTCGCCATCCTGCACGAGGCGACCGGGGAGGAACAGGAACTCTGGCACGCAACCGCGCGTGAGCAGACTTCCGAGCTGCTTCTTTCCGGCAAGGTCGGTGTCATCGTCATCGACACGCTCGCCACGGGTGCGGATTGCGCCTCTTTCTGCGATCAACTGCGTGCGCAATTCCCGGACGTCATCCTGGTCGTTGCAGGCACCACCAGCGATCAGACCGAACTGGTCAAGTACATCACGTCGGGCGACATTTATCGTTTTCTGCACAAGCCCGTTTCGCCGCCGCGCGCGCGAAATGCCATCGACGCCGCGATTCGACGTCACATCGAGGGCCGTACGATTGCGGCGGCGGAGACCGAGCCCAAGCCGAGCCGCAGCCGCCTGCCGGTCTATCTCGGGTTCGGCGCCGCAATTCTGGTGATCGCAGGTGTCATCGCCGCCGTCATGCTGAGCGATGGTGACCAGAGCGAGCTCTCGCAGGTCGCCCCGAGTGTGGCGCCGGTGCCTGCTCCCGCAGTCGTGTCATCGCCTGGCGAACCGGCTCGAGACACGACAGCCGGCGCGGTTCCGGGAAGTCTCGAGCCGGCAGCGCCGGAACCGATCGATGAGCGCCTCACGTGGCTCGCCGCCGCCCAGGCTGCATACGCATCAGGCAAGCTCACGGCCGCAGATGGCGAAGGCGCGGCGGACTATTACCAACACGTGCTCGCAAAGTATCCGGATGATCCGGAGGCCGCCGCGGGCCTCGACGCCATAGCCGATCATCTGCTCACGAGCGCCGAGAATGCGCTGCTCGAGGGGCGGGTCGAAGACGCGGCGCGCGACATCGAGGCGGTGCGCACGGTCCGCCCGAACAACATGCGCGTGGCATTCCTGAGTGCGCAGCTTGGCAAGGAGCGCGAGCGGCGCCTGATCGCCCAGGCGCGCGAGGCGGCAGCGGGCGGCAATTACACGCGCGCGCGCGCCTTGCTCGAGCGCGCGGCGCAGGGTCAGCAGTCACCTTCCGCGGCAGTGCAGGCGGCGCGCCGCGAGCTCGCACAGCAACGGCTCGGCAGCAATGCCGATTCATTGCTGCGTTCGGCCGGCGAGCGTCTGCAGCAGGGCAAGCTGGTCGAGCCTGCGGGTGACAGCGCCAAGTCGTTCATCGAAGCGGCGCTCGCCGCCGATCCCGCCAACGCGAAGGCGCAGCAGGTGCGCCGCGTGCTCGCTGACCAGACCTTGCAGAAGTCACGACAGGCCATCGCGCGCCGCGATTTTGCCGCGGCCGAGACCTGGCTCCAGCATGCCGAATCACTGGGCGCAAGCGCGCGCAGCACCAGACGCGAACTGCAGGCGGCACGCGTGTCGAATGCGCGCGCCGACCGGCAGGCGCAGCTCGTTGCATTGGTCAACGAGCGCATTACCCAGTCGAGTCTGCTGACGCCATCACAGGACAGCGCCAAGCACTACTGGCTCGAGCTCAAAGCCGCCGATCCGGGCAACGCGCAGTTGCCGGGCCTGCTCCAGACGCTCGGCTACCGCCTCACTCAACAGGCGCAGGTCGAATACCTGGGCCGCCGATATGACGCCGCGCAGGCAATGCTCACGGAAGCCAAGTCGCTCGGCTATTCCTCGAGCGAAGTCACCGAGCTCGAAGCGCAGCTTGCAGAGCAGCGCGCCCGTGCAGCGTTCCTCGCCGAGGTCGTTCCTGCGCACACCCTGGCGCGCGACAGGTACGTCGAACCACGATATCCGTCCGGGGCGGTTCGCAAAGGCGTCCAGGGGTGGGTGGAATTGGACTTCACGGTCGGGGTGGATGGTTCCGTGAAGGACATCGAAGTGCGCGCGGCCGAACCCGTTGGCGTGTTCGAAGAAGCAGCTGCCAAGTCAGTGTCGCAGTGGCGCTATCGCCCGCTCATGCGTAACGGTCGCGCCGTTGAGCAGCGGGCGCGGCTTAGGATGAGGTTCGCGTTAGAGAAGTAGGTGGACGGGTTGGCAGTTGGCGGATGAGTTCCACCGGCCTCTCTTTGCTGTCAACCGTCAACGGTCAACTGCCAACTCTCAAAACCTTCCGCTATTCAGATAGTTCACGACGCGGCGCCGGTACGCACGGCCCGAGGAAAACTTGGCTCCATTGCTCAAGGTCACTTCGTAGTCACCGTAGAGCTGGCGCGCCATTTCGCGGATGTGGCGCGTGTTGACGATGACCGAGCGATGGATGCGCAGGAACATCGTCGGATCGAGCATCGACTCCGCCTGTTGCATGCCGCAGCGGAGCAGCAGCTGCTCGTTGCCGACGTGCAGGGTGATGTAGTTGCGGCTGGCTTCGACCGCGTGCACATCGGCGGGATCGACGAAGATATAACGATCGTTCTTCTCCGCCACGATGCGCTTGGGCGACATGCCCGGCAGGGCACCTGAGAGATTTCCGAGCACCTGGCGCACGGCCGCATGCACCTGCGCGCGCACGTCGTTGGCCGCGGGATTCGCGAGCCGGGTGCGGGCCCGATCCAGTGCCGCGCGAAACCGCTCGCGGTCGAAGGGCTTGAGCAGGTAATCGACCGCGTTCAGCTCGAAGGCCTCGACCGCATATTGATCGTAGGCGGTGACAAAAATCACCAGCGGCATCACATCGCGCCCGATCTTGTCGATGACTTCGAGACCGTTGAGACGCCGCATCTGCACGTCGAGGAAAACCAGGTCGGGCTTGAGCGCGGCGATGCGCTTGACGGCCTCCGCGCCGTACCGGCACTCGCCGACAACTTCGACATCGCTCTCGAGCGCGCAGTATTCCTTGAGCGTCTGCCGCGCGATCGGCTCGTCATCGACGATCAGTGCGCGGATCTTCACAGCGCCGTCCATCCTTCAACCCGCCTCATGCAGCGGAATGCGCACGCGTGCCAGGAATCCACCCACGGGCGGCTCGCTGAACTCCACCGAGCACTGATCACCGTACAGCGCGCGCAGTCGCTCACGGGTGTTGCCGGTGCCGATGTGCGCGCCAGAACCGACACCTTCCGCGTGCGCGTTGCCGGTGTTGTGCACGCTGAGCTCGAGCCAGCGGGTGAGTCGCGACGACTCGATGACCTGGCGGGCTTCGATAGTGATCTGCACCCGCTCTTCCTCTTCCGAGGCCCCATGCACGACCGCATTCTCCGCCAGCGGTTGCAGGATCAGCCCGGGAACCATGGCGTCCTGCACGGCCGGCTCGATCTGGATCGTGAACCGCAGCCGGTCCGGGAATCTGAGCTGCTGGA
Organism: Steroidobacteraceae bacterium; assembly: GCA_036515135.1. Lineage (GTDB taxonomy): Bacteria > Pseudomonadota > Gammaproteobacteria > Steroidobacterales > Steroidobacteraceae > DATBVX01. The sequence continues at coordinate 15,634 of DATBVX010000125.1, forward strand.
TTTCGAGGAAGTTCCGCACGAAGTCGATCTCGCGTGAGAGAGGCAGCAGGTCGGAACCGCCGTCGCGCAACGTGCGACGCAACAGGTCGCCCAGGCGCACGATGATCTGTCGCGCGACGGCCGGGCGCGAATCGATCAGTCCGCTGATCGAGTGCAGCGTGTTGAACAGAAAATGGGGATGGAGCTGCATCCTGAGCGCCTGCAGGCGCGCGCGGACGGTCTCACCCTCCAGCTGCACGAGCCTGAGTTTGTGATCGCGCAAATCGAGGTAGGTGCGCGCGCCGAACACGAGCAGCAGACCGAACCAGTAGGACAGGAAGAAATCCGGAACGCTCACAGCCAGCACGCCGGACGACGCCCATTCATGAATCTGTTCGGCGATCGCACCTTCGCCAGATGACATTTCCGCCAGCCATTTCATCTCGGGATTCATCCAGTCGATTGCGAGCGTCAGCACCGGAGTGGCCAGGCACGCGAAGAACGCCGCCAGCAACAGCTGCCCGAGTGCAGCGAGCCAGCGCCGCTCGCGCGGCCAGCCGATCGCAAACGCCAGGCGGTAGAAAAGGATCAGCGCCACGAACAGGACGGCGTGCTGCAGGATGCGCTCGAACGGCTCGGCGATCTTGACGTCGGGCACGGCCGCCACTCGCACCATGTAGCTCGACACGCGCGTGGCCGTCATCAGCAACCAGAAGGGCACCGTCACCCAGAGGATGACCGGCCAGATCGAGCGTGCGGGATGCGATGCGTCGGAGGCGCTCGCGACCGCGGAGTCGGGACCGGCGATCGCGGACGGCGCAGCTTGCTGGGCCGCGCCGTGCAGTCGACCGACATCAAGTTCGACCGGCGGTTTGGGAAAAGCGCTCATGGCTGCACCGCGCAGATTAACAGCACATGAGTGGAGGCTGCGACGCCGGAGAACTCGATTGTCTGGAAGTACCCGCTCCAGCCAACCTCTTGCAGGAGGACTGCCAGCGCCGCAGCACCCAACCTGGCTACATGGAATGGATGCTCGAGGTGGCCATTTGGTTGCAGCGCTCGCTCAAGAGTTCCATACCGAATCGGACACGGTGGGACGAACGGCATGAAACCCGCGACGAACCGCCGCAGGCGCGGGTAAATGGCAAATAAATCTTTCGTTGCTCAGTCGGCTTGGCGGGCGCTCGGTGTCTGCGGAGCGGGCTCAGACTCGTGCCGTCTTGCGAGCCAGAAGCCGACGACCGCCCACGCGAACGCCACGCCCGCGCCGCACAATGCGATGCTCGAAAACGCCATGCCGCTGGCCGCAAGACCAGCGCGCACCTGCGCCGAGAGAGCGTCACCGCCGCGGTAAACCACGACGTCGATGAGATTCTTGGCCTTGTACTTGGTCTCGGTATTGACCGAAGTGAAGAGGATTTCGCGGCCCGGGCGCGTCAGCGCATATTCACCGGCGCGCCGGATGACCATCACCACCGCCAGCACCCAGAAGCTGCCGAGCGCCGCGAGCGTAACGAATCCGCCGATCATCGCGATCGGCACCGACGTGAGCAGCACCACCACGCCGAGGCGCGACGCGATGCGGCTGGTGAAGAACAACTGCGTGACGAGTGTCAGGGTCTGCACGATGTAATCGATGCGCGCAAACATGCTGGTGCGATCGTTCTCGTCGGGAAACGCTTCCTTCATCAATCGCATCTGATCGAAGTAGAGGAAGGTCGTGGCCGAGGCGAGCAGTATCACGAACAGGCTGAAGCCCAGCAGGTAAGGAGAGCGGAGCACGAGCGTGATGCCGGCGAATGGATTGCCACCGATCGGACGCTCGTGCCCGTGGCCACCGGAATCCGCCGCCTGCTGCTCGCGCCGTTCCGACCATATCCTGAGCAGCGAGAGCTGAAAGCCGATAGCGACCGCGAATAGCGCCGCGGAGATCAGCAGCAGGTTGTTGCGCCCCAGCGGCTCGACCAGCACATCCGTGAGAATCGGCCCGAGGAGCCCGCCCAGCGTGCCGCCCGCCGCGATGATTCCGAACAGGCGCTTGGCCTGCCCGCTCGAGAACATGTCCACCATGAAGGTCCAGAACACCGACACGATGAACAGGTTGAGTACGCTGATCCAGACGTAGAAGAAGCGCGCCGCGCCGTGGCTGTCCGGATTGGCTTCGAGGAGTGCCCAGACCCCGAGCAGCGATGCCGACACGATGCCATAGATGAGCGGCAGGAGCACCGAACGCGGCAGCACCGAGCACAGCAGGCCGTAAAGCGGGATGACGAGGATCGAGGCACCCCACGTCACCACGAAAAGATTGCTGACCTCCTCCTCACCAAGGACCGTGCCCACGGTCTCGCGCACCGGCCGCAGCATGAAGTAGCCGCACAGTACGCAGAAAAAGAGTACCAGCGCCGTGAATACCGCGCGCGTCTCGCCCGGCTCGACGCGTGCCAGCCGCTGCAGTACGCCAGCGATCACTCAGAGCGACGCCACGTAAGCGGCCATGCGCTCGCGCATCTTGTCGTCCGGCATCCTGCCGTGGCCGGCGCGGACATTGTCCGCCATGTGAGCGGGTTTTGCGGTGGCAGGGATGACGCAGGTGACCGCCGGGTGGCTGACGATGAACTTGAGGAAGAACTGCGCCCAGCTCGTGCAGTCGATTTCCGTCGCCCATGCAGGCAATGGCTTGCCGCGAACCCGTGCGAACAGGGCGCCGTCCTCGAACGGGCGATTGATGAGCACGGCGACCTTGCGCTCGGCTGCCAGCGGCAGCAGGCGCTGCTCGGCCTGGCGCGTCGCGATCGAATAGTTGAACTGCACGAAGTCCACCGGCTCGCGCTGGATCACCCCTTCGAGGTCGGTGTGCGAGGCGACGGTGTAGTGCGTGATGCCGCAGTAGCGCACCTTCCCCTGCTCCTTGAGCGCGCGCACGTTCGCGAGCTGCGTTCCCAGGTCGAGCAGGTTGTGGACCTGGACCAGGTCGAGTTTCGGCGACTTGAGCAGGCGCATCGAGGTCGCGATCTGTTCGAGCCCTTCTTCCTTGCCGCGCGTCCAGACTTTTGTGGCGACGAACATCCGGTTGCGCAGCTCGAGCGCCGCCATCAGATCGCCGGATACCGCTTCCGAACGGTTGTACATGGGCGACGTGTCGAGCAGCGAACCGCCGGCGCCGGCGAGTATCCGCAGCACTTCCATCAGGGGCGCGCGCTCACTGCTGCCGCCGCCGACGTCGAATACGCCCGAAGTCCCGAGACCGATGACGGGCAATTCCTCTCCGGTTGCGGGGACTTTGCGCTTCAACATCGTGGTCTCCGCAGCCATCAGTGTTTGTGGTGCCAACACGACCATCGCCGCGCCGGTGGTGATGACCTGGCAGAACTCGCGCCGTGAATAGTCGTCCACGTTCATCCGGCGTTCCTCAAATGGGACCCAATACGCTTCTGGCTGCAGGCCGCGCAAGTGAGTTCCCGCGGCGGCGCGCTGCCCAATAGAGCGCGCCCGCTGCAAGCAGCAGCGAGAGGAGATCAATCCGTCCGCCGCCACCACCACCACCGCTCGCCCGAGGGGCGTCGTTGGCGCTGATCGTCACGGCGATCTCGGTACTGCCATCGATCGTCGCGCCGCCGGTGAGATTGCTCAGTGCGAGACTGAACTGTTCATTGCCTTCCTCCGCCGTTTCGTCGACGATGGGAATGTCGATGGTCCGTTCGACATCGTCTCCGGCCACCCAAGTCAACGTGCCGCTCGTCGCCGTGTAGTCGCTGCCCGCCACGGCGCTGCCATCGCGCGTCGCGTAATCGACGCTGACCGCGCCCTGGATTCCGCCCGTGCGGCGCAGGATTACGCTCGCCCCGCCAGCCGATTCAGCGACCACGACGCCGTTGCCGATGAATCCCAGGCGGCCCACGTTCGCACCGAGATCGCGCGTGTTGTCGCGCAGGACGAACAGCCCGTTGTCGATGTCGCTGACGAGGATGTTGCCCGATGGCAGGAATGGATAAACGCCCCAGGCACCTTCGGTGACGGCGACGTTTTCGGCCGGCGAGAGGAACGTGTCGAGACTGCCCACCTCGCGCAGGTCCTCCGGATTCGCAAGATCGAACACCACCAACCCGCGTCGGTAATGCGACACGTAGTAACGGTCACCCTTCGCGTAGCCGTTGTGATCGGTGGTGGTATCTGGCCCGATGTACGACGTGATGAGACGCGGCGTGCGCAGGTCGCCGATATCGAGCGTGTAGATGTGAGTGTTGATCCCAATGAGCAGTTCATCGAGCTCGTCGTGGACCACGATGTATTGCTGGTCCTCGGTCGGCCAGCCGGAGTGCGTATAGCGCGCTTCCGGATACCCGGTTGCGCTCAGCCGCACGGGCGCGGATTTAATCGTGACATCCCACAAGTCGACCGTGCTCTCATTGAAGTCCACCAGCACTTCGCACGGGTTGTGTCCTTGGTCGCACTGCGTGGTGCGATTGTCGGTGATGAACAGGCTGGTCGAGTCATGCATGTAGCCGGTGCCTCCCGGCGCGCGTGTTACAAGTCGCGGACTGACCGGATCGGTCAGATCGAAGATCAGAAACGAGCCGTAGGGAACGTTGATATTGGAACCCGCCACGTAGAGGAATGCCTGCCGGCCCGGAATCGCGACATTGGTGGCGTAGTTCACGTTCGAGACGTAGAGCGTGTGCGAGGTTTGAAAATCCCGGACGGTGTTCGCCAGCGACACGCTGTTGGGCACATCCGACAGCTCGATCACCTGCAAACCGCCCCCCAATGCCTCGGTCGTGATGTAGGCGTACGCGCGATGCCGTGACGCCGCGGCATCGAAGAACTGAAAGACCTTGACCTCTCGCCACGCGTTGCCGTTGCCGGGGACCGAACCGACTTCGCGCGGATTCTCGGGATCGGTGACATCGATGACGACTGTCGCGTTCGAGACGCCCACCACCGCGTACTCGCGGTCATCATCGAGATCGACGAATCCCCACACATTGCTCATGCTGTTCGGACGAGTGGACAGGTCCACGAGCCTGAGCTGCGCAAGCAGATCGATGTTCCGGCACGGGAACGCGCCCGCAAGCCCCTGCACACAGTTGGCAGCCGCCGCGCGCACCGCCTGTGGCTCCGAGCGCGCACTCACACCACCGATCGAGCCACCCCCCCGACCGTCACGGGTCATCACCCGGTCGACCATGAGACGCAGGCCGTGCGCCATCAGACGGTCGCGGTCGGCGTGCTGCAATCCGTAGATGCGCGTGAGGTAGAGATCGGGGTCCTGGTGCTTGAACTCGTCGGCCGTGCTGTACCCACCGAGGACACCGGTCTTGCCGTGCAGCACGTCGTCCACACTCAAGCCTTCGACCGAAAAAATTCCTTCGGCTACCTTGACCGTAGCGCCAGTCGGCGCGTGTTCGATGGCGTAAGCGATCGTTCGGCACGGGTCATGGGCGTGATCGCAGTCGCCCGCGTCGACGCCTTCCATTGCGACATAACGCGTGCCGCGCAGATCGTCGTGCGAGAAACTCAGGCTGCTGGCCAGCAGCAGCAGCGCGGTCAGCCAGGGTCCCTTTCGCATGCGCATTGTCCGCCTCCTGAACGGTGATGGCCGCCGTTTGAGTAGCGCGATCTTACCGCTCTTTTCGTACCGCGGCAGTCGCTGCGGCCGCGCCGATCTCTCCCAGGGCGAAGGCGAACTCAAGCGCCGTCTCCTGGTGCCGGCGGAACCGACCCGACTGGCCCGCGTGGCCCGCCTCCATGTGCGTGCGGAACAGCAGTGGCTCGTCGTTGGTCTTCGTCGCCCGCAGCCTGGCCACCCACTTCGCGGGCTCGAAATATTGCACTTCGCCGTCCCACAGCCCGGTCGTCACGACCATTGCCGGGTACGCCTGCGCGCTCACCTGGTCGTACGGTGAGTAGGACAGCATGTATTCGTAGAACTCCAGTTCGCGTGGATCGCCCCATTCTTCGTACTCATTGGTGGTCAGCGGAATGCTGTCATCCAGCATCGTCGTGACCGCATCGACGAACGGCACATTCGCGAGGATGACGCGGTACTTCTGCGGCGCCATGTTGGCGATTGCCCCCATCAACAGGCCCCCGGCGCTACGGCCGTGCGCGACGACCTTGTCGGCGGCGGCATAGCGTTCCTTGACGAGAAAGTCGGTGACATCGATGAAGTCGGTGAATGTGTTCTTCTTGTTGAGCAGGCGGCCACCGTCGTACCACTGCCGGCCGAGCTCCTGTCCACCGCGGATGTGCGCGATGGCGACTACGAATCCACGATCCAGCAGGCTCAAGCGACTGGCGACAAAAACCGGGTCCACGGAAATTCCGTAGGAGCCGTAGCCATACTGATAGAGCGGCGCGCTGCCGTCGCGTTGAAATCCCTTGCGATAGACCATCGACACCGGGATGCGAGTGCCGTCGCGAGCCGGTGCATGCACGTATTCGCTGACGTAGTTCGCGGGATCGAACGGCGGCGGCACCGGATCGCGCTTGAGCAGCGTGCGGCTGCCGGTGTGCATGTCGTAGTCGAACGTCGTCGCAGGCGTCGTCAAGGACGAGTACGTGTAGCGCAACACGTTGGTGTCGATCTCGGCATTGGCGCCAATCAGCGCCGTGTAGGCCGCCTCATCGGCGGCAATCAACCGGTCCGCGCCGCCATGCCATGGCTTAATGCGGATCTTGCGCAGGCCGTCCGAGCGCTCCGCAACCGCGAGGAAGTCCCGAAAAACCTCGAAGCCGTGCAGGAACGCGTCCAGACGATGTGGCAACACTTCGCGCCACTGCGAACGGCTGCCCGCCGCCGCGATGGGAACCTCCACGACGCGAAAGTTCGGAGCCTCCCGGTTGGTCAAGATCACGAACCGCTCGTCAACGTGCTCGACGGAATACTCATGGTCGCGTTCGCGCGGCAGCACGACCTGGAAGCGGAGCTCCGGATCTTTGGCTTCCGCGAACCACCATTCGGACGAAACCGTGCTCTCAGAAGCAATGAAGAGAAAACGGCCGGACTTCGACGTCACGACATCGGTGTAGAAACTCGTGTCGGTCTGCTCCCAGACGAGTGGATCGTCGGCGGGGTTGGTGCCCAGTACGTGTTTGCGCACGCGACGCCCAAGGAGCGTCTCGGGATCCTTTTGGACGTAAAGAAATGCGCGACTGTCCCCCGCCCAGGCGATGCCGGGATCCGCATTCTCGATGACGTCAGCGCAAGGCTCGGCCGTCTCGAGATTCTTGATCCGCAGCACGTACACGTGTCGACCATTGGTGTCCTCGGCATAGGCGAGCAGCCGGTTGTCCGGACTCACCCGCCAGTTGCCGATCTCGAAGAACTGTTGCGAGCGCGCCAGCTCGTTCACATCGAGCAGGATCGCTTCGGGCGCGTCCGCGGTATCGCGGCGGCGCGCGTAAACCGGGTACTCGCGATCGGACTGGAAGCGCGTGTAGTACCAGTAGCCGCGGTCGCGATACGGTACGGTGACGTCGTCTTTGGGAATGCGGCTCACGATCTCCTGGTAGAGCCGTTCCTGAAGAGGCTTGAGCGGCGCCATCAGTGCGTCGGCGTACTCATTCTCGGCCCTGAGATACCCGAGCACCTTCGGGTCGAGCCGCAGGTCGTCACGTAACCAGTAATACGGATCGATACGTACGCCGTTGTCGGAAATCACCGGCTGTGGGTGAACCTCGGCGGCGGGCGGCATGGGGCTGCGACTGGGGTAGTTCATCGACGATTCCTGGCCCGGCCGCGTCGAGCATCCGCAGGTCGTGGCGGCGGTGAGCATGATAAACATCACGAGCCGCGCGTGAGCGCGCAAGTTCGGCATTCGCTGTCCTCGATCACAAACGGCCATCATCGCGCCCGGATCATGCGGATGAGCGCCCTGCCCCAGTCGTACCGGACGAGTCGCAATAGAACGGTCCACAACAGCCGCTGCGTCGCCGCGAAGCGAGGCAGCGGCAGCACGCGTCCGTAGATCGACACGCCCTCGTGCATCTGCAGCGATCGCGCCTGGACGCGGTAGTCGCGGCCGGCCGAGCTGACCATCCATTCGCGATCGGTGAAGCCGTACTCGCGCACGCTGATTGCGTTGAGCGTCGCAGGCAGGTCGTGCTGTGTGACGCGTGCGAACAGGAACTCGAACGCGGGCTCGCCGTCGTGCGGCTCACGCCGCAACAGGATCGCACCGGGTGGTTGTCCGGGATGCACGAGACTGAATCGGCCGGGCTGCTCGAATGTCATCGAAGGTGCCGGACACGGCTTATTTGGCTTATTGGCATGGTGCTCATTCCATGGAGAAGCCTATCAGCGCAAACGACCCATAAGCCAAATAAGCCGTGTCCGGCACCTGATCTTACAATCTGCCAATAAGCCCCAGAAGCCAAGCCTGACACCAATGGATGTCAACACGTCACCGCGAGTCATCCGGCTCGTGCCCGCGCAGCGCCACGATGCCGAGGGTCGCGCGCACGTCGATTACCGCTCGGTGATCGCGCTCGCTTGGCCGTTCATGCTCAACAGCTCGGTGCAGGCGGTGCTGAATCTCACCGACACGTGGTTCATCGGCCATATTTCCACCCAGGCAACCGCGGCGATGGCCGCCGTGTACTGGTTGGTGCTGGTGTTCGTGCTGCTGCTGGGCGGCGTGGGAATCGCGGTGCAGACGCTCGTAGCACACGCCTATGGTGCGCATCGGCACGCGCGTGCGGCACAGGCGGAATGGACCGCGCAATGGGGTGCTCTGCTCACGACACCATTGTTTCTCGCTGTGGCGTTCGCGGGCCCCTGGATGCTCAGGCCCTTCGCCCTCGACCCCGAGGTCGAACGGCTCGCACTCGAGTTCTGGATACCGCGAGTCGCCTGCGCACCCATCGGAGTCGCGCTGTGGGCAGCCCTTGGATTCTTCAATGGGATATCACGACCGCACATCACGGTCACAATCACGGCGCTGGTTGCCGTATTGAACGCGGTGTTCAACCAGATCTTCATCTTCGAGCTCGACATGGGCGTCGCGGGATCCGCGTGGGGTACGAATGTGGCGCAGTTCGCCGGCTGGGCGGTGGCACTCGCGATCTTCATGGGGCCGAAGCTCGACGCGACTTTCCGCTCGCGTCTAGTGTGGCGATGGCGGCCGCGTCTGATCCTGAGGCAGACCATGCTCGGTTTTCCGATGGGCCTCTTGTACGCCGCCGACCTGCTCGGTATCGCCATCTTCCAGATCATGACCGTGCGATTGAGCAGCGTCGATGGCGCCGCGACGCAGATCGTCATGATGCTGACGTCGATCGCCTACCTGCCGGCGGTGGGCATCGCGATGACCGGCACGACGCTCGTCGGCCAATCGATCGGTGCGGGTGACCGCGAATGGGCCATGCGGGTCGGCAATGTAACGATTGCACTCTCGGTCACCTACATGGCGTTCATCGGCGTGTTCCTGGCACTCGTGGGGCCCTGGCTCCTGCCATGGTTCCTGAATCCTCAGGATCCTCAAACCGCGCAGGTGGTCGCGCTGGGCCGCTGGCTGGTGTGGATCGCCGCCGGCTATCAGATCTTCGACGGGTTGAACCTCGGCAGTGGTCTCGCTCTGCGTGGCGCGGGCGACGCAACGGTGCCGGCCGCGATGGTCATCGTGCTGTCGTGGTTCGTGTTCGTCCCGGCCGCGCATTCGCTGGCGTTTGCGCCGGGCCAGGGCTACGTCGATTTCCTGCCGCAGTTCGGCTGGGGCGCCGTCGGCGGCTGGCTCGCGGCCCTGCTTTACGTCTTCGGCCTGGGAACCGTCCTCTACCTGCGGTGGCGATCCGCCGCGTGGCAGAAGATCCGTCTCTGACTCATGTCGCCGGGTGACGGCGGCGCCAGGTGAGCGCGACCGGAATCAGCGATGCAATGATGATGATGATCGTCACGACGCCGAAGTTGTTCTTGACGATGGGGATGTTGCCAAAGAGGAAGCCGCCCCAGATGAACAGCGCCACCCAGGTGATCCCGCCGACGCAATTGTGGAGCTGGAATCGCCCGTAACGCATGCGGCCGACTCCGGCAACGAATGGCGCGAAGGTGCGCACGATCGGCACGTAGCGCGACAGGAAGATTGTTTTGCCGCCGTGGCGATCGAAGAATTCTTCCGTGCGCCTCAGGTACGCGACCTTCAGAAAGCGCACGTCGCCGCTGAACGCACGTGGCCCGATGGCCGCGCCGATCGCGTAATTGGTGCTGTTGCCGAGGATCGCGGCCGCCGCCAGCAGCAGCCACGCGTACAAAGGATTCAGCGTGCCGCTCGAATCCACCGCCGCCAGCGCACCCACCGCGAACAGCAGCGAATCGCCCGGCAGGAACGGCGTCACGACCAGCCCCGTTTCGGCAAAGATGATCAGAAACAGGATCGCGTAGACCCAGGTGTCGAATCGCAAAACCAGCTCGACCAGGTGGCGGTCGAGATGGAGGATGAAGTCGATGAAGTAAAGGCCGAGGTCGATGACCGGTTGCAGCAGCTCCATGCCGCGATTCTAGACGGAGCCTCAGTCCGGTGGCGATGAATTGGCGATTCGACGCGCCGCGACCCAGAAGGCGAAACGGATGCCGATCACCGCCAGCATCAGTGCGATGAGCCACTCTCGCCCGCCCAACTCGCCCGCGCGCCAGAGATTGACGAGCGCGATCAGCGCGATTGCCGAGAGCCAGTCGAAGGGCTTGGCATACTCCTTGACCAGCACGCGCCTGCGATCGAACTGCATGCCGGCGATGGTCGCCCGCAGCCCCTTGAGCATCGGTACCCAGCGGGAAACCCGCGCGCAATACGCATCGAATTCCGCACCGAACCTGCCGCGAAGAAAATGCTCTTCCGCGGCCACGATGGCACGGTGCATGGCGAGCGCCAGCGGCACGCCGACCAGTGCGAACACCCAGGAGTTTGACGCGAGCGCGAGGCCCAGGATCAGGAAGAAATTGCCGACGTACATCGGGTTGCGGCAATGGCTGTACAAGCCGCCGGTCACCAGCTGCTCTGCGTACACGCGATGATCCCGGCCTCCGCGGATGATGTAGGCGAGCCCGACAGTCGCGGAGCGGATGAACTGGCCGAGGAGCGCGGCGCCGAGACCCAGACAAGCCATCAGGGCGATGTTGCTCGAGAGCTGGGGCGAAGGAACGAGCAGCAATACCACCGCGATGGGCAGCATCAAGCCGCGACGCCGGAACGAAATGTCGCCAGCTCGCACCAGAAGTGGCGACTGCCGGATCGCTGATTGAGCGACGTTCACGACGCCCCTCCGCGACCGCGACCCGCGAACGCGCGCGCGGCGAGCGAGCGCGCCGCCTCGAAGATGCTGTGAAATATCGCTTCGATCTCGCGCCGGTCGTAAAGCTCGAGCGACTGCGTGGTGAGCTCGGCGATCATGGCCGATTCGCGCGCGCGGTCGTGCAGCGCGATGCCACGTCGCTGTTTGAGGTGCATGACCTTCAAAGCCAATGCACCGCGTCGTTCCAGCAATCGCAGCAGCTCGACGTTGACCTCATCGATGCTGCGTCGAAGGCGCGTGATCTCCTGCGCGCCGGGATCGGATGGTGCGACCCACTGCTCAGTTTCAAGCATCCTTAAGGCTCCTGCTCAGTCCGCCACGATCACGCGTGTTCTCTTGGCCGCCCAGGCAGCAGTCCAGAGGCTCGCGGCAAATGTGAGTGTCACGATCAGGGCCGTGTGGAAGCCCGCATGTTGCGCGGACAGCGCATGGTCTTGCGCCAGGCGCATCAGGCCCAGGAGGCTCAGGCCCCCGATCCAGCCACACACCGTTCCGTATTCCTTCACGACCAGGCGGCGCCAATGAAACGTCGTGTCCCGCAGGGATTGCCGCAGCCCGTTGAGGCGCAGGCTCCAGCGCGGCACCCGCTGACAGTAGGCAGCAAAGGCCGCACCGAACTCGCGGCGCAGGAACTCCTCCTCGGCCGCGACAATGCACGCATATGCAAGCACGAACAGCGGCACGGCCGTCGCCAGGCACGCCCACGAATTCGCTGCGATCGTGACGCCAATCAGGATCAGCATGTTACCGATGTACATCGGGTTACGGGTGTGCGCATACAGCCCGTCAGTCACGAGATCCCGCGCATACACGCGACGCTGCCGCCCCCCGCGGATGATGTACTTGAGCCCGATCGTGAGCGCGCGAACCGTCTGCCCGAGCAGTGCACAGGCGGCACCGACGGCGAGCGCGATCATGGGGTCGGCAAACAACCTCGGGCCGGGCAGGAGAACCAGCGCAAACGCGCAGGGAAACAGCATGTTTCGGTAGCGAAACAGGAGCCGGCCGAGCGCGCTCACTGCTTCACCGCGATCATGCCGCTGAAGTTGTACCACTTGAAAAAGACATCGACGAAACGAAAGCCGGTGCGCAGCAAGAGCTCGCGGTTCTCGAGCACTTTGTAGGGAACCAGCACGTTCTCGAGCGCCTCGCGCTTTTGCGTGATCTCGAGCTCGCTGTAGCCGTTGCGCCGCTTGAGCTCGTAGTAGTACTTGATGAAGAGCCGGTTGAGGAGCGAGTCCTCACCGAGCACCTTCTCGACCACCAGCAGGCAACCGTTGGGACGCAGGCCGCGAAAGATATCCGCGATCAGCCGGTCCCGATTGAGCGGCCGGATGAACTGCAGCGTGAGGACGAGCAGCACCACCGAGGCGTCCTGGATCCGCACGCCGTCGTTGAGGTCCAGACACAGCAGCTCGTAGGGCCGCTTCAGGCCGTGCTCAGCCAGCTTGGCGCGGCATTTCTGCAGCATCTCGGGGGAATCGTCGATGCCGACGAAGCGCACGCTGGGATGAACCCCCGGATCCAGGTTGAGAAAAGTCGTGCCGGTCGAGCAGCCGAAGTCGTACACCGCCGTGTCCGGAACGGCGAAATCGGCCGTCATTTCGGCGACCATGCGCTGAATCTCGACGTAGAACGGGACCGAGCGCGTCACCATGTCGTCGAAGACGCCCGCAACCTCCTGGCCGAAGTGAAAATCGTCCACTTCTTCCTTTTCAGCCCGAAACACCTGGTCGCGCGCGCGTTCCTGCATGGCCGTTTGACGGGCTGTCGCGCCATAATCCGTCGCGGCGCGACGGAATGGGCCCGTGGCAGCCGTCCAACGAGCAGCGCCCCAGTCCTGGACTGACGATTACAGATGGCCGAACACCCGCAAGACCTGCAGCTGGCGCGACGCCTGGTCGCCGGCGACGAGCGGGAATTCACGCGTTTCTTCGACGAGTACTACCCACGGGTCTTTCGCTTCGCCCTTGCCCGCCTGCGGCGCGACACCGATGCGGCGGACGAGATGGCGCAAAGGACCTTGTGCCGTGCCGCGCGCAAATTGCACCTCTATCGCGGCGAAGCGTCCCTGTTCACATGGCTGTGCCAGATCTGCCGGCACGAGATCCACGACCACGCGGAATCGCTGGCGCGAGAGGCCGCCCGCTTCGTATCGGTCGATGAGGACCCGACAATCCGCGCCGCGCTCGAATCGCTGCCGGCGGACGCTCACAGCGACCCTGTCGGAGTGGCGAATCGCGCCGACGTATTGCGCCTCGTGCAGGTGGTTCTCGACTATCTGCCGGCGGGTTACGGCAACGCGCTCGAATGGAAGTACGTCGAGGGGCTGGAGGTCACTGAGATTGCGGCGCGTCTTCAGGTCACACCGCTCGCCGCCGAATCGACGCTGGCGCGAGCACGGCGCGCATTCCGGGAGGGCTGGCTCAGCGTGACGGGGGAATGCCTCCCCGATGCGCTGGCCGGGGAGTCAGGTTCATGAACCACAAACCCACGAATTCAACGCGCTCGAAGTCGGACCCGATCGGTGAGCTGGTCCATTCCGCCGGACCGCGCGCGCTTCCGGATGCCGAGCGCATGGCGCAGGCCCGACTGTCCGTGCACACCGAGTGGCGCTCGAGCCTTGAGAGCCGACTCCGGGAACGCCGCCGGTGGCTGAGCGCGGCAGCGGTCGCAGCGATCGCCATTGGCGTTGGCATCGTCATGTTGCTGCAGCCCGCGCCGGCGGTGCAGGTGGCCACCACCAGCCGGATCGTCGGTACCGTCTCGGTGCAGCGTCCCGCGGGGACGGATGTCAGAACGGCCGCGCTGCGCGGTGAGGAACGGCTGCTGGTTGGCGACTGGCTGAAGACCGATGCGGAGAGCCGCGCACTGATTCGATGGGAACGGGGCGCCTTGATCCGCGTGGATCAACACTCGCGGCTCAAGCTCGAATCCGATCGCTCGCTGCGGCTCGAGCAGGGCGCGCTGTACGTTGAAGTCGATGAGCGGGCGGAAATCGCGCCGGACATCACGGTGTTCACGGCGCTCGGAACAGTTCGGCACGTCGGCACACGATTCGAGGTGCGCGTAACCGAAGGCGCGATGCAGGTGCGAGTGAGGGATGGAACGGCCGTGTTCAAGGGCGAGTCTCTGGCCGCAACGCTGATCGGCGCCGGGCAGCAGCTGTCGATCAATGGCGACCAGGCGCGGCTCGAGCAGGGGCCGCCGGCTGCGGATTCATCCTGGGAATGGACGCGGCGAATCGCACCGGACTTCGCGATCGAAGGCCGTTCGGTGTTCGATGCGCTTGAATGGCTGGGACACGAGAGCGGCCTCGAGATTCGTTACGCAGACGACGCGGTGCAGGCACAGGCACGCACCGCCGTCCTTCACGGCAGCATCGAGGGGCTGGCCATGCGCGAGGCCCTGATCGCCGTGTTGACGGGCAGCGGCCTGTCATTCGAACTGGCGGCGGATCGCGTGGAGATCCACAGGAGCCCGGAAAGAACATAGGGGCATGACGCAACTGCCGTGCGGGTGAGCAGGATGTACCATCTGCCGGCATGTCATGGATCCCCCGCCGCAGGACTCTGAGAGTCCTCGCCTGCCTCTTTGCGGGCTGGGCCCTAGTCCCCTCTGCCACGGCGGGTGAGGGCGTCACCGGTCGCCCGGTCGCCGAAATCCTGCGCGAAGCGGCCGGCCCGGGAGTGCAGGTCGTCTTCTCGGATGAGTTGGTGCCTCCGGATCTGCTGGCCTTAGTTGAGCCCACTGCGAAGGAACCCGTAGCAAGATTGCGGGAGATACTGCGCCCCCACGACCTCGCACTCGTGGAGCTGGCCCCTGGCCGATACGTCGTAGCGCGCCGCGACTCCGCTCCCGGCCCCGGCAGTGCGCGCTCACGTCCGATACCCACGGCCGTAGCGCCGATCGAGGAAGTGCGCGTGATCTCGAGCCGCTACACGCTGGCGGCGGAGCGGCTCGATCGGCCGTTCGAGCTCGATTCAGCCGACCTGCGGCAACAGCCGGCATTGTTCGATGATGCGTTGCGCGGCGTGCGGCGCTTTCCAGGCACGGCCGGCAGCGGATTGTCCTCGCGCACGTTCGTACGCGGCGGCGTATCGGACGAAAACCTGCTGCTCCTGGACGGCGTGCAGTTGCAGGATCCGTTTCATCTAGCCGGGCTGCCGGCGGATTTCAGCGTGATCGACCCGGCGGTGCTTGGGCGCATTGATTTCTATTCCGGCGTCCTGCCGGTCGAGTACGGCAACCGCATGAGCTCCGCCATCGACATGCACACGCGCGGCGGCGCGGACGCGTTCGGCGGCCGGCTCGCGCTCGGGACGGTGAACGCCTCGGCGCTGCTTGAAGGCCCGCTGCCCGAAGGCCACGGTGACTGGCTGGTGTTCGTGCGACGCGGGCTGATCGACGTGGCTGCGCACTATCTCGATCCGGATTTCGGCCAGCCCGTGTTGACCGATTCGCTTGGACGAGTTCGCTTTCACCTCGGAGAAGACGCCGTCATCACGCTCGGTGGCCTCGGCGCCGATGATGATCTGCAGTTGTCCGTCAACGACGGGGATGAGACGACGAGCGCCGAGAACGATCGCAGCTACGCGTGGGGGGCACTCGATCAGAGCTGGGCGCGCACCCAGGCGCGCACACTGCTCGCACACACCTCAGCGAGCGTGAGCCGTCACGGGGACCTGCAGGACGGCGCGGGATCACTTGGCAGCGTGGACGACAACCGCAAGCTGGAATCGACCGTGCTCAAGCAGGACTGGTCGACGCGACTGGCCGACGAGGGCAGCTTGCGCTGGGGTGTCTCGCTGCGCCGAGACGAGGCGGAATACGACTACCAGCGCCTGGTGACGTTTCCGGCAGACGTTGCGGCGCTGTTCGATCGGTCGACACTGTCACAGTACGCGCTCGCGACCGACGTCAGGCTCGAGCAGATCGACGCCTACATCGGCCTGCGAAAGGTCTTGAGCTCGCGGTGGACTGTCGATGGCGGCGCCCGCTGGAGCCAGGCGGACTACTCCACGAGTCAACACGAGTCAGCATGGGACGCGCGGCTGGGTCTGCTCTACTCCTTCTCGCCCGCCACGCGCATTCGCCTGTCGTGGGGCCGGATGACTCAATTCTGGGGAGCCGCCGAGCTGCCGGTCGAGCGCAATCGCGCGCTGTTCGACCCGGCTTCGACGAGCGACATGCGCGTGCTGGCATGGGAACACGACTTTGCCAGCGGGTTGTCGCTCCGGACCGAGCTCTTCGACAAGCGCACTGGCGATCCGCGCTCGCGAACCGAAAACATCGTCGATCCCATCGCGCTCGTGCCGGAACTTCGTGCCGACGAGATGTTGATCGACCCCGACTTGGGCCGCACCACCGGATTCGATGTTCATGCTGCCGGACCGATCGGTGACCACGTGCAGGCCTCGCTGAGTTACAGCTGGTCGCATGCGCGCGACACGATCGACGGTCGGGAGTTCGCGCGCTCCTGGGACCAGAGGCATTCGCTCACGCTGGGACTCGGCATGGAGCGCGGCAACTGGCTATTGAGCATGCTGCTCACCGCGCGCTCCGATTGGCCCATGACGCCTGTGGCCGAGATCGCGACGTCCCCGGGGGTACAGATCGGCGAGAGAAATTCCGAGCGCGAGGAATTTTTCCTCACCGTCGATCTCAAAGCCGAGCGCAGCTTCAGGCTCGAGGTGGGATCGCTGCACGTCGCGCTCGAGCTTGCCAACGCGCTCAATCGCGAAAACTTCTGCTGTACCGAGCTGGACTACGGGCGAGCCCCGAGCGGCGAGCTCGCCGTGACCGCCGAGCGCAAGAACTGGCTGCCGATCGTGCCGTACGCGTCGGTCGCCTGGGAGTTCTGATCCTTGAGCTACTTGCCGAGGCTCTGTACCCGCACGACCGTCTGACCCGAGTGCAGGGTGCCGGCGGAATCCTTGAAGCGCACCTGGACACCAAAGGGATAGAACTCGCCTTCGACCCATTCACGCGCCGGGGTGCGCCCTCCTTCCGACTTGAAGGCGACGCTCAACGAATAACAGCCCGTGGCTTCGGACGTGCCTTCCCACGTCGCCTCCCGGCCGCCTTCGAGCGTGAGCCCGTATACCGTGCCGGCGGGCGAGCAGAAGCGAAAATCCCGAGTTTCGAGCCCGGTGACCGGCGAGCCGTCGCTGGCGCGCGATACGGATACAAAAAGCTCGAGGCGGCTTCTCAAGTCCACGAACTTCGTTTCACTCGAAACGGCTTCGACGATCAGACGGCCCATCACGCGTCCTCCAGGTGGTCCAGGGCGATGGTATCAGCCGCCTCGTGATGCCGTCACCGCTCGGATGACGCGCCGGCAGGTGAACAGAAGAAGTTAACTGCGCACGCGCCGTCGCAGAGCCGCGACGAAGCGGTCGAGATCGGCATGGTCGTTGTACACGTGCGCGCTGACGCGGATGTAATCGATGCCGACCCCGGCGTGCAACACGCGTCGAACGATGATGCGCTCCTGGGCCGCGAGCGCGGAGACGAGCTCGCTCTGCTCGATGCCGGAGATCTCGAACGATACGATGCCCGCCCAGAGCTCGGGATGCGTCGGGGTCAGCACTCGCACGCCCTCGATGCGCTGCAGGTCCATGCGCAGGTACCACGCCAGCTCGCGGATCCGCGCCGCCAAGCGCTCGCGGCCGATCTCCTGCTGAAGCGCGACAGCCGGCGCGACCGCATACAGCAGTGGCGCCGTGTGCGGGATTCCGTAGTCGAACTTGCGGAGCGCCGCGGGCCAGTTGGCGCGATACGGGATCGACAGCGGACTGTCGGTTGCGCCAAAGCGATCGATCGAATCCCAGTCGCCGTGATCGGCGACTTCCACCGGCCACAGTCGAAACCGGGCCCCTTCGCCAAAGTACAACAGCCCGGTGCCGGCAGGGCCATTCAGCCACTTGTGCAGGCTGGCCGCATAGAAGTCGCAGCCCAGCGTTGTGAGATCGAGCGGCAGCATTCCCAGGGCCTGCGCTCCGTCGACCAGCGTCAGGATATTTCGTGCGCGTGCGAGCGCACACAACTCGCGCACTGGCAGCACGCAGCCGTCCGTGTACTGCACGTGGCTGAAACACATGAGGCGGGTGCGATCCGTGATCGCGGCCGTGAACGCATCGATGATCTCTGCGGGCGTGTTCGCCGGACTCGGCAGCGCAACCTGCACAACCTTGAGCCCGCGCCGCTTCGCCTGCAGCAACCACGGATACACGGCTGCCGGGTGATCGTGGGTGGTCGTCAGAATCTCGTCCCCAGGCGTGAAATCGAGACCCGCCGCCACGATGCTCAACGCCTCCGTCGCACCGGACGTGATCAGCAAGTCGTCCGCGGATGCCCCCACGAACTGCGCGATGTTGCCCAACAGCTCTCGCAGGGCGTCTCCGCTGCAGCGGTCGCTGAGATAGCGATCGCGGTTCTGGCTCAACGCTTCGCGCTGGCGATACTCCTCGACGAGGACCGTGCGCAGGCTGGGTGCCAGAGCGGCGGTGTCGAGCCAGGTCAGGGTCGAGTCGACCATTGGCTGCACCCGAAGCATCTGCCACAATTCACGCGAAGAGGTCGGAAATTCCTGGGCTTGCCCTTGCGCCGCGAGCAGTACCGATCCCGCGCTCGCGCCTACAGAACCCAGAAACTCACGTCGATTCAATGACATAGAAACCTACCGGGGCGACGAGGCGTCGCCCTGCGTTTGGCCTGAGCAGAGAAATGCTTGCAATAACAGACCGAATGGTCTTAAATGGCGCCCATGAGCAAAGGTGAAGAAACCCGCCAGCGGATCCTCGAGCGCGCCGCGCCGCTTCTCAACCGGCACGGCTTCCAGAGCGCACCGGTGTCCGAGATCATGCGCGTGACTGGCCTGCAGAAGGGCGGCCTCTACAATCATTTCGAGAGCAAGGAAGCCCTGGCACTCGCCGCATTCGATCTGCTGATGGACCGCATCAACCGCAAGGTGATGGAGGTGCACCGCAGTCACGATTCGCCACTCGCCCAGCTCACCGCGCACGTGCAGTTGATCGCGTCCGGTGGCACCGAAACGGAAGGCGGCTGCCCGATGGCAAACAGCATCGTCGAGAGTGATGACGCCAACCCCGCGTTGCGCGCGCGTGTCGCCAATGTCCTGGACCAGTGGCGCTGGCTGCTGACTCACACGGTAGCGAAGGGCATCGTCGCCGGTGAGATCCGTGCCGATGTAAATCCCGACGAAGTGGCGACGCGCGTCATTTGCGCGCTCGAGGGAGGACACCTGCTCCGCCACTTCTATGGCGAGGAACGCTATCTCCAGCAGATGGGCAAGTTCCTGACCGAGTATATCGAGCGCGATCTTCGCGCTCGCAGCTGATTCAAAAGTTTTTGACCTGATACAGACCGATCGGTCTGAAGCGAGTGAGAGATGAGCACAACGACACGACTGGTAGCGACGATCCTCATCGCCGCTTCGTTTGGCGCCGTGCTGGCAGCCGGAGGCGCAGGCCTGCTCGAACGTGGCACGCCGGCGGGCGGTGGCGCACCGGAATCCACCTTGCAGGAAGTGCGCGCGACGATTCGCACCGACTGGCTGGCACCGGTGAGCGCGCGACGCAGCCTCGAGCAGCGCAACCAGGCCCTGGAACGCTGGGTCGCGGATCGCGGCGGTCACGCGCGCGTCCTCGACTCCGACAGTGTCTTGCGCACGCGGGATGATGCCGGCGCTCGGCTCAGAGTTCCGGTGGCGCAGCTCGAACGCACGCTCGTCATCTTCGTGCCGCGGCAGCAAGCCGTGGATCTCGAGCAGGCGCTTGCGGGCCTCGACGCCACTGTGGCCGACATTGCGGCGGACGCCGGAGTGCGGCGCCCCACGGTGGAGTTCTGAGGACTGGCAGCGCAGGTTCACGCCAGCATTCAACCGAGCTCCGCGCTTCCCGATGCGATCTCGCTCAGCGGCTCCATTCCGGAAGCGCCGCCGAACTTCTTCAGGTGATCGTGCACATCGAGCCAGCCGACGCGCACGTCGAAGTAGACATGGGCCGACGGTTCACGATCGATCGGGCCCGGAACACTCGCGCGCGCAATGTGGATCTCATCGGGCCAGCGCTCGCCTTCGAAGAACATCGGGCTGCCGCAACGACAGCAGAATCCACGGCGTGCGCCGGCCGATGACTGGTGCCATTGCAGTTGCTCTTCGCCCGCGACCAGCTTGAAGCTCGCGCGCTGCGAGCCGAACCACGTGACCACGCCCGTGCCATGTGCGCGGCGGCACTGCGAACAATGACAATGTGCGCACCACTTGGTCGGCGGCGTGACTTCGAAGCGCACTGCGCCGCACAGGCAGCTGCCGCGGATATTCTGCACCTCAGGCATGTGAATTCCCCGTGAACGGACGGCCACTCGCGGCCGCAGCCTGGCGGATGGTAGCGCCGCGGTGGCCCGTCGCGAAGCCGCCCGAGCACGACCACCCGTCCGAAGGGCTTGGCAGAGCGCTCCGGAACCGGCATATAGAGGGGCGTGAACTGGCGATCGATCCCCCGACCCTTAAGTGCGCGCGTGCGTTCGATCGATGAACCGCACGAACACCTGCGCGTCGTCAGTGACACCACCTCGGCGCGAAGGGCAAGACCCCTCTCCGACTACTGGATGTTCCTGAGGGAGATGGCACGTTCACCGTTGCGGACAGCGGCATTGGCACCGAGCAGCGAAGCTCTCGCCTCGTTGATGGTCTCGGAAATCGACCCCGAAGCCGGTGTAGTGATCGAGCTCGGCGCGGGAACCGGGCGTATCACCGCAGCACTGCTGGCCCGCGGCGTTCCTGAGGATCGCGTGATCGTCGTGGAAGCCAACCCGCGTTTTGCGCGTCTGCTGCGGCGCCGTTTCCCGCGAGCTCTCGTGCGTAGTGACACGGCCGAACGACTTGCCCGCGATCCCCTGCCCCGCGCCAACGAAGTGTCGGCGGTCATCAGCGGTCTGCCACTGCCGGCGCTCGGGCCATTCGCCCAGGCACGCATCCTGCGCGACTGGTTCGGGACGCTGCCGCGCGCGCAAGGTTTCTATCAATTCACTTATGCGCCCGTCTCACCCGTGACACCGGCGCGGCTGCGCGAGTGGGGACTCGAATCCACGCGGCTCGGCACGGTGGTGCTCAACATGCCGCCCGCGACGGTGTATCGCTTCCGCCGCGGTCCCTGCCAGCCGATCCTCACACGCTTCAACAACAACTCGTCGGGCCACCGCTGAAACGCCGCTCCTGCTCACGCAGGTAGAAGCCGCGGCGATCGAGCAGCACCGACCCCGGTGGATGGCGACGCGAGTGCTCGAGATAGCGTTCGTACGCATCGTCGCCACTCAAGCTCCGCAACAGCCGCCACGCCCGCGTGGGCAACAGCAGCGCGTCCCGCAACGCCGAGACGAGGCGGGTCATCGTCGCACTGAGTGCCTGTCGCATCATGCCAGTTGCGTCGGGACGTGAGGTGACTCGGTACCCACTGCCGGGCGCCGTCCCGACAGGTGCAGCATGCAGCTGCGTAGCATGTCGAGGACGATTATCCACACCAGCGCCAGGAAGAACGCGGTCAGCCAGCCATCGAGCTGTTGGTTGAAGATGAGCTGTGGTGCCGCCGCGACGCGATCCGGTGGCAGCGTGTCTGCGGCGAGTCTTGTCGCCAGATCCTGCGCCGCTGCGAACAGGCCGATCTTCGGGTCATCGCTCACGATCTTCTCCCACGCGGCCGTGGTGGTGACGATCACGAGCCACGCGAGCGGCACGGCGCTCACCCATGCAAACCCGAGCCGGCCACTGCGCACGAGGATCGCTGTGGCCACCGAGAGTGCGATGGCCGCGAGCAGCTGATTGGCGATCCCGAACAGCGGCCACAGGATGTTGATGCCGCCATTGGGATCGATCACGCCGATGTAGAGAAAGTAACCCCAGCCTGCCACGACCAGGCTGCTCGCCAGCACCACGGACGGGTACCACGAGGTGCGGCCGAGCGGCGTCCAGACCGCTCCCATCACGTCCTGCATGATGAAGCGCGCCACGCGAGTGCCGGCGTCAAGCGTCGTGAGGATGAAAATCGCTTCGAACATGATCGCGAAGTGGTACCACATCGCGAGCAGACTCTGGCCGAACGCGGAGCCGAAAATGCTCGCCATGCCGACGGCGAGCGAGGGAGCACCACCGGTGCGCGCGAAGAGAGTGTGCTCTCCCATCTGCGCGGCCAGCGCGCGCATCTGGTCAGCCGTGACGGGAAATCCCCAGCTCGTGATCGTGGCAACGGCCGCCTGCGGATCGGCGCCTACGATCCCTGCCGCCGAGTTGATGGCGAAGTACACGCCCGGATCGAGCACGCAGGCGGCGACGATTGCCATCACTCCCACGAACGATTCGAGCGCCATCGACCCGTAAGCCACCAGCGGAATATCGGTCTCGCGCGCGATCAGCTTCGGCGTGGTTCCCGATGCAACCAGCGAATGGAATCCCGAGACGGCGCCACAGGCGAGCGTGATGAAGAGGAACGGGAACAGCTTGCCGCTGAAGATCGGCCCGGTACCGTCGATGAAGCGCGTGAGCGCAGGCATCTTGACTTCCGGGCTCAGCACGCAGACCGCGATCGCCAGCAGGAACACGGTCCCCAGCTTGATGAAAGTCGACAGATAGTCGCGCGGCGCGAGCAGCAGCCACACGGGCAGAATCGCGGCCACGAGCCCGTAGAGGATGACGAAGCCCGCCAGAGCCTCGCCCGAGAGATCGAACCATTGATGCCAGGTCGGGCTGGCGTCCACCCAGCGTCCCGCGACGACTGCCAACAACAACAGCGCCACACCGAGCGCCGTGCCCTCGAGGACCCGGCCAGGTCGCAGCGTGCGGAGAAACACTCCGACGATGATCGCGATCGGAATGGTGGCGAACACAGTGAAAGTCGACCACGGGCTGCGCGTCATGGCCTTTACGACCACGAGTCCGAGCACGGCGATCAGGATGATCGCGATCGTGAGCGTGCCGATGAGTGCCGCCGTGCCGCCGACAACGCCCAGCTCGTCGCGCGCCATCTGCCCGAGGCTGCGGCCATCGCGACGCACGGAGCAGAACATGATCAACATGTCCTGCACACAACCGCCCAACACCGCGCCGACGAGTAGCCACAACGTACCCGGCAGGTAACCGAACTGGGCTGCCAGTGTCGGGCCGACCAGGGGACCCGCACCGGCAATCGCCGCGAAGTGATGCCCGAACACGATCCAGCGGTGTGTCGGCACAAAGTCGCGTCCGTTGTTGAGTCGCTCCGCCGGCGTGGCGCGCGTAGCATCGAGCGTCAGCACCCGGGCAGCGATCCAGCCACAGTAGAAACGGTAGGCGATGAGGTAAACGCATGCTGCGGCCACCACGAACCACAGGGCGTTGATGCTTTCGCCGCGATTGAGGGCGATACCGCCGAGCGCCGCGGCGCCGAGGAGAGCCAGAGCGCCCCAGCCCATGACGCGAATTGTCCTACTCATACATAAAGAGGGTGCCGCGTATGCACTATCTGCGTTTCGCCCTCGAAGACGGAGTCGCGTATGCCTTATTGGCGGTTCGCTGCAACATTACTGGTTACCCACAACCACCCTTCGACGAAACACCAATAAGCCAAACCCGGCACCGTAGGCACAAATAGTACAAACCCGGCACCCTTTTCGCACGTGGCCTGCCAACCGCATACCCACGGGACGAACGACTGTCGATGTGTGCCGAGCAGTGCGCGCGGCGCTACCAGCCGCTAATCGCGACAGACTGACCTCTCGCACAACGGGTTTGCGGGCGGATGCTGAGATTGCGCTCGCCACGCGCTCGTGCGAACTTCCGGCCCGCGCAGCGGCTCAAAGTGCGGTCGAGTGATCTGGCGCAACTCAAGGGGAGGGCGGCATGGCGGTCGAATTCACCATCAACGGCCAGCGCGCGAGTTTCGATGGCGATGAGACGATGCCGTTGCTGTGGTACCTGCGTGACTACGCGCGGCTCACCGGCACAAAGTTCGGTTGCGGTATAGGCGCGTGCGGGGCCTGCACCGTGCACATCAACGGCGAGGCCACGCGTTCCTGTCTCGTACCGTTGGCTGCGGTCGTCGGCCGGCGGGTCACCACGATCGAGGGACTCGCGCAGGGCAACTCGCTGCATGTCGTGCAGCGTGCATGGATCGAGGAAGACGTTCCCCAATGTGGTTATTGCCAAGCCGGGCAGATCATGGCCGCGGTCGACCTCCTCAAGCGCAAGCCGGAGCCGAGCGCGGAAGACATCAACACCATCAGCAATCTGTGCCGCTGCGGAACCTATCCTCGCATCCGCAAGGCCATCTTGCGCGCCGCAGCCCTTATGAAAGAGGAAACGCCGCGATGAACGCCGTGCTGTCGCGGCGATCGTTCCTGCAGGTCTCGTCAACGGCGCTTGGCGGGCTGCTAATCGCTGCACACTGGCCAGCGCGCGCGCAGGCGCAACGCGGAACGGCGGAACTTGGAGTGTTCGTGCGCGTGGAGCCCGATGGGCGCATCGTCGTCGGTGCGCGTGGGTGCGAGATCGGACAAGGCGTAAAGACCTCGCTGCCGATGCTCATCGCCGAAGAACTGGACGTCGCGTGGTCGCAGATCGAAGTGGAGCAGCTGCCTTACGTGATCATTCCGAGCGATACGCCCCAGGGCATCGCGTCGAAGTACGGGCCGCAGGGCGCCGGCGGCAGCACCAGTATTCCCGAGAGTTTCGAGCCGTTGCGACAGGCGGGAGCCAACGCGCGCTGGCTGCTGGTGCAAGCCGCGGCCCGGAAGTGGGGTGTACCGGCGGGCGACCTGTCGACACGAGAAGGTAGTGTCCTGCATCCAGATGGTCGTTCGCTGAAGTATGCCGAGCTGGCGACCGCGGCCTCGCAAATCGAAGCACCGAAGGATCCGGCGCCACTCAAGAAACCGGCCGACTTTCGCATCATCGGCCACCCCGCCCGCGTAGCCGATGGTCGCGACATCGTGACCGGCCACGCGGCGTATGGCATCGATGCACATCTGCCGAATGCGCTCACCGCCGTGATCGCGCGCTGTCCGTACTTCGATGGCGGAGTCGTCCGCTTCAATGCGGCGGCCGCGCGGCGCGTACCTGGCGTGCGCGACGTCGTCGTGATTCCCGGACCCGAGGCCGGCAAACCGCTCGATCGCGTGCTCGCCACGGGCATCGCCGTGATTGCCGATGACATGTGGTCGGCGCGCAAGGGTCGTGACGCGCTCGAGATCGAATGGCGCGCGGGCCCGTGGGTAGACGATTCGACGGACGCCCTGGCGAAGCGTGCGCACGAAGCCGCGTCGCGCCCCGGGACTGCGGCGCGGAAGGATGGCGATTTCGAGAATGCACGCAAGTCGGCGGCGAAAATTGTCGAGGCCGAGTACACGCAACCGTTCCTTGCGCATGCCACCCTCGAGCCGATGAACGCGCTCATCGACCTCAAGTCCGACAGCGCGTTGCTGATCGCGCCGATCCAGCAGCCCGGCGGCGCCTCGCGTCTCATCAGCGCCATGACGGGCATTCCGCGCATCAACATCGACATCCGGCTGGTGCGCTCCGGTGGTGGTTTCGGTCGCCGACTCGAGAACGATTACGTCGCCGAAGCCGTGTACCTCGCGCGGGCGGTCAAGGCGCCGCTTAAGCTCATGTGGACGCGCGAGGACGATATGCGCAATGACTTCTATCGGCCGTTTGGTGTGCATGCCCTCGCGGCTACCCTCGATGCCCAGGGCACCGTGACGGGCTGGCGCCATCGCGTTGCGGCGACGGCGCGCAAATACCGCGCCGCCGGAATGGAAGAGGAATCGGATTGGATTGGCTGTGCGGATCCGGATGGATTTCCCGCCGGCGGCGTGCCGAACTATGCGTGCGAATTCGCGCCACTCGAGTTCGGCCTGGCGCGTGGCTGGTGGCGGGCGCCGTTACCGACGTTCGTGGCATTCGCGACGCAGAGTTTTGTCGATGAGGTGGCTGCCGCGAGCGGGCAGGACCCGCTGGCGTTGCGGCTGAAACTGCTCGGAGAGTCGCGCGAGCTGGATTACCGCGATCACGGCGGACCGAAGTTTTACACCGGCAGAATGACCGCAGTGCTCAAGCGCGCAGCGGAGCGCATCGGCTGGGGACGAAAGCTTCCGCAGGGCTCGGGAATTGGCCTCGCGGCGCATTTCGTGTTTGGCGGCTACACCGCGCACGCGATGGAAGTCGCGGTGTCCGGGCGGGGTGAGCTCGCTATTCGTCGCTGCGTATGCGTCACCGACGTGGGCGTCGTGGTGAATCCGCTGGGCGTCGATGCCCAGATCTCGGGCGCGACCATCGATGGACTCTCGACCGCGCTGAATCTCGAGATCACGGTCCAGAAGGGCCAGGTCGTGCAGAGCAATTTCGGCGACTACCGGTTGCTGCAAATGGCCCACGCACCCGATGTCGAGGTGGAGATCCTGCGCACCGCCTTCGCACCGGCCGGAGCAGGCGAGATGGGTATCCCGACTTCCGCGCCGGCGCTGACCAACGCGATCTTCGCGGCGACGGGTCGTCGCATCCGCCAGCTGCCGATCGGCGACCAGCTGCGAGCCGGCTAGAGCTCGACGAAGAAGACGTCGACCATCAGCGTCCTTTTTGGCCGGGTGTCGGTCATGGCCCAGGCCCAGAAGGGGAGCAGGTTCCCCGCCGCATCGGAGCGCCGGCGGACTTTCGGGATGGTCTCGAACGATGTCACCCCGACATCATCCGGCGTCAGCATCTCGTTGGCCGTCGAGATGCCGTCCGCGTTGATATCCAGCCAGAGCTGCAGATGCGGCCAGATTGCGTCGTCGCGCGTGATGTAGCCGTCGTCATTGCCGCCCAGCGGCAACGAGTCGTACTGCGCCAGCCCGACAAAGCCGTTGGACGCTTTGCCGCCTTCGAAGAACATCGGCGTTCCGATGCCGAACAGCTCGCCGCCGTTGTCCACGACGCCATTCGCATTCCGGTCGAGCACCAGAAATGCTTCGTCGCCGCCCGGCCGGACCCACTGCAGGTGATCGAACAATCCGTCGTTGTTGACGTCGAAACGCACGCCCACGCCGGCTTCACCGAGCTGGATGCCGTCCTTTCCGAGGTCAATCACGATCGGGCTGCAGACCCCCCAAGCAGAGGCGGACTGAAAGATGAGCAAGACTGCTGCAACGATTCGCAGTTTGAGATTGAGTCCATCCATGGCGATCTCCCCTTAGTGTTCTACTGCCAGCACGTCCCGCTGCCCGTTCCCGGGGCCGGCTTCACCATCCTGAAAATCAAGGTATCGCCCTCGGACGTGTCGCCACCACCAAACGTAATGCTTGAACCTGCGCCACCAAGGTTGAATATCCCCTCCTTGGCTCTCCCGATGTAATTGAATCTGCACGACTGCGTCGACGGGGACGGCCAGCTTGACCAGCCGCTCATCGGGTATTGGCCGGTTACCGTGCGCGGAATCTGCACGGATACGCTTACACCGCCGAGAAAGGCCCAACTGCTCGCTGATGCCTGCGCCTGGATCGGCTGCGACTCAGGACAAGTCGCTGTGAAACCCCCCGCAACGGAAAGCGCATAGAGCGGCGTCGACGCGCTCACGGCCATACCCAGCTCCACATTCTCCGTCCTTCCGACCTGCACTGGAGGGAACACATAGATGCCCAGCGAGGGCGTTAGCGCCTTCGCGTTCGCCATCGGAAGCAGGAACAACAGCAGAATCCTGCCGATTATCCGTTTCATTGCCGTACCTCCATTTTTTCCTTTTCGATCAGTTGCTGATATTCCCCGGAAGCGATGACGCCGATGAGCCAGTCTGATTGCCCCGCCAGGTCACTTGGGCCGATCACCTTTGATCCGGTACGGCCCATCTCATCGAAATAGGACTCGATGATTCGCTGTCGCTGGCTGTCGAGCGAATCCAGCAGACCCACGCACCACGCTCTCTCTGCTTCCAGATTGATGCGATTGCTCTGGTACGTATAGGACAGAACCTGCGCAATCCCGATTTTCTGCCGTTTCGACAATTGCAGCTTGACCTTGGCCGCAAAGGTCTCGCCGAGCTCGATGCTTTGAGCGAGGGTGGCGCGCCGTGGTTGATTCGTTTCCACGTAAGCCTTCAGGACTTCGAGATCTTGGTCGCGAAAGCCTCGCTCCTTCAGGCGCACCGAGTACGCTTCGAGGAGTTCGGGCGTTGCCAGTTGCAGCAGCATTTCGTGCAGGGGCCGCCATTGCGGGAATGTCGCGATATCGACCCGGAATGACCCATCATCCTTCGGCGTGATTCCGAATTCGCTCAGGTCACCGAGGTTTCTCTTGGTGTCGATGGCTCGTCCGAGGCGCCAATCGGTGTCGAACCACTTCTCGAACGCGGCTCGGTCGCGAACAATTCCCGACGATGTCTCGACGGTCGCGCGCGCATATACGTCGAAATACTCGCGGATCGCTGTTCTCAGGCCATCATTGGTCGGCGCTTCGGGCGCCTTGAGCTTCTCGTCGAACTTCGCCGCGTGCAGGTCCGCTACCGGTGCCGTCACCTGCATCACGCCGACCAGGGCGATCAGCACGAGTCGCGGGATCGATGCTGGCTTCGGAATCATTCGACCGTCCTCCGTGTGACTGGTCGACATTTGATGCCGTGCCGAGGCGGCGGGCAATCCGGGAATTCGTCCCGTTCCTGCAGATTTGAATCAGAGTCGCGCGCAGCGTGCGACGCTGGATACAGGGCGAATCAGCGCGTCTGGTACAGACGGCCGGCGCCGACGAAGTTTTCGCGATAGTAGTCGTCGTGCAGCGAGTCGTAGCTCACGTTGCGCCCGGTCTTCGGCGCATGCACGAACACGCCGTCGCCGGTATACACGCCGACGTGCGTGATCATGGGTCCTGAGTCGCGGAAGAACACCAGGTCGCCAGGCTTGAGCGCCGAGCGTTTGACGGGCGACGCGGTTGCCATCTGGTCCGCCGCGGTGCGCGGCACGCGAATACCCAGCTCGGTGTGCACGTAGTAAACGAGCCCGCTGCAATCGAACGCATCGGGACCCGAGCCCCCATAACGATAACGCGCCCCAACGAGCCTTTGCGCGTGCTGCGCGATTTCGATGCCGTGATCAGCCGGAACCGGCGCGGCGGGGTGCGGCATCGAGACTGGCGCCGGGGCAGGAACGGTGCGTGCGTTGGCTGGAGGATGGTACGGAGCGGTCGAGCAGCCGGCCAGCAGTTGCGCTGCGATCGCTAGCAGGGCAACCGGGAAGCTGAACAACCTCGAAGTGCGTCCGTTCATGGCCCGCGCAGAATCGATCAGGGCCGCTGAATCGTCTGTGAATGGCGTCAAGGAAACCCTCACCCCAACCCTCTCCCGTAAGCGGGAGAGGGAGTGGAACCTCACCCCAACGCTTTCCGATGCATCGGAGAGAGAGAAATATCAGGGCATTGCATTCAGGTTTCTCTTGACGTTGACCGGGTGACGATGGCGGCCCCATGTCCCCGGCCGCCCTGCGAACACTCCGGGCAGGGGCTCGCCGCAATTGACGCACTTTCCCAGCGCATCGAGCCGCCATTCGCCCAGTTCGTACCAATCGCGCTCGATCAGGCACGTGCCGCACTTGTGACACCACGTGCTGCCGCCGTCGCGGTCGTGCACGTTGCCCGTGTACACGTATCGCAGGCCGTTACGCAGCGCGATCTCCCGCGCGCGCGTCAGCGTTGCCGGCGGCGTCGATGGCTTGTCGAGCATTTTCCAGTCTGGATGGAACGCGGTGAAATGTAGCGGGACGTCCGCACCCAGCCGGTCCATGACCCAGCTCGAGAGTTGATCGAGCTCGCCCTCTGAGTCGTTCTCCCCGGGAATAAGGAGCGTCGTGATCTCGAACCACACGTCGGTCTCGTGCTTCAGGTATTCGAGCGTCTCGAGCACGGGCTTGAGCTCGCCGCCGCAGATCTTGTAGTAGAAGCGCTCGGTGAAGGCCTTCAGGTCGACGTTCGCGGCATCCATGTAGCGATAGAA
The DNA here is from genome assembly GCA_036515135.1 of Steroidobacteraceae bacterium. GTDB lineage: Bacteria > Pseudomonadota > Gammaproteobacteria > Steroidobacterales > Steroidobacteraceae > DATBVX01. The sequence continues at coordinate 45,903 of DATBVX010000125.1, forward strand.
CTCGGCGCGCGGCTCGGGACACATGTAGCCCGCGGTGACCGCGACCGATTTCACGCCGACTTCCCGGCAGGCCTGCGCGACGTCGATCGCGTACTCCATGAACACGACCGGGTCGTTGTAGGTGAACGCGACGCTTGCGCAATCGAGCGCGCGCGCTGTGCGCGCCAGCTCTTCCGGGCTCGCGCGGTCGGCCAGCGTATCCACCTCGCGCGATTTGCTGATGTCCCAGTTCTGGCAGTTTGATACCGCGACAAACGGAACGAGGTAGGAGTGGTCCGGGTCATCGACCTCGAGGTTGTAAACCGTCCCGGAATACGGGATGCGCTCAATGCAGCGAACGGGAACAAGAAAGTTGTCGCCTGCATCGCGCCGGCTCGTGCGTTCCGACCTAATACGCTCGAGCGTCTCGAAGCGGTCGCGCTTGAACTTCACGATGTACGTAGTCGACTGCGAAACCACCCGCCCCTCGATCACTTTCGTAGGCGATGGCTGGTGGACAAAAAAGGTCGGCAACAGGTCCAGATGGAGACCTAGCTCGTAGATTCCCAAGGCTAGGTCACGCGAGACCGTATTTCCGACCACGTGAGTCTCGGCGACGTATCCGTCGCCCGCAAGATATCCCTCCAAGAAGGCACGTATCACAGGCTCCGGTGATTGCGTGAGTTGCGCTGGTACGCGCTTGTTCCTGGCACCGCTTCCACAAAGTGCTTCGAAGAGCCGAGCAACTGAAGTGCTGCTGCAGTCCACCGTGATGGTCGTGCGTCGGCCCGTAATGGCGCTTCGGGCGCCGAGCACATTCGCAAGTAGTTGCGCCGTCCTGTCCACAAGCTGTTGCTCGTGGTGGCCGCACGCGAAACCAAGATGATAGGAATTCGGCCGACCAGGGTGTGCGGTAACGAAGCCCTCCGCGCAGTAGAAGCCCAGCAGCCAGGCAAAATCGCGCGTGAATTCGAGGAACTCTGGTAGCCCAGCGCCTCGTTCGCCTAGAAACCTGACGCGTCCCGCTTCCACCCGCACCCTGACCGCTCGGGGCTCGTCAACTATCAGCGCGCCGCGCGCAAGTTGACCCCGAAGCGCTCGCAGATAGGCGGGGTGGTACCCCAGCGCCTCGCCCATTTCCGCGGACGTACCGTTCGCACGCAGCGCCATTACCAAATTTGGCCCGGGTATGCGCCGGAGGCGCGGTGCATGCGCAACGGGTTCCCGACGCCTCAAAAGCTCCGCGATGTCCAACCGAATGCCGGCACCGGGCCGCCGCTTCGGAATCGAGAGATAATGTTCCGTCGTGAGCTGCTCCGCCGCGAGCAGTCGCACCTGCCCGGCATTCGAGCGATGTGCAGCGAACACTTTGTGGTTCGGCGTCAGAAGGATCGGTGGGCAGCAGCTTGCCTTGAGCGACAGAAGCTCCCCCGAGTATGGGTGCGCGAAGACCTTCGTGACGCGCGCGCGATTCGCCGCTCGTGTCCACACGTCCAGAGATGCCGGGAATGCCACCCAACCGTCGTGGTGTGGCGTCTTTTCTTCGCATGCGTCAAACAGATCTGCGATGCGTCGCAACCCTTTGGTTGTGGCAACCGGTGTGTCAGGGTGGAAACAGAACTTGCAGGCCAAATTGCAGCCGGCGGTGCCGAACGAGAGCACCGGCGTGCCCGGCAGAAAGTGATTGAGCGGCTTCTTCTCGATCGGGTCGATGCAGAAGCCGCTCGAGCGCCCGTAGGTGAGCAGTTTGATGCTGCCCTGCTCGTGGCCGCGCACGAAGCACAGGCCGCGCTGTCCCTGACGCAGCTTGCAGGCACGCGGGCACACGTCGCACTGGATACGCTCGTCATCCACCCAATGCCAATAGCGCGTGTCGACCGTCGAACTTGCCGTTGCCGAATCCATGCTGCTTGCCTGCCGGGGCCCTGGGCTCGATACTGCCGCCCGCCATGGCCACCGCCAGCTCAAGCTTACGCGTGCGGCCCGCGGCCGTCTCGGGCCTCTTCTATCCGGACGACCCTCGCGAGCTCGAGGACGCGCTGCAGGCGCTGTTGCCCGTTGACAACGTCGAGCGCCCCGCGCCCAAAGCCCTGATCGCCCCGCACGCGGGCTATGTCTATTCTGGCCCGACCGCTGCGGCTGCTTTTCGACTGCTCAAAGCTGCGGCAGCGCGGATTCGCCGCGTGGTGCTGATCGGGCCGAGCCACCGCGTGCCGTTTCATGGATTGGCGGTGCCCTCGGTGGATGCCTTTGACACGCCGCTCGGACGCATTCCGATCGACGTCGAGGCCCGGCGCGCGCTGCTCGAACTGACACAGGTACGGCTCACCGATTCGCCCCACGCGCAGGAACACAGCCTCGAAGTGCAGCTGCCGTTTCTGCAGGCGATGCTGAAAGGCTTTGTACTCTTGCCAATCGCAGCTGGCGATGCCATGTCCATGGAAGTCGCGGAGGCACTCGAACTCGTCTGGGGCGACCCCGAGACGCTCGTCGTCGTGAGCACGGACTTGAGCCACTACCACGACTATGAACAGGCGCGGCTCATCGATCGCGCGACCAACGAAGCCGTGCTCGCGTACTCGTCGCGGATCGACGGCGAACAGGCGTGCGGCTGCGTCGGCCTCAACGGATTTCTCGCCGTCGCGCGCCGGCGCCGGATGCGGATCCAGCTCGAGGATTTGCGCAGTTCGGGCGACACGGCCGGCGATCGCAAGCGCGTCGTGGGTTACGGCGCCTGGTCACTTTACGATGCTTGACGCTGCCGCGCGTCGTGCGCTGCTTAAGGCTGCGCGGGCTTCAATCGAGCAGAGCCTGCTCTCCGGTTCACGCGCTCTGTTTGCACAAGCAGACTTTGCGCCACCGCTCGTCGCGTGGCGCAGCACTTTCGTCACGCTGATGATTCGCGAGCGGTTGCGTGGTTGCTGCGGGCGGCTCGAGCCCGAGCGGCCGCTGATCGAGGACGTCTGGCACAACGCCTACGCCGCTGGCTTTGAGGATCCGCGTTTCGATCCATTGGCCGCACATGAGCTCTCCAGCCTGCAGATCGAGGTATCGATCCTCTCGCCACTCGAGCGGCTCGTCGTTCGATCGCACGAAGAGCTTCTCGCCGCGTTGGTGCCGGGACGGCACGGTCTCGTGCTCGCCGCCGGCGGCGAGCGCGTGACCTTCATCCCGCACGTTTGGGAAGGTATCCCGGATGCCGTGACCTTCGTGCGCGAATTGCGACGCAAAGCGGGCTGGCCCGACGAGGGCTGGCAAGCCGATCTCGAAGCTTGGCGGTTCGAAGCCGAGTCGATTCCCTAGTTAGAATAATTTCGCGATCGTCGCCTGCATGCTCTCGGCGGCGGCGCGCGGATCGGCGGCATCGCGGATCGGGCGGCCGACGACGATGTAGTCCGCGCCATTCATGAAGGCCTGTTCGACACTGACGACGCGCTTCTGGTCGTCGGTTGGACGGTTCTCGACCGGGCGAATGCCGGGAGTCACCACCAGCAAGCGATGATCGACATGTTGCCGGATCAACGCGGCTTCGAGACCCGAACAGATCACGCCGTCACAACCGGTTTCCAGCGCGCGGCGGGAGCGTGACACCACGAGTTGCGCGACATCGCCGTCGAAACCGAGATCATCAAGATCGCCGCGATTGAGACTGGTGAGCACGGTGACGGCCAGGATCTTGACGTCGCCCTTCGTTTCCGCGGCCGCCTGCATGATCGACTGATAGCCGTGCACCGTGGCAAACGTGATGCCGCGGCCGCGCAGGCGCTTCACGGCCGCCGCCACCGTCGCCGGGATATCGAAGAACTTGAGATCAACGAAGATCTTCTTGCCCTTGCCGACCATCCAGTCGAGCAGCTCGAAATATTCGCCGGCCGCGAAGAGCTCGAGCCCCATCTTGTAGAACTGCACCGCGTCGCCCAGTCGATCCACCAGCCGGCGGGCGCTGTTCGCATCGGGCACGTCGAGCGCGAAGATTAGCCGCTCGCGCGGCGGGATTTCGGGGTGGGGAATACGCATGGGTGCTTCTACGGTTGACGGTTGACGGTTGACGGTTGACGGTTGACGGTTGACGGTTGACGGTTGACGGCGGGGATTCTTGATGCTCGGTTCTTACTGTCAACTGCCAACCGTCAACTGCCATCCTTTCTTCACGTTCTCTCCGCGGGTTCGAATAATCTGCGGTGCTCCAGGATAGCGTATCGATCGGTCATTCCGGCGACATAATCCGCGACTGCGCGTGCCTTGCCCGACTCGGCTTCGTGCTCCGCGAGCCGGCGCGCTGTGTCGCGATGCTCGGGCGGCATCAGGTTGAGGTCTTCCATGAACGCGGCAAAGAGTTCGCGCAGCATGCGCTTGGCCTTCGTCGTCATCCGCTGAACCTTGTAGTGCTGATAGACGTGGGCGCGCAGGAAACGCTTGAGCTCGACGTGTTCCTCTAGGGTTTGCGGACTGAAGCCCACCAGTGGCGCGCCATGATGACGTACGTCGTCAATGCTCTGCGGCGCCGCTTTCTTCAGTGCCGCCTGCGTCGTCGTGACGAGGTCGGTCACAACGTAGTCGATCATGTGGCGCACAACCTCGTGCACCAGCCGGCGCCCGCCAAGGTCGGGATGCTGCGACTTGACCTTGTCGTATTGGCGGCGGAACAGTTGCGCTTCACGCAGCCCCTCGACCGTAATGAGGCCGGCGCGCAGGCCGTCATCGACGTCGTGATTGTTATAGGCGATCTCGTCACCGAGATTCGCGAGCTGCGCTTCGAGGCCGGGCTGCTCTCGATTGATGAACCGTTCGCCCAGCGGGCCCAGGCGGCGCGCGTTGGCCACGGAGCAGTGCTTGAGAATCCCTTCGCGGCACTCGTAGGTCAGATTGAGTCCCGGAAAGTCGGCGTAACGCTCCTCGAGCTCATCGACCACGCGCACCGACTGCAGGTTGTGCTCGAAGCCGCCGTGATCGCGCATGCATTCGTTGAGCGCGTCCTGCCCGGCGTGACCGAACGGCGTATGTCCAAGGTCATGTGCCAGACAGATGGCTTCCGTCAGCGGCTCATTGAGCTTGAGAGTGCTCGCGATCGTACGCGCGATCTGCGCGACCTCGAGAGAGTGCGTGATGCGCGTGCGGTAGAGATCGCCCTCGTGGTTGACGAACACCTGCGTCTTGTAAACGAGGCGCCGGAAAGCGCTCGAATGCACGATGCGGTCGCGGTCGCGCTGGTACTCGGTGCGGAAGCGCGGCGCGGGTTCCCGGTGGACGCGGCCGCGAGAGTGCTCGGGACGCGCAGCGTAGGGTGCGAGCGTCGAGTCGGCCGTGGCGTTCATGGCCCGAAGGATTCTCTCAACACTGCGGTCAGTGCCGCCGTATCGTATCGGTCGGTGATCTCGGCGGCACCGATTTGTCTAAGTAGAATCAAGTGGATACGTCCATCACGCACTTTCTTATCCGCCTGCATGTGGGCCAGCGCCTGGGCGCTGCCGATCGACGGCGTGGCGAGGGGAAACCCCACTCGACCCACAAGCGCACGCACCCGATCGAGATCGGCACCCGGCAACCATCCGAGCCGCGCCGAGAGTGACGCCGCGATCAGCATGCCGGCCGCGACCGCTTCGCCGTGCAGCCATTCTCCGTACCCGGTAGCCGACTCGATCGCGTGGGCAAAAGTATGGCCCAGGTTGAGCAGCGCCCGTGGACCTTGCTCGCGTTCATCCCGCGACACGATATCGGCCTTGATCTCACAGGATCTCCGGATCGCGTGCTCGAGCGCCTGTGGATCGCGTTTGAGCAGGTCATCCAGATGAGCTTCGAGCCAGCCCAGAAACTGGGCATCGCAGATGAGCCCGCACTTGATCACTTCGGCGAGACCCGCGCGCAACTCGCGGTCAGGCAGGGTTCGCAAGGTTGCGGTATCCGAGATCACGCACAGCGGCTGATGAAAAGCGCCAATCAGGTTCTTGCCGGCCGGGTGATTGACGCCAGTCTTGCCGCCCAAGGAGGAATCGACCTGGGCGAGCAACGTCGTCGGCATCTGCGCGTAGGCGATGCCGCGCTGATAACAAGCCGCGGCGAAGCCGGCGAGATCGCCGATGACGCCGCCGCCGAACGCCACGACCGCGCCATCGCGCCCGATATGCGCCTCGATCAGGGCATCGAACAAGCGGGAAGCGGTCGCGAGCGTCTTGTAGCGTTCACCGTCGGGAATCGTTTCGATGCTCACGTCGAAATCCACCAGGCCCTGGCGCAAGGCGTCGAGGTGCAGTCCGGCGACCGTCGGGTTGGTCACGACCAGCAGACGCCGGGCTGGGATGTGGCGAGTCATGAGCTCGCGTTGCGCGAGCAGGCCTTCGCCGATAAGGATCGGGTAACTGCGCGGGCCTAAGTCGATGTTGAGGTACTGCACGGGCCGGCGGAGTATAAGGCGGCGGTGCCGGACACGGCTTAGCGATCCTTGAGCAGCCGGTGCACGTCCTCGGCGACGGCCTGTACGCGCCTGCCGTCGGTCGAGATGGTGATGTCGGCGATCTCCGCGTACAACGGCTCGCGCTCGACCATGAGAGCGTCCAGGCGCTGCTGCGGGTCGGTATCGAAGAGCAGCGGGCGATTGCGGCTGTGGCGCGTGCGTTCGATCTGCTGGAATACGGAGGTCTTGAGGTACACGACGCAGCCGCGCTCGGCCAGCACGCGCCGGTTGTCCGGATCCAGCACTGCGCCGCCGCCCGTCGCCAGCACGATGTTGTCGAGTCGCGTGAGCTGCTCGATGACCTCGCGCTCGCGCACGCGAAAGCCCATCTCGCCTTCCTTCTCGAAGATGAAGGGAATATCGACGCCGGTGCGGCTCTCGATTTCCGCGTCGCTGTCCTTGAACGTGCAATGCAGCGCGCGGGCGAGGTGCTTGCCGACCGCGGTCTTGCCCGAGCCCATCGGGCCAATCAGGAATATGTTCGATTTCGAGACCATGAGGGCGACGCGGCCGGGCTGCGGTGCATGGACGCACCGCGCCGTCGAACAAGAGTCACGCCTCTTGCTCAACGGCGCAGAGAACGGTCACGAGGACCGTTTTCTGCGCATCAACCGATTGAGCCGCGTGCGATTAGACTCTTTCCGAAGGCGTCAGTACAGGTTGGCGCCCTCGCGCAGGATGCGCGGCGTGATGAAGATCAACAACTCGTCCTTGTTGTTGGTCTTGCTCTTGTTCTTGAACAGGTAGCCGAGAACCGGGATGTCGCCCAGCCACGGCACCTTGGTTTCGGTTTCGCGGTATTCGGTCTCCATGATGCCACCGAGGACGACGGTCTGGCCGTCGTTCACCAGCACCTGGGTGACGATCTCGCGCGTGTCGATCGACGGCACATTGGCTCCGCCGGAAGTCACGATGACCTGGCCGACGCTGTCCTTGTTGACTGTCAGATCCATGATGATGCGGTTGTCGGGCGTGATCTGCGGGGTGACGCGCAGCGCCAGCACCGCCTTCTTGAACTGAATGGTGGTCGCGCCGCTCGACGAGGATTCCTGGTATGGAATCTCCACGCCCTGCTCGATCACCGCTTCGCGCTGGTTCGCCGTGACGACGCGCGGTGAGGAGATGACCTCGCCGCGGCCCTCGGCCTGGGCCGCCGAGATCTCCAGATCGACGATGTAATCGGAGTCGAGCAGCGTAAGGGCGATGCGGCCCGCCGGGTTGGCGACCGGCAGGTTAACCATGTAGCGATCCGCGACGCCCGGGATGATTACGCCCGGCGGATTGCCGGCCGGCGCGTTGGCGCCCGGCTGCAGCAGGATGTCGTCATCCTCCTCGCCGACGCCGCTCGGACTGATGAACCCGGCGCCATCGCTGCCGCCGTAGTCATCCGACACCACGTTGGCGCCGAAGCGCACGCCCAGGTTACGGCTGAAATCATCATTCACGATGACGATGCGAGCCTCGATCAGCACCTGGCGGATCGGGATATCGAGCGTCGTGACGAGGCGGCGAACGTCCTGCAGCCGGTCGGCGGTGTCCTGAATCAACAGCGTGTTGGTGCGCTCGTCGATGGTCACGCTGCCGCGCGCCGACAGGAGCGAATTCTCTGCCGAGGACTTGATGAGCCCGGCTAAATCGCTGGCCTTGGCGTAATTGACCTGCAGGTACTCGGTGCGCAGCGGCGCGAGTTCCTGGATGTCCTTGCGAGCCGCGAGCTCCGCCTTTTCGCGCGCCGCCAATTCCTCGGTGGGCGCCACGATGATGACGTTGTCCTGACGGCGCTTGTCGAGGCCCTTGGTCCGCAACACGATGTCGAGCGCCTGGTCCCAGGGCACGTTCTGCAGGCGCAATGTCACGTTGCCCTGCACGGAGTCGCTGACCACGATGTTCTGGCCGCTGGTATCGGCAAGCAACTGCAGGACCGCGCGCGTCTCGATATCCTGGAAGTTGAGGGTGAGCCGTTCGCCCGTATATTCCTTCTTGTCCTCGAGCTGGGCCGCGGTGCGCACGACCGGCTTGATCTCGACCGCGTACTGGTTGTCGGACTGGTACGCCAATTGCTCGAACTCGCCGCCCGCCGAAATCACCAGGCGCGTGCTGTCGCCGACCTTGAGCGCATCGACGGTCGAAATCGGCGTCGCAAAGTCAGTGACATCTAACCGGCGCATCAGGTCCCTGGGCAGGTCCGCGCCGCCGAAATCAACCACCACCTGGGTCCCTTGCTGACGCAGGTTCACCGGCGTGCGCGGGTCGCTCAATTCCACGATCACGCGCCCGGTGCCATCGGTGCCGCGGCGGAAATCGATGTTGCGAATGCTGCGCGGGCCACTGCTCGCGGCTGCCGCACGCGCGGTCGAACCCGAGGGCGGCACCGCAGCGGTGGTCTGCATCTGCGCACCGCCGATCGTGACCAGGATGTTGTTGCCGTCGACGCGCGTCTGGTACGGCATCAATTCATCGAGGTTGAGTACCAGCCGCGTGCGGCCACCAGCCTCAGCGGCGAGGATGGTGTCGACCCCGCCCGCCTTCACGTCGATGCGACGCGACTCGAGCGCGAGCCCCGTACCGGGAAGATCAATCGAAATGCGTGCCGGACGGTCGATGGTGAAGCTCAGCGGCTCCGGTGCCGGGCCATTGAGCCGCAACCGCAACTGCAGTTGCTGACCGGGCAGCGTCTGCACGTCGATGGCCTGCAGCTTCAAGCCTTCCGCAGGCTGCGCAGGCGCAAGGCCCGGCAGTGCGGCGGCCACCAGAACGAGGCAGACAGCGCGCGCGGCGACGCCCAGACGCGTACGCAGTGCCAGCCAGACCCGATTCATCCCGTTCATTCTTTGCACTCCCGGTGACATCAGTCCGTCAGGCCGATGGCGGCGGTTCGCTCCATATAGCCGCCCATCCCGTCGGGAACGATCTCGACCAACGAAATCTTCGAATCAGAAACCGAAACGATCTTGCCGTCGTTCTGCCCCATGTATTGTCCCGGCAGAACGCGATGTACGAGCCCATCCTTGGTCTGCACCAGGCCGAACGCGCGGCCTCCGAGCTTGAGCGTGCCCACCATGGCCAGCGTGTCGAGCGAGAACTGCTCGAGGAACTCACGATTACGCTTGGAATCCGGACGCACGCCGTCGCCGGGCCCGGCAGGCCTGGACATCGAGAACGGTGAACGCTGATCGCTCGCGTTGTAGGCGAAAGACTCGTAAGGCTTGATCTCGGGCAGCGGCTCGATGCGGCCACCGGGCCGCTTCTTGACCTGCGCGACCCACCGCTCCAGCTCTTCCTGCTCGCTAGAGCAGCCGCTCACGCCGGCCGCCACCAGCAGGCCCAGTGCACCGAGCGCAATGATTCTGGTCCGGTCACGCATGCACGTGCTTCCGCAGTTGAGGTTGGCGCGCGCTCATGTTCGCTTGGCGGCGGGCTTGCGCCGCTCCTTGGCACCCTTGGCCTTGTCATCCTTCGCAGTGCCGGCCGCGTCTCCCTTGTCCTCTTCTTCCTCCAGGTAGCGATAGGTCTTGGCGGTGACGTCAAGCACCAGATTGTCGAAACCCGACTCCTTGCCCTCCGGTTTGATCTCGATGTTGTGCAGCGTAACGATGCGCGGCAGCGCCGCGATGCCGCTCACGAAACTGCCGAGCTCGTGGTAGTTGCCGGTGAGGCGGATCTTGATCGGGAGCTCCGCGTAGAAATCACGACGAACTTCGGTGGCCGGCTGGAAGAGCTTTTCCTCGAGGCCGGCGGCAAGTCCCGTCTGCGAGATGTCCACCAGCAGGCTCGGTACCTCGGTCTTGCCGGGAAGCTGCCGCAGCATGGCGCCGAACGAGCGTTCCATTTCGGCCAGCTGCGCCTTATAGGCTTCCAGGTTGGCCGCTTTCTTCTGCTTCTGCTCGAACGTCTGCCTGAGTTCGACCTCTTCCTGCTCGGCGCGCAGCAGAGTCGGTCGCTGGTTCTGCCAGACGAAGTAGTAGGCGAGACCGAGCGCCACGAGGACGAAAATCACGCCGATCAGCCCGAAGCGGAAGACAGGCGGCCAGCGGCCGATGTCGCGCCGGTCGAGCGATTGCAGCTGTTCAAGAAGGTTCATTCCTCGGCCTCCTCGCCGGGCAGCGTGACGCCGACCTGGCTGGCGAAGAGCGTGAATTCACTGCCGAGTGCCGAGTCCTTCTTGGTCTCGACCACCTCGAGCTCGGGCTTGTCCATCCAGTCCGAAGCATCGATGTTGCGCATGAAGGCGGAGACGCGCGTGCTCGATTGGGCGATGCCCTTGAATTCGAGGCGCTTCTCGCTCTGCTTGATCGAGGTGAGATAGACGCCATCGGGGAGCGTGCGCACCAGCTGATCGAACAGGTGCACGACTTCGGGCCGCGAGCGCTGCAGCTTCTCGATGATCTCCATGCGGGCCCTCATCCGCTCTCGCTGGTTCTCGAGCCCGACGATTTCGGTGATCTGCTTGTCGAGCCCCTGGATCTCGTCCTTGAGCAGCTGATTGCGCGCTTTCTGTGCGCTGATCCAGCCGCTCATGATCAGGTTCAGGATCAGCGTGACGCCGATGGCGGCGCCCACCGCGCCGAGCGCCCAGAAAGCGAAATCACGCTGGTTCTTCTTGCGGCGTTCGGCACGCCACGGAAGCAGGTTGACTCTTGGCATCAGTCGAAGCTCCGCAATGCAAGACCGCAGGCCGTGAGCAGCGCGGTCGCGTCTTTCTTGACTGCCTGCGCCTTGGCTCGCGATGACAGCTTCATCTGCCCGAGCGGATCGCCGCGCTCGGCCGGAATTCCCACGCGGCTGGCGATCACGTCATCGACGCCGGCGATGTTGGCGCAGCCGCCGCAAACCAGGATCTTCTCCGGCTGCTCGCGGCCGCTGCCCGAGGCGAGGTAGAACTGCAGCGAGCGGCTGACCTGCTGGGTCATGTCGTCGATAAATGGATCGAGGACTTCGGGCTGATAGTTGCTCGGCAGGCCACCCTCTTTCTTGGCGCGACCCGCCTCCTCCATGCTCAATCCATAGGTGCGCATGATCTCTTCGGTCAGCTGCTGGCCGCCGAAGGCGAAATCGCGCGTGTAGATGACCTTGAGATCCTTGAGCACGCTGAAAGTCGTGCTGCTCGCGCCGAAGTCGATGACCGCGATGGTGCGATCGATGCCGCCGTCGGGCATCTGGTGCGTGAGCAGCTTGCAGGCGTTCTCGAGGGCGAACGCCTCGACGTCGACGATTTTGGCCAAAAGGCCGGCGGCCAACACCGCCGCCTGGCGCTGCTCAACGTTCTCGGTGCGCGTGGCAACCAGGAGAACGTCGACCATTTCAGGGTCCTTCTCCGATGGGCCGACTCTCTGAAAGTCGTAGCTCACCTCTTCCATCGGAAACGGGATGTACTGGTCCGCCTGCAGCTCGACCTGACCCTCGAGGTCGGCCTCGCTCAGCGACTTCGGCATCTGGATCACTTTCGTGATCGCGGCATCGCCGCTGATCGCGACCGCCGCTTCACGGCTCTTTGCGCCGGAGCGCTTGACCGCGCGTCGGATGGCTTCACCGACCGCTTCGGCGTCGACGATCGCCTTTTCGTTGATCGCATTGTGCGGAGTGGGTTCGGCCGCGTACGACTCGACGCGGAATTGCCCCCCGGCCATGCTGAGCTCGATCAGCTTCACCGAGGAGGTCGTTATGTCTAGGCCCAGCAGTGGGCGATATTTCGGGCCGAACAGCACAGTTTTTCCCTTTAAGAAGAACGAGTTAACTGGCTAAACGCAAAGCTCACCAAAAAAAGCGGGGCAAGTTATAACAGTCAAGTGTTAAATCGAGCGTGACTACATTCACACAATAGCTGCGCGGCTTCGATTCCGCGACGCCGATACCAGGATCGGAAGCTCATCCGTGTCACGCGAAATACCCCATAAGCGATCAGCGCCAATCAGGACGCCAAGCTCGAGTCGGGGAAGGTGGACCCCTGCAGCGTTCAAGTCACGGGAGGGAACGAGTGGCTGGTGATTTTGCCCAGCAAATATGTTCTATCGTTCCGCCCGGTAACCCCGCTGTCGTAGGCTTTCATCCCTTAGACCGGAGGCTTTGCGTCCCCGCCTTTCGGCGAGTTTGCCCTTGACCCCTCGGCTAATATGCATAAACCACTTCGCTGAAGCAAGCACTTAGAGTTCCTTCCTGTGAAGCAACGTTACCTTAGAGCCGGCTTCGTGACGCTGGTCGCCTTATTGCTCCTCGCGGGGTCGATCGGCTACGCCGCGCTCTGCGCCTTTGTGTACCTGGCACCGGCCCTGCCGGACGTGGACACGCTGCGAGATGTCCGTTTGCAGGTGCCGCTGCGCGTCTACAGCCGCGACGGACGCGTCATTGCCCAGATCGGCGAATACCGGCGCATCCCGGTGTCCTACGAGGACATCCCCGAACGCGTGCAGCAGGCGTTTCTGGCCGCCGAGGACGACCGTTTCTTCCAGCATCACGGCGTCGATTACGCGGGACTCATGCGTGCCACGCTGATCAACCTGGTTTCCGGCCAGCCGAGCCAGGGCGGCGGGACGATCACAATGCAACTGGCGCGCAACATGTTCCTGACGCCAGAGCGCCGCTTCGACCGTAAGCTCAAGGAGATCTTCCTGTCGTTTCGCATCGAGAATGCTTTCACCAAGCCGGAAATTCTTACGCTCTACCTCAACAAGATCTTCCTCGGGCAGCGGGCCTACGGCGCCGCGGCAGCCGCGGAGGTTTACTTCGGCAAGGCTTTAGACGATCTGACGCTGGCGGAGACCGCCACGATCGCCGGCATACCGCGCGCCCCATCGCGCGACAATCCGATCGCGAGCGCCGATCGCGCCAAGGCGCGCCGTGCGTACGTGCTCAGACGCATGTTGGAAACGGATCAGATCGGAGAGGCTGAGTTCGACGCTGCGATGCAGGCGCCAATGCCCTCGCGGCTGCACGGTCCCAGCGTTGAGGTGGAGGCGCCCTACGTCGGTGAAATGGCGCGCAGCGATGCCTTCGAGCGCTACGGCGATGTGGCCTACACGGCCGGCTACCGAGTCATCACCACCATCGATAGTCGATTGCAGCAGGCCGCGAACACAGCCCTGCGGCTCGGCCTGATCGAGTATGACCGCCGGCACGGGTACCGCGGGCCCCTCGCGCATATCGATTTCACGCCCGGGCAAGCGCCGGCGGAGCTCATCGCCACACTGGAGCAACACCCCTCGATCAACGTGCTCGAACCCGCGCTGGTCACCGAAGTGGCCGAGCGCGCCGCGAGGGTCCTGTTACGCGATGGCCTGGCGGCCACCCTCGATTGGACGGGTCTTTCATGGGCACGGCGTGCTGTCGATGACCGTCTCGGCCCCGAGCTGAAGCGCGCGACCGAGGTCGTAAGTCCGGGCGACGTGGTGTACGTCATTCGCACGGGCAACACGGTACAGCTCGCTCAGTCGCCGGTTGCGCAGGGCGCCCTCGTCGCCCTCGATCCGGCCGATGGCGGCATCGTCGCCCTGAACGGCGGTTTTGATTTCTTCGTGAGCAAGTTCAACCGTGTCGTCCAGGCGCGGCGCCAGCCGGGCTCCGCATTCAAACCCTTCATCTATTCAGCGGCACTCGAAAACGCATTCACGCCGGCGAGCATCGTGCTCGACGCACCGGTGGTGTTCGAAGACGACGCGACTGAAGACACCTGGCGGCCGGAAAACGCGACCGGCCAGTTCTATGGACCCACGCGGCTGCGGGAGGCGCTGGTGCGCTCGCGCAACTTAGTGTCGGTGCGATTGATGCGCGCCATGGGGACGGCCTACACGATGGACTATTTGACGAATTTCGGTTTCGAGCGCGCCGATCTGCCCGACGACCTGACGCTGGCGCTCGGGAGTCTGCAACTCACGCCGGCGGAGCTCGGCGCGGGTTTCGCCACGTTCGCCAACGGCGGTTATCGCGTGCGACCGTACTACCTCGAGCGCATTGAGGATGCCAACGGCCAGACCCTCTATCAGAGCCAACCGCAGATGGTCTGCCGGGACTGCGAGGTGCTCGGAACGGGTGGCCGCCTGCCGGAGCCTCTCCCCCGCGACGGCGAGGCAATGATTGCGGCCGTGGACGTCGTGCGCGGTGGTCGGGGATACCTGCCCGCGGCGCAGGTGGCACCGCGCGCCATCAGCGAACAGAACGCCTACCTGCTCGCCAACATGATGAGCGACGTGATCCGGCGCGGAACGGCGCGGCGCGCGCAAGTGCTGAATCGCGGCGACATCGCCGGCAAGACCGGCACCAGCAACGATCATCACGACGCGTGGTTCTCGGGTTTCAACGCGCGCCTGGTCGCGACCGCCTGGGTGGGCTTCGATCAGGAAGCGTCACTCGGTGCCGGCGAGGAAGGCGGGCGCACCGCCGTGCCGATCTGGGTACACTTCATGCGCGAAGCATTGCGTGGGACTTCCGAATCGCCCGTGCCGGCGCCGGAAGGACTCGTGACGGTCAAGATCTCTCCCGAGACCGGACTGCTGGCGAGTGCCGATGACCCTTCAGCCATATTTGAGACATTCATCGAGGGCCGGCTGCCCGAAGCGGGCGATCCTTTTGCCCGCGGTGCGCAAGCGGGGCGCGATCCCGCCACGGAGAGCGACGAGCCACTGTTCTGACTAGGTGAGCGCAGCATGAAACCGATGACCCGGTCCGAGGAGCTGCGACGCGCGATCGCGCAAGAGGCGGCGCGCATCATGAGCGAGCACGGTATCGACGACTATCTGCTCGCCAAGCGCAAGGCCGCCGAGCGGCTCGGCGCCACCGATTCCGCGCTCCTTCCCAAGAATACCGAGATCGAAGCAGCGCTGGTCGAGTACCAGCGACTATTCGCCGCCGACAGCCACTCGCGCTCGCTCAAGGAGCAACGACGGGCCGCGCTCATCGCCATGCAGTTGTTGCAGGAGTTCGAGCCGCGGCTGGTAGGCCCGGTCCTGTCGGGAACCGCGACCCAGTACGCCGACGTCGATCTGCACCTGTTCGCCGACCGTGCGGAGGCGGTGATGCTGAAACTCCTGGACCGCGGCATCCGCCACGAGCTCGCCGAGCGGCGCGTCAAGATGTTCACCGATCGCACGGTCAACCTGCCCGCCGTGCGCTTCGAGGCGGGCGAGCACGTGATTGACGCGACGGTGTTTCCATGTGACGGCATCCGCCAGGCGCCCTTCAGCCCGGTCGATGGCCGACCGATGCGGCGCGCGGGCGCTACCGAGCTGCAGTCGTTGATCGACGAGGATTGCGATATCAGCACCTGACGGGAACGGTGGCCCGGCATCGCGGGAATCGGAACAAGTACGCAAACACCTCACTCCGACTCCGTGAGCGTTGATGGCTTCGCACCCCTCTCCCCCGTCACCGGGGGAGAGGGCGGAGTGAGGGGGCTCTCAGAAGTCGTAGTTGAACAGCGCGAAGTACTCGCGCGGCCGCGCATAGGCGATCTCGGCGTAACCGCTGCCTGTGGTGAGTGAGGAATTCCCCGCGATCGGATACTCCTCGTCGGTGGCGTTGTTCACACCCAGCCTGACGTACCAGGTCTGGTTGCTGCTGCCGAACACCAGCGAGGCATTGACGACCGTGACGCTGTCGAGCTGTGCGATTTCCGGTGTGTCGATGACATCGAAATACGTGGTGTCCTGATAGGAGACGTCCACGCGTGGCGTAATCTCGAAGTTCCCGGCATTGGCCGTATACGCGATGCCAAAGTGGCCCTGCCATTCCGGAGCGAACGGCAGCACGTTGCCCTCGACCAGGCCGGGCGGAAGGATCAAGAGTGGCGCGGGCTCCAGTTCTTCGATCGTTGCATCGAGATAGCCGACGCTCGCCTCGATGATCCAATCGGCGGTCGGCGCCCAGGTCATTTCCAGCTCGGCCCCATCGATACCGGCTTTGCCGGCATTGGTCAGAAACGGCGCGACCCCCGCGGGCAGCGGCCCGCGGTAGGTCACCTGCATGTCGGTGTAGTCGGCCGTAAAAATGGCACCGTTCAATCTGACAGTGTTGCCCGCGAGATCGAGCTTGAAGCCGAGCTCGAGGGTTTCGGCTTCCTCCTGATCGAACTTGAGAAGAGCATCCACCTGGGGCTGTGTCAGCACCGCATTGAAGTGGCTGTTCCAGCCACCGCCCTTGAATCCTTCCGCGTAGCTCAGGTAGGTCATCGCGTCTTCTGTCCAGCGGTACGCGATCGATGCGGAGGGCGTGAAGGAGGTGAACGTGTCGCGGTACCACTGCACCGGCACCTGCTTGATGGTCGGCGTGGCGAAGGCGTATTGATCGGGATACGCCCCTTTCTCATCCTCCGTGTAGCGGCCGCCCGCCGTCAGAGCCAGCTTGTCGTTGAAGTTGTAGGTCCATTGCGTAAAGGCCGCCCAGCTGTTGTTGTCCACCTTGTTGTTGTCGCTGTCGCCCTGAATCCCGGGCGGCGGCGGATTGAGCTCCACGCTCACGATGTCGTCGGAGGCCTGCTCGAAGTAGTACAGGCCGAAAACGCCAGTCAGCGCCGTCGACTGGTGGGTGAGCTGCAATTCCTCGCTCCACTGCCAGCCGTCGACGTCGTAGATCGTGTGGAGGATCGTGAGTGGCGTGTTGTCCGCATCACGAATGCCCTCCCAGCTGATGCCCCGGTAGGAGCTGATCGACTTGAATACCAGCGTGTCACTCAGATCAAAACTCAGGTTGAGCGACCCGCCCCAGTTGTCAAGCTTGCTCGCGAGGGGAAACGTCCCGTTGTTGCGGTAAGGGCCGCGGGCCTGAAGATCGTTGGCGCAGCGGTCGTCCTGGATCATCGGTACTGTCGGTTGATCCGGCAGTCCTGGCGGAGGTACGGCACCGTCGGTGAGCCCCGGGCAGCCCGCATCCAGGCTGGCAACTCGCGGAAACGTCTGCGCTTCGTTGATGACCGCGAACACCAGCGGGCTGCCGTTCTCATCGGCCTGGGTGTAGTCGAAAGCGAGTGTCGCTTTCACGCTGTCGCTGGGCGTCCACACGAACTTGGCCATCGCCGTGTACCTATCGGCGTCGCCCAGGTCCGTACCGTCCGTGCGTTCGACGTAGCCGTCCTGTTGCCGGATGCCGAAGGAAAAACGCGACTTGAAGGTGTCGGAAAACGGCGCATCAAGCGCCAGGAAGCCGTCGAGCAGACTGTCGGAACCGAAGCCCGCACGCACCGTGCCGCCGAACTCGTCCCCCGGTTCGGTCGTCGTCATGATGATCGCGCCGCCGATCGTGTTGCGGCCGA
Organism: Steroidobacteraceae bacterium; assembly: GCA_036515135.1. Lineage (GTDB taxonomy): Bacteria > Pseudomonadota > Gammaproteobacteria > Steroidobacterales > Steroidobacteraceae > DATBVX01. The sequence goes on from DATBVX010000125.1 coordinate 63,569, forward strand.
AGAGTGTGCCCTGCGGTCCGCGCAGCACCTGAACCGAGGCGATGTCGCGCAACGTCATCGTGCCGCCGACCGCGTTGCCGATGTACACCTCGTCAATATAGAGGCCCACACCTGGATCGACCGTGGAGGTCGGATCGGTCTGACCGATGCCGCGGATGAACACCTGCGAGGAAGAATTGTTCCCCGCCAGCGGCGCGTTGTCCGCGAACTGCAGATTGGGAACGACCTGGTCGAGAACGTTGGTATTGAAGATCTGCCGTTCCACCAGCGCATCGCCACTGAACGCCGTGATCGCAATCGGCGTGTCCTGCAGGTTCTCCTCCACCTTGCGCGC
>DATBVX010000126.1:0-2916 GCA_036515135.1 Steroidobacteraceae bacterium
CACCGGCTCGGAGCAATGCTCCTCGAAACCCCGGTTCACCCTCGACAAGGAGCGGAGAGGGCATCTCGCGGTCGGCTGGTTCCTTTTGTTACGCGCTCTTGGTTCCCCGTTTTATCCGTCCCAATGACGCCTTATACTGCGTCATTGGGAGGTCGACTTCTAGACCGTTGAGAAAACCATGCCCGAACTGTCGCGATTTCTCGGCATCGTAATCGGCATGTTCTACAATGAGCATGGGGTGGCGCACTTCCACGCGGTCTACGGAGAGCACGAGATTTCGGTTGAAGTGGAAACCGCGACCGTTCACGGAGCTTTCCCTGCACGAGCGCTGCGACATGTGCTTGAGTGGTCCGCGCTTCATAGGCAAGAATTGTTGGACGACTGGGAGCTGGCGCGTCAGGGCAAGCCGCTCAACCGTATCACACCGTTGGAGTAGAACCATGGATTACCACATTCTCGAAGCGCGGTACGTAAGTGGACATGTGCTGTGGCTCAGGTTTCGCGACGGTCTCGCCGGCGAGATTGATCTGGCCACTTCGCTGACAGGTCCAGTGTTCGAACCGCTCCGGAACCTCACGTTTTTTCAGGCGTTCATGATTCATCCAGAGTTCCACACGTTGGTGTGGCCAAACGGAGCGGATTTCGCCCCGGAATACCTGCACGACAACGTGCGGGTGACGGTCTAACAACGGCTTGCAGGCCGACGCGCCAAGTGCGGCGCGCGCCTGAAGCCGGACGTTCGGCCGCACAGGCCGACATTTGGCATGCGGAAGGATGATGAAGTGACAGCCGTGGCCTCGATGTCTCAGTGGACTGGCGGGTTGGCGATCGCCGGGGCGATTGGGTTTGTCGTGGTTGTGACGGTTCTTCATTTGCTTCAACCGGGCTACGACTCCGTGCATCAGTTGTTGAGCGAACTTGCTTTGGGAGCGAACGGGTGGGCGATGCTTCCGGCGTTTTTCCTCATTGCGGCATCCACGTTCTCACTCGCGCTGGGAATTGGCCAGATTCAACGCGCACCTTGGCTGCAAGGGGTGTTGACCGTGGCGGCCTTGGGTTTTCTCGGCGCCGGGATTTTCCCACTCGGGCGGGCGAGTGAGTGGCACATTGCGCTCATCGCCATTGCTTTCGTCGCCGTCGTGCTGGCCATGTACCTCGTTCCCTCTGCGGTTCCTGCCCAGTTCGGGGGCAAGATCACAGCTGTCTCCTGGTGTCTCGCGGGTGGCACGGCACTCGGCGTACTGCTCGGTCACTCGCTGCTTCCGATCGGCGTGGGCCAGCGCATTGCGGCGGCATGCGTGGTGAGCTGGCTCTGCTTCGCTGGAATAGGGCTTCGCCGCGGGTGAGTCCGCAGCGGGAAAACGCGTAACGCAGGATCGGGTCTTACATCCGCGCACGTCAATGTAAGACGTGATCCCAGGATGCATGGGATACGTCTTTCCTGTTATTGCGGTGAGCCGAAGCCGCGAGCGAAGTGTGGCGGTCAGCGAAGCAATCTCGCTGCAGGCAACGCAACCGCGGCTAGCCGCGAGATCGCCGCGTCGCCCACTCCTCGCGACGACAGGATGGGCCGTGCTCGCCGCCGATTATCGAAAGTTATTACGGGACACGACACTAGGTCAGGGCAATGCCGAGCTTCTGCGCCTTGGCTTTCTGCCGCTCGCCGGATTTAGCCACGTCGGTGACGAAGCGCTCATGCTCGCATTCGCCGATTCGGTCCAGTTCATCGAACAGATCCACCTTGAATTTGAGCCGCCGGCGATCGACTTCGATCAGCTCGACTTCGCTGCGCACGGTCTGTCCCTCCAGGGTCGGCGCGAGGTGCCGGATGTGGACTGTGACGCCGACGCTGTTCTCGCCCGCGCCGAGCATGGGCTCGACGAGCTGATGGCACGAGAGTTCCGAGAATTTCACCATCTCCGGTGTCGAGAACACCCACGGTCCGCCGCGCGAGGTGCAGTGTTTCCGCTCGACCTTCAGGCTGAAAGTGCCCTTCATCCCCGGTTTCAGTGTTTCCATGCGCGCGCTCTCCAATCGTCTAAGTCCACAAGTAAGCATACCGCATGGAACGTGCCGTTGCCCACGCGCACGCAATCTTCCATCAAGAATCCCTCGGCGCGCAGCGCAGCCAGAACGTCACGGGCCCATCGTTGATCAGGGCCACTTTCATGTCGGCGCCGAAGCGACCGGTCTGCACCAGAGCGTAGCTCGCACGGGCGGTCGCCACGACCCGATCGAAAAGACGCTCGCCCTCCTGCGGCGGCGCAGCGGAAGTGAAGCTTGCACGCATGCCCTTTTGTGTGTCGGCCGCCAGGGTGAATTGCGGCACCAGCAGCACACTGCCACCAACGTCGCGCACGGCTAGATTCATCCTGCCATCGGCGTCGGCGAACACACGGTAGCCGAGCAAGCGCTCCACGAGTCGCTCGGCCTGGGCGTCGGCGTCATCGCGCTCCACTCCCACCAGCACGAGGATGCCGCGATCGATCGCGGCGATGACCTGATCGTCAACGATGACGCTGGCTGAGCTTACCCGTTGCAGCAGTCCGATCACCCGGCGAATCTTAACCCAACAGCGGAGCGTCTATACTATATCGACGCGAGCACTGAACAAATGCATGAGGGAGAGGGATTCGAATGGCAGCAAGAAGTAAACGCAAGGGAAGGGCGAGGCCTGCAGTTTCGACGGTCAACTCGCGGGTGATGCTGGGGGGCATCTCGCGGTCGGCTGGTTCCTTTTGTTACGCGCTCTTGGTTCCCCGTTTTATCCGTCCCAATGACGCCTTATACTGCGTCATTGGGAGGTCGACTTCTAGTTGGGCGTTGCAGGACGCCTAGGAGGAAAGGATGGGTCTGCTGGATCGAATCTTTGGGCGCGCAAAGGGCGAGCGGCAGCGCACCCCGACTGGAATGACG
>DATBVX010000127.1:0-2780 GCA_036515135.1 Steroidobacteraceae bacterium
CCATGGCGGTGATCTGCACGATGCTCGTCATCGTGACGCGCGAGCTGGCGCCTGCGAGCCGGCGCGCGATCCTCTACACCACGCTCATCATCTTCGCGTTCCGCGCCACGCCGGGCGTGGGCGACGGCTATTTCTGGTGGACGCTCGATATCCTGAAGTTCGACGGCTCGTTCTACGGCGTGCTGCGGCAGACCTCGGCGGTGATCGGCCTGGTGGCCCTGTGGCTGCTCGCGAAGCCGCTGACGCAATATTCGGTGGCGAAGACGCTGCTGTGGCTCACCGTGATCGGGTTCGTGCTCTCGGCGCCGACCATCGCGCTCTATTACGGCGTGCACCAATGGACCGAGGCGAATTTCGGCTTCGGCGCGCGCTGGATCGCGCTGATCGACGCGGCCGCGGCCTCGCCGTTCGCGCAGCTCAGCATGATTCCGTTGCTCACGCTGATCGCCTATTACGCGCCGGCCGGGCACCGGGCCACCTGGTTCGCTTTGATGGCGTCGCTGATGAACCTGGCGCTGGTCGCGGGCCAGCTCGGCACGAAATATCTCAATCTCTTGTTCCCGGTGCAGCGCGGCGACTACGGCGAGCTGGGCGTCCTGATGCTCGTCGCCGCGGGCCTCGGGTTCCTAATCCCGCTCCTGGTGATCGCGCTGTTTGGGCGGCGGATCTGAAGGCGCGTCTTGACATGCTCAGCATGTCGCGCGGCGCGGAACTATATTTGTCGTTCTCAACGCCGATTGCCGGCAGCGATCGCCTGAGTAGATGTGCCCGTTGCCAGATAATCTGCGCTGTCGACCGAGAGAATTGCAGCCAAGTGCGTACGTGCACGGTTGACGCGACTTTTGATCGTACCGACTGCGCAGCCGCAAATCTTTGCGGTTTCCTCGTATGAAAACCCCGACGCTCCGATCAATATCAGTGCCTCGCGTTGTTCCGGAGGCAATTTCACTAGGGCAGTGCGAAATTCTTGCAGTTCAAGCTTGCCTATTTGTTCTGGCGGCGACACCAGACTCGCGGCGTAGTGGCCTTCGCCATCTTCGACCTCGCGTTTGCGCTTGCGGTATTCGGATATGAACAAATTCCGGAGAATCGTGAACAGCCAGGCAGGCATGTTGGTGCCAGGTTTAAACGAATCGATGTTAGCCAGCGCTTTGAGCAACGTCTCCTGAACCAGATCGTCGGCGCGATCGACGTTCCCGCTGAGCGAGATCGCGAAAGCTCGCAGCTTTGGCACTGCGGCCAGCATCTCCTCCCGGATAGAGGTTTTACCGCTCATGCGCCGCAGCGTCCCTACCGGTCGCGCTTATCAAGCCGCTTCAGCAGTTCGGCGAACCGATCCGGAATCCCTTCTTTCACGACCTCGTCGTGCATTCTGCGGAGCTGCTGCCCGATTACGCGCTGAATTTGCGGGTCAAGCGCCGGTCCTTTCGGCCTCCGGGGCGGGGGTCCTTCTGGGCTTTTGGGGTGCTTGCGGTCGTTCATTTCAGGTCCTCAACCCTACCAACACCCGTGACTGCGTCGTCATGCCGGACAGGAAAACCATAAGATTATTAGGATATAACCTACTGCGCCACCGATGGTTCCTGCACCTGGAACTTTTTTAGACGGTGGACGTTTGCCTAGGCATAACATGTCACTGAATTGGGGAGGGGTTCTGTGACCGCATCTCAAGCCGTAACTCAGCATCTACCATACTTGCGCCGCTACGCTCGTGTGCTGACCGGAAGTCAGCAGTCGGGCGATGCATATGTTGCGGCCACGCTGGAGGCTTTAATCGAAGATCCGTCTGTTCTAGAGACCACAGTGGCACCTAGGGTCGGACTGTATCGGCTATTCACCAGGGTCTGGAATACCGTTCCCCTCCATGGGGCGAGGAATCCGCTCGAGCAGGATGCTCCGGCAGCGGAGCACCTGGCAAACATGACGCCGCGGCCCCGGCAGGCCTTCCTGCTCGTGTCTCTTGAGGGGTTTTCCGAGGAAGACGCTGCGAAGATTCTGGAAACCGATGTCTTGACGATCCGCGCGCTCGCGGAGGAATCAGGGCGCGAGTTGGCCCGGGAAATTGCCACCGACGTCTTGATTATCGAGGACGAGGCCTTTATCGCACTCGATCTTGAGGGACTTGTCGAGAACCTGGGCCATCAGACGATCGGTATCGCACGCACTCATTCGGAGGCGATCGAACTCGCAAATAGCAAGAAGCCAGGACTCATTCTTGCCGATATTCAGCTCGCCGACGGAAGCTCTGGGCTGGAAGCGGTCAATGAACTTTTGCGTTCGCTCGAAGTCCCCGTGATCTTTATTACCGCCTTTCCGGAACGCTTCCTGACCGGCGAGCGCCCGGAACCGGCGTACCTGATTGCGAAGCCATATCAGCCGGCCACCGTCTCCGCGGTGATCAGCCAGGCGCTGTTCTTTGAACGCAACGCAAAGAACCCCCAGCGCAGAGCGAGGGCTTGAGCCGTTGAAATCGCCTCCGCGGCGGCGTTTCAAAGACGATTAGGCAGCGGCATGCACATGCTCGTCCAATGGCTAAACGAGCAAATGAATAGTTTGACGGTCCGATCAGCGGCGGATTTCGTCATTGCGTTAGGCTTTGTCGCCGTATTGCTCGGCATGATCTGGCTGGTTAGGCATTGCGAATCCGTATCGCGCAAGCATTACATCGTCGTGGGGCTGCTCGGCTCTTTTATATTTGTGGGAGCGCTGTCGTCGCTATCAGAGTCCCTTGATTTTCTCTATCCGGCCATGGAGCTCAGGCCCTTAGCGAAAGCGGCGAT
>DATBVX010000128.1:0-2552 GCA_036515135.1 Steroidobacteraceae bacterium
GTCTCGTACTTTGCCCGTGGCCGTCCGGAGAAAGGATCGGGGGAATTCTGGTTTGCCTTCGATGACGCCGTTTATCTATTCAGCAGCGCGAAGCATCGCGCGCTGTTCACCGCCGATCCCGAGCGCTACGCGCCCCAATACCACGGTTACTGCACGATGAAGGTGTCCGAAGGCGAGAGGGCGGAAGCCGACCCGGAGGCGTGGGTCGTCGTGGGCGGAAAGCTGTACGTGTTTCGCTCAAAGAGAGGCCTGGCACGCTTCAACGAGAACCGCGCCGAAATCCTCGGCAGAGCGGATGCCGTCTGGCAGAACTTGCGCGTTGCGAAGTAGTTTCAACGTCCCTATAAACCGGCCTTCCGCAGGGCGGCCAGGATTTTCTCGCGGTGGTCGGGATTGCGGAAGAGCGATCCGACGTCCGCAGTGGCGAAAACCGGAGAGAGCTGTTTGACCGCGTTCGCCCGGCGGCTCGCATCCTCCTGACGTTCGGCCTCGGCATAGGCGGCGGCGAGCATCGCGTTGGTGAATACATTGTTCTCGTCGCGCGCGAGCGCGCGTTCCAGCGTGCGAATTGCATCGGCATTCCGCCCGGCGAGAATATAGGCCATGCCCAGGCGGAAATAGTCGGTCGCCGAAATCCCCGGATGAAATTGGACTGCCGTCTCTATGGCCTTGATGGCGCCGTCGACATCACCCAAGACGAGCAAGACGTTTCCCAGACCCGCGTAGCTGTCCGGGTCGCTGGGATTTGACGCCAGCGCGCGCTTCATTTCATCCAGCGCCCGGTCGAGATCGCCACGCCGAATGTAGACGCGCCCGAGCAGGGCATGCGCGCCCGGAGTGGACTCATCGATCGCGATCGCCTTGTGGCCGAGGCGCTCGGCGCGCTGCAAGGCTTCGAGCGGGTCAGCGGTCCATCCGTAGCGTACCGCGTTGAGGTCCACGAGGCCGAGCCCCACGATTGCGGGAACGTAGTTCGGATCGAGCGCAATCGCGCTTTCGAACATCGATCGCGCCTGGGAATTGGCCGTGCGGGTCCCGCGCGAGAGCAAATCGCGACCGCGCAGGACGAGATCGTAAGCTTCGAGGCTGCGCGGCGGCTTGGAAGCAGCCCGGGCGAGTTCCAGGCTGCTCAAGCGGACTGCCAGCGTCCCGGCGATGCGTCGTGTGATGTCGTCCTGAATGGTGAAAATGTCCTTGGGTTCGGTATCGTATTGCTGCGACCACAGCAGGACGCCGCGCGACGTATCGGTGAGCTGGACCGACACCCGGATGCGCTCCGCGCTTCGCCGCACGCTCCCTGCAACGACGTAACGGACGTCGAGCTCACGGCCGATTTCCTCGGGGCGCGGTGTCTTGCCCTTGTAGGGAAAGACGGCATTGTGCGAGCGGACCGATATCTCCGGAAAACGCCCGAGCGCCGATATGATGTCCTCGGTCAGGCCATCGGCGAAATAGTCGTCGCGGGGAGAATCGGCAAGCGAAACGAGCGGCAATACCGCAATCGACTGAGGCTGCGCAGCGGTTTCAGATCGTCCGCTCGTCCGGTTGAGATCGGCGACCGTGCCGCCCGGCGCTCTGGTATCGTCAATCAACTGGCGACCCACGAGCACGGCCAAGGCGATCAGCACGCCCGCTGCGGCGAGCCACAGTTTCTTTGAGCGCCAGCGGGAACCACGCTGGTCCGCGGGCGCAGTGCCCGGTTCGTTCAGCATCGTGCCGAAGGAAACTTCTGCGGCGAACAGATAGCCGCGGCGCGGCACGGTCTTGACGATGCGTTGCTCGGCGTCGTTCAGCGCGTCCCGGATGTCCTTGACGCATTGAACAAGGGAATCGTCGGTCACGACGATGCCGGCCCAGACGGCCTGCATGAGCTCGTCCTTAGAGACGACCCGGCCTGGATTTTCTGCGAGAAAGCGCAACACATCGAACGCTTTGGGCCTTAGTTGAATATCCTCGACTCCTCGCCGCAGCGAACAACGTGCAAGATCGAGCGAAAAATGTCCGAAGCGTAGCGTCTTGGGATCGGTCGCGTGCATACGGTGATCTCCCCGCCATGTGCAGTCAATGTAGCACTGCAACCGCGAAATGCAGACCCACACGGATGGCACAAAATATACTATTAGGGCCGCTCGTCTGCACCGTCCCGCCTGCATAGTCCGAAGCGCTTCGCAAGGAGCGTCAGCAAACGTCTGGGCTGGATTGGGCTGGACTCGGCGTGCTGGCGGATGACTGCAAAGCTTTCGGGGTCAGCGGGCGATGGCCCCGAAAACTTTCTTCACGATGTCGCTGGTAGCGCTGACCGGGTCCTTGCGGAACGCCTTCTCCTGCGCGCCGATATCTTGGGAATTGATTCTATTCTTGCCTTCTTTGCGTCTTTGCGTCGAGATTCTGAGCCCGGGAATCACACCACCCCAGCCTCGTGCGCCTGCCGGTCGGCGTGGTAGCTCGAGCGCACCAGCGGCCCGCAGGCGGCGTGCTTGAAGCCCATCTCGTGCGCCTGGCGCGCGAACTCGTCGAAGGTGGCCGGCTCGACATAGCGCGCCACCGGCAGA
>DATBVX010000129.1:0-22140 GCA_036515135.1 Steroidobacteraceae bacterium
CATCCGTATCGCTGGTGGCGGCAATCGCGGCGAGCGCCTGGACGTTGCTGGGCGTCGGATCGGTCGTTACGACCTTGATGACCAGATCGGTGTATCCCAGCGACGCCAGCACTGTGAGCGCCGCTTGCTGCTGGTTCTCGTCCGCCTTGTTCGCCAGGTACTCGAAGTACTGCTTGACGACACTGGCCTTGTCGAGCAAGAGGCGCTGCTGGCGTTCGAGCTCGAGTCGGTCCTGGTTGATGCGATTCGCCTCGGTTTCCTGCGTCTTGTAGACGTTGGTGAAGTAGATGCCGAGCGCGCCGATGACGAGCGGCGTGAGCACCGACACCATTGTGATCAGTACGGGCTTGTCCGAGTCGCTCATAAGTGTTCTCCCTTCAGGTCGCTACGAGCATCTTGAGCAGATTGACGAGACCGCTGCCCTGCTGGGCGCGATCGCGCTTCAGGTCCGTGCACGCGCCGAGCAGGATCTCCTTGACCTTGTCCGGATAGCCGATGAATTCGCGCCGCCGGGAGAGGAAAGCCGCGATCACGCCCGACACGTGCGGTGCAGCCATGCTGGTGCCACTCATGGCGACGTAGTGATTGTCGAGCGGCTTCTTCGATTTCAGGACCTTGTGGCGGCACGACACGATCCGCTCGCCGGGGGCGACCAGGTCCGGTTTCATGCGGCCATCCGCCGTCGGCCCGCGCGAGGAGAAGTACGACACGCCGTAGGTGTGCGGATGCTCCTTGTGGACAGAGCCGACCGCGATCGCTTCGTCGAGGTTGGCCGGGTCACCGATCGAAATGTCCATGTTGGCCTCGATCGGGCCTTCCTCGGATTCCAGCACGGCGAAGCCTTCGTTGCCGGCGGCAATGACGACCGCGACGCCTTGCTGCCAGAGTCGGCGCAGCTCCCGACACAACGGCGTATGCCCGCACGCATATGCGCTCTGGTCGAAGCCGCCACCAAGCGAGAGATTCAGGCCATGGATGGCCAGCTGCGGCGAGTTGGCGTTGGCAGAGGCGACATGATCGAGGGCCTTGATGATCCAGGAATCCTTCCCCGAGCCCTCGTCGTCCAGCACCTTGTAGACATGCAGCTTGGCCTGCGGCGCGACGCCCGCGAGCGCTTCTTCGCTGCCGGGAAGCTTCGCGCTGCCGCAGATGATCCCCGCGACGTGCGTGCCGTGACCGTTGCCGTCGCTGTTGCGCTCATTGCCGGTCAGTGTCTTGACCGCGCCACCCGAGGTGCAGTCCAGGCTGGCCGCGATCGAGTCGTGGGTCTTGAAGTGCGGATGATCGGCGAAAATACCGGTGTCGAGCACCGCCCAGTGGATGTCGCGGCCGTGAGTTTCGTAGGCATTGCGCGCCGGAATCGCCTGCACTGTATGGCCCGAAACGTTGAGGAGCGCGCGCTTGGCCGCGTTCTTCCAGATGCGCTTCACCGACAACGCCGCGCCGGATACGCCGCCGCCGAGTTGACCGGCGAGCGATTCCGCTTCCTCGCGCGTGAGCTGTGCGGCGACGAAGCGCTGCATCGATTCGATGACGAGCTCGCTTTCTTTTGCTTTGCTCACCTTGCGGATGCCGTCGATTGCATCCCTGCGCGCGTCATCCAGCGTCCTGCCCGAAGCACTCGACACCTCGGTCAGCTCGATCAGAACCTCGTGACGAGCGGCTGAAGGGGCATCTTCCAGATCCCGCGACACGTCACGCGCGATCGTGAAGGGCGAGACCGGCTGGAACAACGCCGTATCGACCGCGGCCTTCACCGCGCGGCGAACGGGTTTTGTCGACAGATAGCCGCTGCCGGAATGCGGATGCCGGGGGCTGTCCGGATTGAACTCAACGTTGTCGTCCACATCGACGCCGTGGGTCGCCGCATAGTCGTTGTCGATGCGCTTGTCGAGCGCGACCGGATCGAGTGGATCCGCCACGTTGAGCCACGCTTTGACACAGCCGGGAACCGCGAGCTTCGTTGTCTTGAGCTGCTTCTTGAGCTGGTCCTGTACCTCGGTGAGGCCGAGCGGCGAGCCGATCGTCACGAACAAGCGCACGTCGAAGTTGGCGGCGCTGAGCTGCGACAACACCTTGTACGCGATCATCGAGCCCTGGCTGTGGCCGATGACCACGAAGGGTCCGCCGCCCGGCCGCAGGCGTTCGAGCACGCTCTCCTCCATGACCTTGCGGCGCTCGTCCACGAAGAAGAACTCGTGCACGTCGCGCAGGAAGGTCTCGGTGAGTTTCCTGGTCAGGAAGCCGCGTACGGGAGCCGGTAGCGGCACGACTTTGGCACCGATCGCGCGCGTCCGGACGGTGTCCTCCGGCACGGCAGCCGCGAACGCGCCCATTGCGGCGGCAATGGAGTGCAACGTGGCCTGTTGCGCCTTGCTCTTGGTGAGGTCGGCGATCGTTTCGGCGACCGTATCGCGATTCGCTTCCGTGGTTGAGAGTGCGCGCATGCCGAAACTGCGCGGCTCGACGTCGACCCTGTCACCCGTTTCGCAGGTCGCGTCCTCCGGCTCGGGGTAAAAGGCGCGATTCACCCAAAAGGACAGGCGGCTGCGCTCGCCGAGATCGAAACCGAAAAGCGCGCGATCCCATTGGCACTTGAGCACGGAGGCGATCGGCTTGTTGCCGATCCCGTGGACGTAAACGATGGTGCGCGCACCGGACTCCAGCGCGTCGGCCAGCGCTCCGACCTTTTTTACTGCCTTGCGGGCCACAGCGCCCTTTGCCTTGCGTTTCGTTGCCATGACATTCGGCCTCCCGTGATCTGGTGGTTATGACCGAGCGCGACGCCGCCAGGCCACGGTCGCACGCGGCCGATGCATCGGCATTGGTCGAATCGGAGATTCTGGCTGCGAGGGCTGTCCGTGTCCTGCAAATTATTGTGCGGTGGTCCCTTTGCAGCGCATACCAATACGCCCGTCACCGGGCCATTGCAACCGCTCTAGGTGACGTGGCGCAGCACGCGAGGCTCGAGAGCTGCGGCCGCCAGCATGCCGCCCATCATTGCGCCCGTGACACCGGTGCTGGCGACATCCTGGCCGCTGAGATAGAGCCCGCGCACCGGGGTGCTGGCTCGCAGGTTCCTAGAGAGGAATCGTCGCGGGCTCGCTTCGAGTCCGTAGACCCCGCCGTGCAGCGCGCCCGTGAATGCGACGGTTGAAAGTGGCGTGGACAGTTCGCTGAATACGATGAGCGACGCCAGCCCCGGGAAGTAGCGCTCAAACTGCGCCGTGAGATGGTCTTCGATAGTTTGCTTGAGCTCGAGGTACTCGGCCGGGCGGCGTCCGATCTTCGAATCCTCCCAGGGGCTGAAGACCTTCCACGATGTGAATACCGCAACCTCGGCGGTGTGCCGGAAGCGGCTGCCCGCGTCATCGGGACTGTCCTTGAGTGACGGAAACGAGACGAATATAGCGGGTGCGTTCTGTTCCTCGGCTGGGTCGCACCAGATCCCAGCGCCGATGTCCCAGGTCTCGTAGAACCAATGATTGGAGCTCGTGGCGCCGCGCGCGTGGATATCGCCTTCGAGGCCGAGGTAGAGTTGCACGTGGGCGGCTGACGGTTTGAGGGACAACATTTCGCGGGCCCAGGCCGACTCGCGCAGTTCCGGGGACAACAGCTTGAGGATCGTGTTGTGAGCGCCCACATCGGAGAACACCAATGGGCAGCCCAACTCCGTGCCGTCCTTGAGGAGCACGCCCGCGATGGCGCCATTCTCCACCGTGAGTCCGGTGACCTGTGCGCGCGTGCGTACTTTTCCCCCGCCCTGCTCGATGACCGGGATCAGCGCGCTGGCGAATGACTTGCTGCCTCCGACCGGATAGTAAGCGCCTCCCAGGTAATGCCGCATGATGATCGCGTGCATGCCGAAGCTCGATTCGCGCGGATCCGGGCCGTAATCGCCCCGCTGCGCACATAGCACGGCACGCAGTCGCGGATCGCTGATCATCTCGTTCAGCACGGCCTCGGTGGATCGGCCCCACCACTTGTTGATTTCGGTCGCGTGCCAGAAGCGGTGAACCCTGCTGAGCATCCGCGGCATCGCGCGTTCGGCAAACACCCGATACCCCGCCGCACTCGCCTGAGCGAGCGCAACGAAAAAAGCGTCGATTTCCGCGTGCGATGCCGGGAATCGCTCCTTGAGCTCGAGCTTGAGCGCGGCTTCGGGCCTCGCGAACTGAATCTCGAAGTTGCCCGGGAAATGGATCGTGTCATAGACCGGGCCGACGGAGGCAAACTGGATAGCGCCATTCGACAGCCAGTCGAGCACCTTGCGCGCGGAACCGTGCTCGCCCATCTCACCGAGATAGTGGAGCCCCACATCGAACGTGAATCCATTGCGGTTGAAGGTCTGCGTCAGCCCGCCAGGCTCGGAATGCTGCTCGAGCACCAGAACCTTGTAGCCCATGCGCGTGAGCGCACAGGCACACGCGAGACCCCCGATGCCGGAGCCGATGACAATTGCATCGAAGCCACAGGCCGTCTGCTCGCGCATCACCGACCGTCATCTCCATGGTCGCCGACCTGACCGTGCGGGAGAGGGTATCCGGCGGTGGCGGCCACCGAGTATCGGTAGTTACCGCAATACTTCGTACGCGGTAGTCGCCATCGTGATACCGTGATCGTACAAGGCTGCGGAGAGATTCATGACGCTTGAAAAGTGGCCCACCAGCCCGCCCCGTGCGCCGGCACCGATCGCCGGCGAACTCATGTCCGATTTCCGTTCGCGCATCGCTCTTCAAGACAGTGAGATGGCCGAGCGCCGGCGCCTCCAGGTCGCCGAACTGGTATCCGACCATCACACGCTCGAGGAACGGATCCGCATCTGGGAGCGGCTGTTTGGGCTGCCCATGCCCCGCAGTCCGGATCACCCGCTGGTCAGCATCATCGCCGCCAGCACCCAGCTGACGGTCGCCCAGGTGCGCGGCGAGCAGAAACGACGGTGGCCGGATCCGGCCCGCGTCGGCAACGTCGGCGCCAGCTGGAACGTCGTCCTACCCCGCTAGCGATCACCCTCCGTGGCGAGACGCGCCTTAAGTCAGGCGGCGGGCCTGATATTTGCGTTGCTGCTCACAGGCGTCGTCGCGACCGTAACGGCGGATGAGGGCTTCCCGCGCGGAAAATTGCCCACGACGGTGACGCCGGAGCGCTACTCCCTCACGCTGGACATCGATCCGGTCAAGACGGAATTTGCCGGCGAAGTCGCGATCGAGGTCCGCATCAATGAGGCCACAAAGCAGATCTGGCTCCACGGCAACGGACTGACGGTCTCGGAGGCGGCGCTCGACATCGCGGGGACCTCGCGACCAGCGCGCTACACACAAGTCGATCCGATCACAGGTGTCGCGCGTCTCGACCTCGACGAGAGTGCACCGGTGGGGCCGGCGACGCTGCACTTGCGCTATACGGTGCCCTTCGGCACCGGCGTGGAGGGCTTCTTTCGCGAACAGGTGGGCGAGGACTGGTACGTGTTCTCGCAGATGCAGCCGATCGATGCGCGGCGTGCATTTCCCGGCTTCGATGAGCCGCGATTCAAGACTCCGTTTGCGGTGACCGTCGTCGCACCAGACGGCAATAAGGTCATCGGCAATGCGCCGATCGCCTCGATGACGACGCTGCCCGATGGCCGCGTGCGGCACGTATTCGCACCGACATTGCCGCTTCCCACGTACCTGATCGCGCTGGCCGTGGGGCCACTCGATGTCGTCGGGGCGCCTTCGCTCCCGCCGAACTCGATTCGCAACGTCGCAGTTCCATTGCGGGGCATCGCGCCGCGTGGCCAGGGACCGAACCTGGCCTTCGCCTTGAGCGAAACACCGCGGATCATGCGGCAGCTCGAGGAATACTTCGGCATCCCCTACCCATACCAGAAGCTCGACCTGATCGCGTCCACACAGATGGGCGGTGCGATGGAAAACGCCGGGGCCATTCTCTTCAACGAAAACCTGCTCCTGCTCGCGCCGGACGCCCCTTTGCAGCAGATCCGCACGTTCGGCGTGCTCAGTTCGCACGAGATCGCTCACCAGTGGTTTGGTGATTTCGTGACGCCCGCGTGGTGGGACGATATCTGGCTCAACGAAGCATTCGCCGAATGGTGTGGCATCAAGATCGCGCACGCCTGGCGCCCGGACCTCGGCGTGCGGGCCAATATGACGATCGCGTCCCTGGCGGCGATGAATGTCGATTCGCAACGCGCCGGGCGGCCGATCCGTGGGGCGGTCGACGACAATACGCGCATCGCGAGCACGTTTGATTCGATCACCTACAACAAGGGAGCCGGCGTGCTCGCCATGATGGAGTCCTACCTCGGCGAGGACGTCTTCCGCCGCGGTGTGCAGCAGCATCTGCGCGCGCATCCGCATGGGAATGCCAATGCGGAGGACTTTTTCGCGGCTCTGGCGCAGGCGGCGAATCAGCCCGCGGTAGTCGAGGCGTTCCGATCATTTGTCGAACAACCCGGCGTGCCGCTGGTGGTCGTACGCCGCACTGCGGATGGCAAGCACCTCGAGCTTGCGCAATCGCGCTATCGGCCCGTTGGATCGACCATCGCGCCTGGAGCACTGTGGAAAATTCCCTTCTGCGCGACAGTCCTCGGCGATGCGGGGTCGCAGAAGATCTGCACCTTGATGTCGGGTCCGAAGGCGTCGATCGAATTGCCGGCGGATGTCAAACCGATCGCGATCATGCCGAATGCGGGCGGCGCGGGTTATTACCGCTTTTCACTCGAGTCCTCGGCATTCGCCGCCCTGCTCGCCAACGTCAATGCGTTGTCGGAGGGCGAAGGTCTCGCACTGGCCGACAGCCTCGCCGCGAGCTTCAGATCGGGCAACCTATCGCTCGATCAGCTCATCGCCGCGGCGCATTCGTTGTCGCAGCATCCTGTGCGCCAGGTCGCGACGACACTCGGATTCGAGCTGGCTGATCTGGGCAACCGCGTTCTCGATGACCCGCAGCGCGTGGCTCTGCACCGCAAGATGACAGACATCTACAAGCCCCGCCTGCAGGCCATTGGCTTCAATCCGCGGGCGAACGCATATGCGAATCAGCCGGCGGAAGAGCGTCTGCTCCGCCGGACGCTGCTGACGCTCGTCGCCATCGAGGCGCGGGATTCGGAGGTTCGTCACGTGCTGGCGCGAGCGGCACGTGACTCGCTCGATCAACCGGATTCGCTCGACACCGGCTTCCGGGATGCGGCATGGTCGGTGGCCGTGCAGGAAGACGGCAAGCCGTTTGCCGATGAGCTCATGCGCCGGGCCTGGGAGAGTGAAGACGGTCTGTGGCGACAGCATGCGGCACAGGCCCTCGGCGGAGCAGAGGATCCCGACGTCGCTGCCCGCGCACGCGCTTTCGCACTCGATGAGCGCACCCGGCTGATTGAGTTGTTTTCGATCAGCGGTGGCCAGTTCGAATCACCGACGACCCGCGACGCGGCATGGTCGTGGTATCGCGAGAATTTCGAGGCGATCATGAAGCGCTTGCCCGGATTCGCGCGCCCCTACATTTTCGAATCTCCGGCCAGTTTCTGCGATTCGAAGCACCGCGCGAGCGTCGAGGAATTCCTGGCGCCGGAGGTCCGCGGGCTTGGCATGGGCGAGCTGGAGCTCGCGCGCGCGCTGGAAAGCATCGAACTATGCGTGGCGCTCAAACAAGCGCACGCGCGCGACATCGGAGCTGCGCTCGGGAAACCCTCACCCTAGCCTTCTCCCGCAAGCGGGAGAGGGAACGCACATCTTCCCCCTCTCCCCAGAGGGGAGAGGGGCTGTCTTCTCCCTCTCCCCTCTGGGGAGAGGGTTGGGGTGAGGGGCTCTTACTCGTCGGGTGGACCAACAAAATCGCGCTTGCCCAGTTCGACACCGTTGTGGCGCAGGATGTTGTAGGCCGTCGTCACGTGGAAATAGACGTTCGGCAACACGAAATTGGTGACGTACGGCAGGCCCTTCATGTTGAGCGTCATCACCCGCATCGCGTGAGTGATGTCGCGATTCTCGGATCCGGCGATCTGCTCCGGCTTCACCGAACGGATGAAGTCGAGCGCCTTTCCGATCCGCGCCTTGAGTTCAGCCAGGGTCGTTTCGTTGTCTTCGTGCTTCGGCGGCTCGATTCCCGCGAGGCGAGCCGTGCAGCCCTTGGAGAAATCGCACGCGATGCGGATCTGCGAGGCGAACGGCAGCATGTCGGGCGCGAGCCGCCCATCGACCAGCACCTTGCTGTCGAACTTCTTCGCTTCCGCGTAGGCCTCGGCCTTATCGATGAAGCCGGACATGTTGGTGAGCATGCGAATGAAGGTCTTGACGGAAATGTCGTACATCGAAATGGCCATGCGTGTTGTTCCTCGTGGAGAGAAGAGCCCGCACCCCCACCCTCTCCCGCAAGCGGGAGAGGGAGTGGAGCGGGGTGCGCATTGTCACTGACGGGACATGAGCAATTCAATCTCGGGTGGGATCGGCGCCACGTCGATTGCGACATCGAGGCAGGCGGGCTTGCCGCTCGCCAGCGCGGCCTTGATCGCCGGAGCCAGTTCGCCGATTTCCGTGACGCGCTGAGCGTGACAGCCGAATGCCGCCGCCGCATCGGCGTAGCGGGCGTGCCCGAGTCGAGTGCCGGTGACGTGATCGGCGCCCGAAACGATCTCCTGGAAGTGCTGTGATGCGGCCCAGCTGCGGTTATTCATGACGACGACAACGACCGGCAGCTGATGCCGTGCGAGCGTATCGAATTCGGCCAGCGTGAAACCGATTGCCCCATCGCCCGCGACGCACAGCACGCGCCGCTTCGGATGAGCGACCTGGGCGCCGATCGCAAGGCCCAAACCAAAGCCCACCGCGCCCAGAAAGCCATGCGTGATGTAACTGCCGGGGCGGTTCTGGCGGATCACTTCGTTCAACCAGTGATAGGACTCCGCTCCATCGCCGATGACGATCGTGTCCTCGTCGATACAATCGATGACCGTGCTGACTGCGTGGTAGGGATGAATTCGGAGGGAGGCACCTTCACCCCAGCCCTCTCCCGCAAGCGGGAGAGGGAGAAGAAGTGCGCTGAGCCGCTGGTGATGGGCGGTGCGCGCATTGCGAATCGTCGTCTGCCAGCCGCTCAGTTCGGGCCAGCGAATCGCCGAGGCGGCAACATTGAGCGCGCGCAAGGTCTCGCGACTGTCGGCAACTATGGGCACCGCGACGTCCTTCAAGCGGCCAATTTCTGCCGGGTCGATCTCGACATGGATGATCTTTGCGCTCGCCGGGACCAGCCGCTCGCTGCGTCCCAGCGTGAACAGGCCGAATCGCACGCCGAGCGCAAGCACGACGTCGGGGCGATCTTCCGCGACGGCAAGATCCGCAAGCTTGTGAAACGTGCCGCCATAAAGCCGATGATTGCTCGGGAACAGTCCATGCGCCTGGAAATCCGAGTACACCGGGACGCCGGTCGCCTCGACGAAACGACGTAGCTCCTCACTCGCATCCGACCAGTACGCGCCCGCGCCGACCATGACGATGGGCCGTCGGGCATTCGCCAGCAAACGGATCGCCTGTTCGATGGCGAGGGCGTTCGGCGCGGGCGGTGAGTCGATTGCAATGGTCTCGGGAATTCTCGCGATGTCTTCATCGATCGTCGAGATCAGGACGTCCATCGGCAGGTCGAGCAGCACCGGACCACGGGCACCTGATGTAGCAATACGGATCGCGTGCGCGACGAGGCGTGGGATTTCACCGATTGTCGTGATCTGATGCGCCCACCGCGTGATCGGCCGTGCAATTGCCACCTGGTCGATCCCGGCCTGGAGCGTGTTGGTCTCCGCATCGCGCAACGCCGCCGAACCGGCGAGGTAGAGCACCGGCGTACGATCAAGGTATGCATTCGCGATCGAGGTGATGGCGTTGGTGAATCCGGGGCCCGCGGTCACCATCGCCACTCCAAGCGTGCGCGCCGAGCGCGCGTAGCCTTCTGCCGCGTGGCCAGCGGCCACCTCGGTCCGCATGTCGATGATGCGGATAGCGTGTGTTGCGCACGACTGAAAGAGCGTCTCGAGGTGTGCGCCGTGAAGTCCGAAAGCGTTCCGGACGCCGGCCCGAACCAGCGTGCGGACGAGCAATTCGCCGCCGGTGATCATCGCCATGTGCTACCCCTCTCGCTCTTCTTATGGCGGCTGCAACGCGTTACAGGCATCCTACCGCCTTCGATTCAGATTCGGGAGACAGGTTGAACATGCCAGCGTCCAAGAGCACCGGCGTCCCACTCAGCAATATCGAGATCGCCCAACACGCGAAGATGAAGCCCATCATCCCACTCGCGATGGAGCGGCTGGGAATTCCCGAAGGGCACTTACACCCGTACGGCCGTTACAAGGCCAAAGTGTCGCTCGACTACTGCATGCACCTGGACGGGCACCGCGACGGCAAGCTGGTGCTGGTCACCGCGATCTCGCCCACTCCCGCAGGTGAAGGCAAGACCACCATGACAGTGGGACTGGGCGACGCGCTCAATCGCATCGGCAAGAAGGCGATCATCTGTCTGCGCGAGCCCGCCCTGGGCCCGGTATTCGGCATGAAGGGCGGCGCAGCGGGTGGCGGCCACGCGCAGGTGGTGCCGATGGAGGACATCAACCTGCACTTTACCGGCGACTTCTCGGCGATCGCCCTCGCGAACAATCTGCTGGCGTCGTTGATCGACAACCATATCCACCACGGTAACGAGGCCGACTTCGATGTCCGCCGCGTCACGTGGCGCCGCGTGCTCGATATCAACGATCGGGCATTACGCGAGGTCACGGTCGGGCTCGGCGGACCGGCGAATGGTTTTCCACGTCAGGACGGTTTCGATATCGTCGTGGCGTCCGAGGTGATGGCGATCCTCTGTCTCGCCACCAGCCTCAAGGACCTGAAGGAGCGTCTCGGCAAGATCGTCGTCGGCTGCACGCGCGATCAGAAACCAATCCTCGCGCGCGAGATCAAGGCACAAGGCGCCATGGCGGCGCTCCTGAAGGATGCGCTGGCGCCCAATCTGGTGCAGACGCTCGAGAACAATCTGGCGTTCATCCATGGTGGGCCATTCGGCAACATCGCCCATGGCTGCAATTCCGCGATGGCGACACGGACCGCGCTCAAGCTGGCCGATTACGTCGTGACCGAGGCAGGCTTCGGTGCGGATCTCGGTGCGGAAAAGTTTGTCGACATCAAATGTCGCAAGGCGGGCCTGAAGCCGGCGGCAGCAGTAATCGTCGCGACGGTGCGCGCGATCAAGTATCACGGCGGCGTCGAGGTGCCGGATCTTGGAAAGGAAAATCTGGCGGCGCTGCAGAAGGGCATCGCCAATCTCGATCGCCACATCGACAACGTGCGCGACGTGTTCGGACTGCCCTGCCTGGTCGCGATCAATCATCGCGCCGAGGACACCGAGGCCGAGCTGCAGTGGTTGACCGAACGCGGCACGCATCACGGCGTCAAGGCGATCGTCGCGCATCACTACGCAGAGGGCAGCAAGGGTGCCGTGAACGTCGCGAAGGAAGTCGTGTCGCTCTGCGAGCATCCGAACTACTTCAAGCTACTGTACGACGACAGCATGACGCTGTGGGAGAAGATGAAGACGATCGCGGTGCGCATCTATGGCGCGTCCGAGATCACCGCGGACAGCAAGGTCCGCGCGCGAATCAAGCACTTACAGGATTCCGGCTACGGTCACTACCCGGTTTGCGTGGCGAAGACGCAGTACTCCTTCTCGACTGATCCGCGCCTGCGAGGCGCGCCGAGCGGTCACGTCGTCAACATCCGCGAGGTGCGCCTCGCCGCCGGCGCCGAATTCGTCGTGATGATCTGCGGCGACATCATGACGATGCCCGGTCTTCCCAAGGTGCCGTCCGCCAACTCGATCGACGTCACCGACGACGGCAAGATCACCGGACTCTTCTAGAAGGACCCTCACCCCAACCCTCTCCCGCAAGAGGGAGTGGGACTCAGAGCTTGGGTGCCGGTAACGGTCCGAGGACGCGTTCGACGGCCATGCCGAGGCCGAGCAGCTCGCTGTCGTGACCCGCGAGGCCGTCGAGCTCCAACCCGACCGGCAGTCCCTGCTTGCTGAGACCCGCGGGAACACTGAGTCCCGGCACACCCAGCGCGCCCGTTACGTGCGTGTTGCGGAGAAGCAGGAAGTTCTTGTTCTGCATCTTGCCGTTGATCTCGATCTCGTCGTCGCGCAGGTCGCCACCTTCCTTGATGAGCGGCGCTACGATCGGCTCCGTCGGAAAGATGATCGCGGCGAGCGCGTGATGGCGGAGAAGATCCTGGTAGGCGCCGGTGATCTTTTGTCGCGAGGTGGTGCGTGCCCGCTCGACTTCGCCCGGCGGAGTGTCGAGGTCGCGCGCCGATTCGAACAGCGCTTTCGTGTCCTTGCTGGCAATACCTGCCACGATTTGTTCGAGCGTCATTCGCTGGCTGAGGCCGGCGAGATATGGGCGCAGATCGTTCCTGATGCCATTCATCACCAGCGTGCGGTACACCTCGGACGCCAGCGGGTAGTAGCTCTCCGTGTCGATGTCGACGAGCACGGCGCCTGCCGATCGTAGCTTTGCGAGGCCATCAGTCGTGACTCGCTCGACTTCCGGTTCAAGGTCTTCCCAATAAGGCTTGCGCGGCACACCGATTCTGAGGCCATGCAGGTCGGGTACCACGGGAAACGGCATCCCGGTGATCGCGGCGTGCAGCAGAGCAACATCGGCGATCGTGCGCGCCATCGGACCGATCGTGTCGAGATCGAGTGCCAGCGGGACCACACCCGCATCCGGATACAGCTTTTGCGGCAGAATCGTCGGGCGCAGGCCAGCGGTGCCACTCAACGCCGACGGAATGCGAACTGATCCCGCGGTGTCGCTGCCCAACCCCACGGGCACGATTTGCGCGGCCAAGGCCGCTGCGGTTCCGCCACTCGAGCCTCCAGGCAAGCGCTTCGTATCGTAAGGATTGCGAACGGTACCAAAACTCGGATTACTCGAAGTGCCGCCGCCCGCGAGCTCATGCATGTTCGCTCTGGCGAAGAAGATGGCGTCGCAATCCAACAAGCGTTGCACGACCGGGGCATTCGACTTCGCGATATTGTCCCTGAGCGTCAACGTCGCTGCCGCCGACGGAGTCCCCGCGACATCGATATTGTCCTTGACGATGAAGGGCAGGCCCGCGAGCTGCCCCGGCCGCTCGCCCCTGGCGCGTCGGCGATCGACAGCGCGCGCCGCCTCGAGCACGCGGGCTTCGTCGATCCAGGTCACGGTGTTGAGCGACTTGAGCTCGCGGCAGCGCGAGAGCAGGTGCGATGCATATTCTTCGGCACGCAACTCAGCTCGGGCGATGCGGCGTACGGCTTCTTCGGCCGAAAGCTCGAGCAGAAACGGGGCTGTCATGGCTGAATACCTCGGATGGCTCTACTTCGAACGGTCGGTGAGTGCTTGGTAGAACGTTGCCCGCGAGATGCCGCCCAGGTCCGGGTAGTTCGGTCCCGCCCAGCGCTGTGTCATACCCACGAACGCGACGTCGAGCTCCGGGTCGATCCAGAACCAGGTCCCCGCAATGCCACCCCACATGTACGTGCCCGCGCCCGCCGGATCGCCCAACGTGAGCGGATCGATCAATACGCCGAAGTCGTAACCGAAGCCATAATCCGGGCTCAAACGCGTCGGCCCGCCGCCGAAGCCGCCAGTCAGCAATGCGTCGGAGAGGTGATTGGTCCGCATGAGCTCGACGCTGCTCGGCGCGAGTATGCGTATGCCATCGAGCTCACCACCGTTGAGCAGCATCTGCGCGAACCGCAGGAAGTCCATCGCCGTCGAATAGAGCCCGATTCCCCCGGGCGTCATCGTCGGCGGATTCGCCGGATCTTCGGGCTGATCGCGGATGACAAGTTGGCCGCTGGCCGGATCCATCTGGTAGAGCGATGCAAGTCGCCCGAGCTTGTTCGCCGGGATGAAGTAGCCGGTATCCGTCATCCCGAGCGGCACGAAGACCCGCTCGCGCAGAAAGTCCGCAAAAGGCTTGCCCGACAATTTCTCGACGATGTACGCCTGGATGTCGGCGGCCACGCTGTATTCCCATCGCGTGCCCGGCTGATACTGGAGGGGAATCTTCGCCAGTCGGTCGATCATCTCCTTGAGGTCACGCGTTTCGAAAATGAGCGTCGTGCGCGACAAGACATCGAGATTGTCGTACTGCTGGTCCACCCAGCTGTTTCCGAATACGCCATACGTGAAACCGGCGGTGTGCGTGAGCAACTCGAGCATCGTAGGCGGATGCGCCGGCGCCTCCAGTATCGGCTGGCCGTTCGCGTCGAGTCCGGCAAAGACCTTGAGGTCAGCGAACTCCGGGATGTACTTGGCGATCGGATCGTCCGGTAGCCACTTGCCCTCTTCGAAGAGGATCATCATGGCGACGCCGGTGACGGGCTTGGTCATCGAGTAGATGCGGAAGATCGCGTCCTCGCGCAGCGGCTTGCCGCTCGCGAGATCTGCGACCCCATACGCGCTCGAGTGCACGATCTTGCCGTGACGCGCGGCGAGCGTGACGATGCCGGGGAACTCCTTGCCATCCACATGCCGCCGCATCGCTGCATCCAGACGCTGCAACCGCTCTGAGGAAAAGCCGGCGGATTCGGGTGATGCGGCCTGTAATTCGCGTGAAGACGCAGTCGTGGTGTCGGCGTGCGTGAAAGCCGCGAATGCCAGGGCGGCAAGAACTGCGAGCGATCGATGCGCGATATGCGCGGCGGAACTATTCAAGCTTGCTTCCTCACCCTCACCGTGACCCTCTCCTATCTTGGGTGCAGCCAAGCCGGCAGGAACGAATAGGGATCGACCTTCGCGTTGTCATCGTATTTGACACGCGCGTTTGCGAGGAGCTTCTGCAAACGACCCTGCTTCCAGGCCTCGAGCACGTCGGTCGAACCGCCGAGGAATTCGCCACCGACGAAGATCTGCGGGATCGTCGCTATCGACGTTTTGGCGGCGAGCGCCGCGCGGATCTTTCCACCGCGGTCATCCTTCTGGTACTCGACCGAATCGAGATCGACTGAGACATACGGAATCTTCAGATGCGTGAAGAACTTGCGCACCGCCCAGCAGAACTCGCACCACTCGAGCGCGAACATCACGACCGGTCTCTCTGCATCGCTCGTCACCTTTCTCACGAACCCGGCCGCATCCACATCGGCGGTGACCTGGGCGGGAGCGGCAGCCGGTTGCGGCGCCGGCGGCGGCGGTGCCGCGACGTCAAAGCGGTAGTTGGGCGTGGACTTCGAGATCGCCTGCTCTTCCTCCGTCATGTCGGCGGGGATGTCGGCGAACAGCGGCGTGCTGAGATAGCGCTCGCCGGTGTCGGGCAGCATGCACAGAATCGTCGCACCCTGCACCGCCGACTCGGCGACTTTGAGTGCTCCCGAAAACGTCGCACCGGCACTGATGCCCACGAAGATGCCTTCCTTCTGCGCCAGCTCGCGCGACAGGCGCGTGGCCTCGGTTCCCGCGATCGGCACGATCTGATCCACCAGCTTCATCGTCACCGCATCCTCGGTGAGCTTCGGGATGAAATCCGGGCTCCAGCCTTGCATCAGGTGGGGCCGGAAGTTCGGGTGACTGCCGGCGGGCTGGCCGTCTGCCGTGCGCGCTTGCGGGATTCCGCTGCCCAGAATCTGCGCATTATCCGGCTCACACACGATGATCTTGGTTTCGGGTCGCTCCTTTCGCAGGACGCGGCCGACACCTTTCAGTGTTCCGCCGGTACCGTAGCCGGTGACGAAGTAATCGAGCCGCTCGCCCTTGAAGTCCGCGAGGATTTCCTGCGCCGTCGTGCGCGAGTGCATGTCGGCGTTGGCTTCGTTCTCGAACTGGCGCGCGAGAAACCAGCCGTGCTTCTCCGCGAGCTCGACCGCTTTCGCCAGCATCCCCGTGCCTTTCATTGCCGCCGGGGTCAACACGACTTTCGCACCCAGGAAGCGCATCAGCTTGCGGCGCTCGACGCTGAAGTTTTCCGACATGGTCACCACCAGCGGGTAACCTTTCTGCGCGCACACCATGGCGAGCCCGATGCCCGTGTTGCCACTCGTGGCTTCCACGACCGTTTGCCCCGGACGCAAGGTGCCACGGCGTTCGGCATCCTCGATGATGCCGAGCGCGAGGCGGTCCTTGACCGAGCCCATCGGGTTGAAGGCCTCGATCTTGACGTACAGCTTGACGTGCTTCGGCGCCAGCTTGTTGATTTTCACGGCCGGTGTCTGTCCGACCGTGCCCAGGATGTTGTCGTACTTGGCCATGGTGGCGTCCCCTCTTACTCGTGGACGATTACGCCTTTCATGAGTGTGCCGAGGCTCGAGCTCATCTTCTCCGGACCCTGTTCGCCCTCGGCGATGTAACTGACCTCGTAGATGACCGCGTCCGGCTCAATGGAGTTCACAGCGTTCATCTCACCAGCCGAATACAGGCTGTGAATCGCCGTGGTGCCGTCATCTGGAATCGGCGTCGCGTTGTAAGGAAATTGCCGCGCGGCGAGCTTGTCCCAGTCGCTCTTTTCGGAGTCGGGCATCGATTGCGCCGGTCGCGGCCGCCGTGAGACTGCGAGCATGTTGTCGCCGTGGAGATTTTCCATCAGCGATACGCCGCCGACGCCCCACACCGTCGCGCCGCCCTCGTTGAAAAACGCAAAGCTCAGCGTCAGGTAGCTGTCCTTGGTGATCTTCTGGAGGTCGCGGGTGTGCGAGACCGCAAGACGTTTCGACGTGTAGTGGAACTGCTTGTCGTAGTCGAACTCGATGTCGATCTCGGTAAACGCTGCCGGCAGCAACGACTTCTGACCGAGAAACTCGCGCCATTGAGCGAGCGAGCCGCCATACGAGACGTACACGAAATCGGTGAGGGTCTGCATCTCCGACATGTTGCTGTCGACAGCCTGCGTGGAGACCGTGCGCACCATCGCAGCGTAGCCTTCCGGCGTCGGCAGCGCGAAGGAAATCGCCGTCGTATCGTTGTACTCGATCGGCCAGGCCTTCACCTGCCACTTTCGGCCATAGGCATCCACGTGCACCGATTCTTCACGCGCCTCGCCGAACGACAGCACACGCACGTTCTCGGGCCCGACGCGCCGCTGGACGGTGATGGCCTTCAGGAGCCAATCCATGTAGAGCTTGGAATCCGCATACAGCGTCTGCGCGGTCACATCATCCGGCCGGCGCACGCGGGCCCAGGTCGAGTTGGCCTGCATCCCGTGCGCCACGTAGCCATTCTTGGGCAGTTCGGCCTCGGCGATCTCGTTCGGATAGAACACGTCCCACGCGCCATCCGCCTTCTCGGCGATCAGGTGCGGAAAGCCGGCGGTATACACGCTGTGCAACAGCATCGCGGAGCCGTCACCCTGCGGAAAGATCCTGCCAGCGTTCTTGCGCAGCAGCTCCTTCTTGAGCCCGACAATGTAGTCCTCGAAGTACCGGGTCACCGTGTGATCGAACTCGCCGAAACTCAAGGGCAGCTCAAATTCGTGCTTGAGCGATCCGGTCTCGGTCACTTCCATGATCGGCAGCCGGAAATGCATCGTGGTGTCGACGACGGCGGCATTGTCCTTCGCATTGCCGACCTGCGCGATCGACACCGCGTAATTCAAGTTCTCGTTGGCCGACTTGCGCAGCACGACGCCGATGACGCGTCCCTGCGCGTCGAGCAACGGCCCGCCGCTGTTTCCCGGCGAAGCGGCGGCGGAGAAGCGCAGCCATTTCCAGCGACCATCCTGCTGCTCGGGCGTATCGGAAGTGTAGAGACCATCGCGGATCACGACACCCTCACCGTGCGCGTTGCCGACCGCATACACCACTTCGTTCAACTTGGGTTTGAAGTTGAGCTCGAACCCCGGCGTCTGCGGTCCATCCTTGAGCGAGAACACCACGAAGTCTTCGTGCAGCGATGCCTTCAGGATCTTGTCCAGCTCGTACACGCGATTGTTGCCATCGCGCAGAGCCGGCTCCCCGAACTGGCTGCCCATACCGGCCACCATCACGTGCACGGCGGACACGTAGCGGCCGTTGCCTATCGCAAACGCCGTGCCGATCGGCAGGTATTCATCGGTGCGCTGGATGTAGGGCAGCAGATCGAGCGGCAGCGGCTTTTCGTAGGTGAGCGAATCGGGCTTCGGCTTCTTGAGCACGACTTCGAAGGTCTCGGCGCGGATCCTGGCCTGATTGTCGGCAGTCAACGGCTCGGTCGCCTCGGCCATCGGGACGGCAAGTGTCATCTGGACAATGGACACGGCAGGGGCAAGCCAGCGGCCCCACAGCGATGTCATGAGTATCGAATTGGTCATTGATCTCCTGGATGGGCGCCCGCTCTGGTGTCGTTGTGGAGCGCGGACTCAAGACTAGCCTGAACCCCCCGGCCCCGGCCAGAGGAGCCAGGCGGCCGCGGATATGCCTCTGGGACGAACAGACTTGAAGTACGAAACTCGATATACGAATATCTTCGTTAGTACGCATGAGCGACGCATCTGAAGCATTCGAGCCCGGAGTTCCCATGCGAGTCCTCATTGCCGGCCTGTTGGTAAGTGCCTCGGTATGCCTTGCCACGGAGCCGCCGGCAGAACCCCAAAGTGCGCCTGCCCCGGCCGCGGAACCGGCTGACCCCGCA
The DNA here is from genome assembly GCA_036515135.1 of Steroidobacteraceae bacterium. GTDB lineage: Bacteria > Pseudomonadota > Gammaproteobacteria > Steroidobacterales > Steroidobacteraceae > DATBVX01. The sequence continues at coordinate 18,629 of DATBVX010000129.1, forward strand.
ACTGCGGATTCCGAGGCAAACCGCAAGGCCAAGCCGTCCGATGAGGCGACCCCGGTTGAGACGGCCGATCAGCGCTCCGCCCGCGAGAAGGCGGAAGACGCGGCGATGATCAAGGAGGGTTACAAGATCAAGGTCGTCGACGGCGAGAAGCGCTACTGCAAGAAGGACTCGGTCCTCGGTTCGCGGCTCAACACGCGCACGATCTGCTGGAGCGCGGAACAGATCAGGGATAACCGCGCCGACGCGGACATCCTGCGGGACAAGCAGAATCAGCGCCGAACCGGCGGCATCTGACGCCCGCGGCCCGTGGCCGCGTAGACTGCGCGACCATGGCGTCGCGCTATCGCCCTTTGATCGTCTACTCGCTGCTGCTCGCGGTCGCAGCCGGCTTGGGGCTCTTCCAGGGTCTGGCCACTGCCCACGATTTCCCACCGATCTGGGTGGTGGCACTTTGCGTCGGCGCCTGCCTGTTCATCTGGCAATTCGGGTTACCGGCGCCACGGGTGGGGCTGACGTCCATGGAGCGCTTGCCGCAGATCGGTCTGCTGCTCGTGTTGAGCCCGCCCGTGGCAGCCACGATTTGCGCCACTGCCTCGCTCGTCTGGCCATTCGTCAACCGGGGCTACAGCTACGGCTCGCTCAAGGTTGCCGCCCTGCGTGCCATTCACAACGCCAGCATGACGGCGCTGATGCTGCTCGCGGCGGGTCATGCCTACCTGGCTCTGGGTGGCCGCCATCCCTTGGACGGCCTTGCGCTGGCGGACTTGCTGCCGCTGGTCGTCATGGCGCTCATCGCCCAAGTGGTGAACGTGCTCTTGATGGCGTTGTACTACTGGCTCGATGGGCGCGACGTGCGGCGAATCATCAAGCCGGTCTACTCCCTCATGGACCTCGTCTTCGTTCCGGCCGGCGTGCTCGCGGCGGTGCTCTACAACGTCGAGCCGCCGGCGACGTTTGCGTTATTCGCGGCGTTGATGATCGTGTTCGTCCTCAGCTTCAATGGCATTGGCCGCACACTCAGCGTCACCGAGACCGAGAGCGCCCCGCTGGCCAGGCTGTCGCGCACACGGCGTGCCTTGCATGGCGCGCGCCATATCGATGAACTGGGCACTCGCATCCTCACCGAGACACGGGCCCTGTTTCGGTTCGATGAGTTCTATCTCGCGCTGGTGGATCGCGAAGCGAAGTTGCTCGAGTTGCGCGTGCACGAGCGGCGTGGCCGGCGGCTGTCGCCGCGACGCAAACGACTGGATGCGGGCTTGTTCGGTTGGGTGGTGGAACATGGGGAAGCGCTGCTGGTCGACGACTGGGCGAGCGCACCCGAGGGCCTGCGGCGCAGCGCCGAACTCACCGAGAGGCAAACCGGATCACTGATCGCAGTACCTCTGATCGAGTACGGCCTCGTGATCGGTCTGCTCAGCGTCCAGCACACCGAGGCGGGCGTGTATTCGGACGCCGATCTGCACTTGATGCAGCAGCTCGCCGAACAGGTAGCCGCCGCCGTTGCCGACGCGCGTGCCTTCGAGGATCTGGAGGACTATCGCCTGCGCCTCGAGGAACGCGTCGCCGCGCGCACCACGGAACTCGAGCAGGCCAACCGCGAAAAGGAAAGCCTGATCTCGGCGCTCGGCGAGCGCAGCCGCACGCTGGAGCGCGAATCGCAGGAGGATCCCCTGACCGGAATTGCGAATCGCCGCTTTTTCAGCCAGCGTCTGGCCGCCGAAATCGACGTCGCACGCGTCGTGGGCCAACCGCTGACCCTCGCCGTGGCCGACCTCGACCACTTCAAGGTCATCAACGACCAGCTGGGCCATGCGGTGGGCGACGAAGTGCTGCGCCGAATCGCGGATTTGATGCGGCGGCTGTGCCGACAATCCGACCTGGTTGCGCGCATCGGCGGCGAAGAGTTTGCCCTGATCCTGCCCGGTATGTCGCGCGAGTCCTCGATCGCTTTTTGCGAAAACCTGCGGCACACCGTCGAGACACACGACTGGCGCGCGGTGCACCCGCTTCTGCGGGTCACCCTCAGCATCGGCCTGTACCAGTGGAGTGGCGCCGGGGACGTGGCAGAGCTGCTGCAGGCCGCCGACACGCAGCTCTATCGCGCCAAGAACGAAGGGCGCAACCGGGTGGCCTAGCAGTGAGGAGTCCGACAATGAAGAACCTTAGTGCTGCGCTTTGCGCATTCGCGCTGGTGCTGGCCGGAATGCCGCGGGGCGGCGTGGCCATGGACCTGCAGCTCAAGGGCAAGACCGCGCTCGTGACCGGTAGCACGGCCGGGATCGGCTACGCGACAGCGAAGGCCCTGCTGCAAGAGGGCGCGCAGGTCATCATCAACGCGCGCACGCAGGAATCGGTCGACAAGGCGCTCGCATCACTAAAGGACGTCACCGGTCGCATGCCTCTCAGCTTCGTCGGCGATATGAGCAAGGCCGAAGACACAGCCCGGCTGGTGAAAGCATTTCCAGACGTGGACATCCTCGTGAACAACGTCGGGCGTTTCTTCCCGAAAGAGTTCGCGCAGACGACCGATCAGGACTGGTACGACACCTTCGAGCTCAACGTGATGTCCGGCGTGCGGCTCTCACGCCACTACCTGCCTGCGATGAAGCAGCGCAACTGGGGCCGCATCATTTTCATCTCGAGTGAAAGCGCGCTGCAGATCCCGGTCGAGAGCATTCACTACGGCATGAGCAAGGCCGCTCAGATCGCCGTGGCGCGTGGGCTGGCGGAAAGCGTCGCGAAGACCGGCGTCACCGTGAACAGCATCCTGCCGGGACCGACGCGCGATCTCGACGACCCGCGCGCCGCCGAGATGGCGAAGCGATTCGGCGCCAAGTCGGTCGAGGAAATGCAGGAACAGTTCTTCAAGACGCGGCGGCCCACATCACTCATCCAACGTTTTGCGCACCCGGATGAAGTGGCGTCGCTCATCGTCTACGTTGCGAGCCCGCTGTCGTCGGCGACGACCGGCGCCGCCCTGCGAGTGGACGGCGGGGTCGTCAAGAGCGCGTTTTAGAGCCCTCACCCCACCCCTCTCCCGGAACCGGGAGAGGGAGGGGAAGCATCAAAACTTCTGGCCGAACCTCAGACCGACCGTGCGCGGCTGGTTGGTGAGGTAATAGGGGTTGACGCCGCACACCCCCTCGAAGCATCCGGAATACGTCCACAATCGTGCCCGCTCGTCGAATGCATTCTTGACGTACAGCTCGACCGAGATGCCGTTGCGCTCGAAGCCGGCGGTGAAGTCGGCGATGGTGTAGGCATCCTGTTTGCCGTAAATGTCGCGGATGCTCTGGATCAAGTCGGACCAGGTGCTTCCCGAATAGACCGCCGAACCCTGGACGTACGCCTCCGATTCACCGACGTCGAACGAGTAGCGCGCCGTGAGATTGCCCTTGAATTCGGGCGTCAAGGGAAGCGAGGAGCCGGCAAAGGCATCCGGCGGTAAGCCCGGATCCGGGATGTAATCTTCCGTCAGCTCCGAATCGATGTACGCGAATCCACCGGAC
>DATBVX010000130.1:0-9735 GCA_036515135.1 Steroidobacteraceae bacterium
AACGAGTCGAGCGGCTTTTTCTTATCGCACGGCACGCTGGTCGAGCGTATCCGCGCACTCGAGCACGAGCTTGACGAGCGTCTCGCGGCACGTGAGCTGGATCAGACCCGCGAGTCGCAGATAGCGGCCGCAATCGCTGAGGCAGCCGAGGAGGAGAGCCCGGAGTTCGACGCCGAGGTCGCTGCCATCTTCAGCGAGGAGGCGACCGAGTTGCTCGAAGCCGCCGAGCGCGCGCTGCAGGGCTGGAGCCAGGAGCGCAACAACAAGGAGCTGGCATTCGAGCTCAAGCGCCAGCTGCACACGCTCAAGGGCGGCGCGCGGATGGCCGGTATCACGGCCATGGGGAATCTCAGCCACGAACTCGAGACGCTGGTCATCCAGATCGATGACGGATTAGTTTCCGGTGACGACCGCGCCTATGAAGTTCTGCAGGGGAGCCTCGACGAGCTGAGTCACATGCGCGACGCAGTCGGCGCCGGGCGCCGCGTCGCACAGGCGCGCGAGCTGATCGCTCACATCCGCGGGCTGACGCAAGCAGCCGCACCGCTGCCGGCTGTGCCAACACCGCCGGCGGCTAAGGCACCCGCTGTTCCGCCAGCGCCCGCGGCAAAGGCGCCCGCTCAGCCGCCACCGGCTGTTTCGAAGCCGGCTGCTGTATCCCCACCACCGCCGGTGACGATGGCACCCGTGTCACCCGTTGCGGCGGTGCCGCTGCCCGCCGCGAGACCGATCCCCACGTTGAGCGATGAGCCGGCGTTAGCGCCGCCAAGGATGGTCGAGCCGATCAAGGTCTCCGTTCCAGCCGCATCGGAACCTGCTCCGCGTACGATCGAGTGGAGCTCTCGAACGGCCGAAGAAGAAGAATCCGCCGAGGACATCGAGTCGGCGACGCCGATCGCGCTGCCCCCCGGCCGCGAGCCCCAGCCGGCCAGCGAACGGCAGGAGCTGGCACGCGTCGACGCCGACCTGCTCGATACGCTGCTCAACAATGCCGGTGAAGTCAGCATCTTCCGTTCGCGGCTCGAACAGCAGGTGAGCTCGATCGACTTCAACCTGCAGGAGCTCTCGCGCACGGTGACGCGCCTGAAGGAGCAGCTGCGCAAGCTCGAGATGGAAACCGAAGCGCAGATTCTGCACCGTCACGACGACGAGGGGATCCGGCGCAAGGACTTCGATCCGCTCGAGCTCGACCGCTATTCGGCGATCCAGCAGTTCTCGCGTGCGCTGGCCGAATCGTCCAGCGACGTCGCAAGCATCCAGGGCCTGCTCGAGAATCTCACGCAAGAAGCGCACAACCTGTTGCTGCAGCAATCGCGCGTCATTACCGAGCTGCAGAACGGGCTGATGCGCACCCGCATGGTGCCGTTCCAGCGCCATGTCCAGCGACTGAGCCGGCTGGTGCGGCAGGCCGCGAATGAAACGGGAAAGAAGGCCGAGCTCGTGGTCGAGGGCGCATCCGGCGAGCTGGACCGCCAGGTCCTCGAGCGGATGCTGCCGCCGTTCGAGCACATGCTGCGCAACGCGGTGGTACACGGCCTCGAACTGCCGGCGGAGCGCGTCAAGAAGGGCAAACCGGAGTCGGGCAGGATCATGGTGAACCTGTATCGCGAAGGCGCGGAGGTGGTCATCGTCGTCGCCGACGACGGCGCCGGAATGAACGTGCGCGCGATCCGCGAGAAAGCGGTGGCGCTGGGTCTGGTCGATCCGCGGCACTCGCTCACCGATGAGGAGGCGATGCAGCTCATCCTCGAGCCCGGATTCAGCACCGCCGGTTCGGTGACCAAGGCCGCGGGGCGGGGCGTCGGCATGGACGTCGTCGCCACCGAAGTGAAGAAGCTCGGCGGCGCGCTGTTCATCGAATCCACGCCGGGCGTCGGGACGACGTTCACCGTGCGGCTGCCGTTCACGCTGGCGATCAGCCAATCGCTGATCGTGCGGGTCATCGATGAGTTCTACGCGCTACCGTTGCCGACCGTCGAAGGCGTCGTGCGGCTCTCCAGCGCGCAGGTCGCGCAGCATCTGGCCGAGGAGACGCCGACGTTCGACTATGGGGGGCAGAAGTACCGCTTCCAGCACCTCGGCGCCTTTCTCGGCAGCGGTCCGGCACTGCTGCCCGAAGGCGACGCATCGGTTTCCGTGATCCTCGTGCGCGCCGGCGAGCATTCGAGCGCTCTCGTGGCCGACGAGCTGGTCGGCAGCCGCGAGATCGTGGTCAAGTCCGTGGGCCCGCAGATCTCGAGTATCCGCGGCATCTCCGGGGCGACGATCCTCGGCGATGGCCGCATCGTGATCATCCTGGATGTCGGCGCGCTCGTGCGCTCCGAGTGGCGTTCGCGACCGAGCCCCGACTTCCAGCCGCGCGATCGTGAGGACAAGCGCACCTTCGCGTTGGTCGTGGATGACTCAATCACCGTGCGTCGTGTGACGCAACGCCTGCTCGAGCGCAATGGCATGCGTGTGATGACCGCGAAGGACGGCCTCGACGCCGTGACCATGCTCCAGGAGCACGTCCCCGACGTGATCCTGCTCGACATCGAGATGCCGCGCATGGATGGTTACGAGGTCGCTTCGCATGTGCGCAACGACCCACGCCTGAAGGATGTGCCGATCGTGATGATCACTTCGCGCGTCGGTGAAAAGCACCGCGCGCGGGCGATCGAGCTCGGTGTCAACGACTATCTCGGCAAGCCGTACCAGGAAGCGCAGCTCCTCGATGCGATTGAACCGCTGGTGCGGCGCAGACGCAAGCAGGCAGCGAATTGAAATTTACACCCCCTCTCCCCTTGGGAGACGGCTGGGGTGAGGTCCACTCCCTCGCCCGCTTGCGGGAGAGGGTCGGGGTGAGGGTCTTGTATCGATGGACATTCCAGTAACCGAACTCTACAGCCTCCTGATCCCGCTCGCCGGCGAACGCCTGATCGTGCCGCGCGCAAGCGTGGCCGAAGTCGTGAGCTATCAGGCACCCGAGGCGATGGCCGGTGCACCGCCATGGTATCTCGGGACGATCAGCTGGAGCGGCCGGACGGTTCCGGTCGTGTCTTTCGAGGGGGCCTGCGGTCAGTCGATACCGGGCACCGGCGGCCGCACGCGCATCGTCGTGTTCTTTTGCCTCGGGCAGAAGCTCCAATCGGGCGTGTTCGGCATTCTCACGCAGGGCTTTCCGCAGCTGGTGCGCGTGAATCCCGACGTCGTGAAGGCGGATACGACGCGCACGTTCCCGGAGCGCATGCCGGTGCTGTGCCAGGTGCGCATGATCAACGAGACGCCGCTGATTCCCGACCTCGAGCGGCTCGAAGAAATCATCGCGGAAGAGACGACAGCGAGCAGTTCAACGTAAGCTCTCGGCACACTGCGTCATTTGCTGGCGTCGCCGAGCATCGCTTGCAGCGCGCTGATCGCGGCAATCGCCGCAGTTTCGGTGCGGAGGATGCGCGGGCCCAAGCGCACGGATTGAAATCCATGCCTCGCGGCGAGCTCGCGTTCTCGAGAAGAGAGACCGCCCTCAGGGCCGATCAAGAGCGTCACCGCCGACAACTGCCCGAGCGAACCGAATCCGCCGCCTGCCGTCGGGTCCAGCAACACGCGAGCGCCGTCGCTCGGAGCTTCCGCCAGCCAGCGTTCGAGCGCGACCGACGAGGCCAGATCGGGCAGGAGATTGCGGCCGCTCTGTTCGCAGGCGCTGATCGCGATGGCGCGCCAGTGCTGATGCTTTTTCAGCGCCTGCGAGGCGTCGAGCTTCACCACGCTGCGTTCCGTCACGACCGGCACGATTGCCGCGACCCCGAGCTCGGTGGCTTTCTGCATCACCCAGTCCATGCGCTCGCTACGCGAGATTCCCTGCGCGAGCGTGATCCTCAAGGGCGATTCGCGCTCGACCGATCGATGCTCGCCGATGTGCACCCGCAGCGTGGTCGCGTGCGATTCGATGATCGCCGCAGGATATTCACCGCCTCGGCCGTCGAACAAGACGAGCTCATCGCCGATCCTGAGACGCAACACGCGGCTCACATGGGCTGCGGCGGCTGTGCCGAGACGCATCTCGCGTCCAGCGCCCAGTGGCTCTTCGACGAACACCCGCGTCACGCGCATGTGGCGAGCTCTATCCCCTCGCGCGCGACCTCGACCATGAGGCGGATCTCGTCCTCGTTGATCACGTACGGCGGCATGAAGTAGACGACGTTGCCGATCGGTCGCAGCAGGACGCCGCGCTTGAGACCATGCTGGTAAACCGTCAGCCCGCGCCGCTCGCGCCAGTCGTACGGCTCGCGGGCATGCTTGTCGCGCACCATCTCGATGGCGACGATCATGCCGTGCTGGCGGACTTCCGCGACGTGTGGATGATCCGTGAGATCGCGCGCCAGGCCGCCCATCCGCCTCGACAACTCATGGTTGCGCGCGATGACGCCGTCGCGCTCAAACAGATCGAGGCTTGCCAGTGCCGCGCTGCAGGCGAGCGCATTGCCGGTGTAACTGTGGGAGTGCAGGAACGCCGTGAGCTTCGTGTATTCGTCGTAGAACGCCCGATAGATCGGCTCGGTGGCGAGCACCGCGGAAAGCGGCAGATAACCGCCGGTGAGGCCTTTCGACAGACACATCAGGTCCGGGCGAACTCGCGCCTGTTCACAGGCGAACATCGTCCCGGTGCGTCCAAACCCGACCGCGATCTCATCCGCGATCAGGAGCACGTCGTGGCGATCACAGGCTTCGCGCAGCAGTTCGAGATAAACGGGGTGATACATGCGCATGTTTCCTGCGCATTGCACCAGCGGCTCGACGATGACTGCAGCGACGTCGTCCGCGTGGCGCTCGAGCGTCTCATGCATCAGCGCGAACTTGCGCCGTGAATGGGTTTCCCAGCTCTCGCCCGGCTCGCGCTCATAGCAGTCGGGCGAGGGCACGGTAATGACATCCATCAAGAGTGGCTGGTAGATCGACTTGTAGAGCTCGACGTTGCCGACCGCGAGCGCACCCAGGGTCTCACCGTGATAGCTGTTGCTGAGCGTGATGAACCGTTGCTTGGCGGGGCGTCCGCAGTTGCGCCAGTAGTGAAAGCTCATCTTGACCGCAATCTCGACGGCGGCCGAGCCGTTGTCGGCGTAAAAACAGCGTGTCAGGCCCGCTGGCGCGAGGCGCGTCAGCCTTTCCGCCAGCTCGACCGCAGGTTCGTGCGTGAAGCCGGCGAGGATGACGTGCTCGAGCTGGTCGAGCTGCCTGCGCATCCGCTCATTGATGTAGGGATTGGCATGGCCGAACAGGTTCACCCACCACGAACTGATGGCGTCCAGGTAACGCTGCCCCGCGTAGTCCTCGAGCCACACGCCTTGTCCGCGCCGGATGGGAATCATCGGCAGCGTCTCGTGGTCGCGCATCTGCGTGCACGGATGCCAGACCACCTCGAGATCGCGTCGGGACAGTTCCTTGTTGTTGTTTGCTTGCGGCATGGGAGTGAATTTTAGGCGTTTCTGGCATCATCCGCGCCTCGGAACCTGACGAACGAGGGCGAATGGCCAGGCGTGAGCGGAGCACCGGCAGCAGGGGCGATATCCAGGTCGACGTGGCGACGGGCTGGCTCGTCCCCGTGCGCCGGGTCGAGTCACCCAATTGTGATCCGCGGCCGCCGGGCGTCGAGACGGACCTCATTGTCGTGCACGGCATCAGCCTGCCGCCGGGCGAATTCGGTGGACCGTGGATCGACCGCTTGTTCTGCAACACGCTGCCACCGGACGAGCATCCGTACTTCGCCGAGATCTCGGGCATGAATGTGTCGGCGCATCTGTTGATCGACCGGCAGGGCGTCCTGACGCAATACGTGCCGTTCAACCTGCGTGCCTGGCACGCGGGCCCGTCGAGCTACGCCGGTCGCGGTCCTTGCAACGACTTCTCGATCGGCATCGAGCTCGAAGGAACCGATGCGAGCGCCTATGAAGAGCGGCAATACCATGCGCTTGCTCACGTGATCGTCGTGCTGTGCCGCGCGTATCCAACCCTCAGTCCCGTACGCCTCGTGGGCCACAGCGACATCGCGCCTGGCCGCAAGACCGATCCCGGTCCCGCGTTCGACTGGCCGCGATTGAGGACGCTGGTGGCGCTCGAAACGAGCACCAGCCCCGGCTTCTGATTCACGCATGACACTTCTCGCCCTGCTCCTCGGTCTGGTGCTTGAGCGCACGCTGACGCACCTCCTGCACCTGCGGGAACCGCGCTGGTTCGATGGCTATCTCGATTGGGCGCTGGCGCGCTTTCGCAACGTGCGCGGTGGAGCCGCGCTCTTCCTCACGATCCTGCTGGTGCTGCTTCCGGCCCTGCCCGTGGCGCTCATCGCCTGGGCGTTCCACGACGTGCTGCTCGGCGTCGTGTTCATCGCATTTGCGGCCTTCGTGCTGGTGTTCTCGCTCGGGCCGCGCGATCTCAAGGACGAGGTCGACGACTATATCGAGGCGCTGGAACGCGGCGATCGTGAGGCCGCTGCGCGCGTCGCGCGCGAAATCATGGAGCACGATGCCGGGCAGCGCACCGGCGTCGGCCCCGACACTCTGGAAGAGGCGATCTTCGTGCAGACCAACAATCGCCTGTTCGGCGTTGTCTTCTGGTTCATGCTGCTTGGGCCTGCCGGCGCCTGGCTGTTCCGGGTGAGCGACCTGATGCGCAGGCGCGCGGTGTTCGAGTACCGCGGTCGTGCGGAAGGCTCCGAGCACGTTCCGGATTTCGTCGACGCATTGCACGCGATCTATGGCGTCCTGGCGTGGGCACCGGCGCGGCTGCTGTCGCTCGGTTACGCGCTGGCCGGCAGTTTCGAGCAGGCGCTGGGTGAGTGGCGGCGGCAGATGCAGAACGCCAGCGCCCGCTTCTTCGACACCAACGATCACCTGCTGGCGAGCGTCGGGACCGGAGCCCTTGGAGCGACCAACGAGACCGAGGACGTTCTCGCGCTGCCGGGCGCCGAACGGGTTCGCGCGTGCATGCGCCTCATCACGCGCGCACTCCTCATCTGGCTGGTTTTCATCTCGGCGCTGGTGCTCATCGGCTGGGTCCGCTGAAGGTGCCGCCGCGATGAAGCTGCATGGGGTCGCGCTCGCCGCTGCCGCTGCGCTCGCCGCCACGATTCCGGCGCCGGCAACACCGCAGCAATCGCGGCCGGCGCAACGGATCGTCAGCCTTGCGCCGAATCTCACTGAGCTCGTCTTCACCGTCGGCGCTGGCGATCGGCTGGTGGGTGCCGACTTATTCAGCGACTTCCCGGCCGAAGCGCAGAATATTCCGCGCGTCGGCGATGCGTTCCAGGTGGACTACGAGCGCGTGCTGGCGCTCGAGCCGGATCTGGTGCTGGTGTGGGACACCGGCACGCCCGAGCCGGTGATCGAGAAGCTCAAGCATCTCGGGCTCAACGTCGAGCGCATCAGCACCACGCAGCTGGGTGACATTGCGCTGGCGCTCCGCCGGGTGGGCGAGCTGACGGGAACCCGCGCGACTGCGGAACACGCAGCGCTTGCGTATTCGACGGCGATCGAGCAGCTCAAGCTCGAACATGCCACCGACGCGCCGATCAGCGTCTTCTACCAGATCTCTTCCACGCCGCTCTATACGATCAATGGCCGGCATCTGATCAGCGAAATGCTGGCGCTGTGTGGCGGCCGCAACGTGTTCGCTGATCTCGAACAGCTCGCGCCACCGGTGAGCCTCGAGGCCGTCCTCGAGCGCAACCCGGAGACCATCCTCGCGGGCGATGACGTGCGCGACGACCCCTTCGCGATCTGGCGTCCTTGGCGGAATCTGCGTGCTGTCGAGCTGGGAAATCTCTACGTGCTGAAAGTCGATCGCATCGCACGCGCTACGACGCGGATTGTCGCCGGGGCGGAAGAGGTCTGTGAGGTGCTGAATCGAGCACGCGAACGGCGGCTCGGCAAGCAAGCCGCAGACGGGCATTGAGAATGGATCCGGCAGAAGAAGGTCCCCGGCCGGGCGAAAACGAGCGTCGCAGGCCGCATCCGGCGCCAATCGGGCGGCGACTGCTCATGCTGCTCATCATCCTCGGAGTGCTGGGCGGTTTCACGTTGCTCGTATGGCTCGCGGTCGAAGTGAGGAAACTCACGGATGACGTGAACGTGCCGACGCTCGAGGATGTCGAGCGTGTCGTCGTATTGCTGCGCACACTCGCCGTGATCATGAGCGTGTCGGTGGTCGGCGTTGCGATCTGGATCGGGCACTTCGCCTGGCGCGTACGCCAGGCGGATGTCTTTCCGCCGCCCGGTTCGCGACACGTGCGCGTAAATCGAGTACTGCACGGCCCCGAGGCGCAGCGCGTGGCGAATCTCTGCTTCGTATTGGCCGTGCTGTTGTTCGCCGGTGGACTCGCTCTGGTGTCGTTCGTGTTCGGGCTGCTGGAGCAGATCGGCCGTCCCGGCGTCTGATGTTCACCGGTCAATGTCGGCCCAGCTACCCACGAAGCCGCGACCCGGCACTGTTTCCAGATGAAGGCTGCGGAGTCCCCCGTGACGGCACGAGCGGCTTGACGGCGGGAGCTGCGAGGGCGCCGGACAGAAAATCCAGCGGACTGCGCGTACCCGTGCCGCCGCGATGCAGGACGTGCGTGTAGATCTGCGTCGTCTTCACGTCTGAGTGACCGAGCAATTCCTGCACAGTTCGGATATCCGCGCCCGACTCGAGCAGGTGCGTGGCAAAGCTGTGCCGCAGTGTGTGCGGTGTCGCCGGCTTGGTGATTCCGGCACGTCGCACGGCATCGCTCACGGCGCGCTGAATTCGCTGCGGGTGTAAATGGTGGCGAATTGGGCCAGCGCCGTACGGATCGGCGCACAGCGTGGGTGATGGAAAGAGGAACTGCCACGGCCAGCTCGTCGACGCGCGCGGATACTTGCGCGCAAGTGCCTGAGGCAGCGAGACTCCCGGGCGCCCTGCTGATCGATCCGCCTCGAACATCGCGCGCGTGCGATCCATCTGCGTCGAGACGTGTGGCAGCAGCATTTCCGCGATTGGAACGACTCGGTCTTTCTGCCCCTTTCCGTCGCGCACCGTGATTGATCGGTATTCAAGGTCAATGTCCTTGATGCGAATCTGCAGGCACTCGAGAACGCGCAGCCCGGAACCGTACAACAGGCTCGCAATCAACCAGGGCTCCCCGTTCAGCTGGCCGAGCATCGCCCAAGTTTCATGCCGCGTGAGGACCACGGGCATGCTTACCGGTCGCTTGCCCCGCACCACGCCATCGAGCCATGGGAGCTCTATGCTGAGCACCTCGCGGTAGAGAAACAGGAGAGCGGCAAGAGCCTGGTTTTGCGTCGACGCGGAAACGTGATCGCGCGTCGCCAGAGTTGTCAGGAAACGCTCAACCTCCCCTTTGCCCATTTCACGCGGATGACGGCCGCGATGAAACCGAACGAATCGGCGAATCCACTGCAGATATGCCTTCTCCGTGCGATAGCTGTAATGCTTCGCCCGGATGCGGTCACGAACGACGTCGAGCAGGAGCGCTGCTGCCATATAACGGACGCGTCCTTGGAGCCGGATAACAGCCGTACGTGCGCAAGCAAATCAGATCGTTAAGGCCTACGCGAAGTGATTATCTGGCGTGTTTAATGCATTATTCTGCGTCACCTATGCCGCATAGATATAGTTAGGCCGCTGTCGGGCGACGCATTGACAGATCATATATGGTCTAGGCACAATAGGGCATGTGGTGGATTGAGGAACACCCACGGACCGGCAAGCAGTTAGGCTCCA
>DATBVX010000131.1:0-2220 GCA_036515135.1 Steroidobacteraceae bacterium
GCCGACGTAGTAGGCCGAAGCGCCAGGGACCGCGACCAAGGCTGCGTTGATCACCCCGCCCGCCGAGGATTCCGCCACCGCGAGCGTCTGCCCGCGTTCCATGAGCCGCGCGCCGACCGCGGCGCCGAGCTCCGTCAGTGATGCCATCTGCGCCCTCCCCGCCGTTAAACTTGAGCCATCATGCGCCTGGACGCGATTCGTGCCCCCTTCGCCGCCGCGAGTGCCGTGGTGCGCCCCGAGTGGATCGACTACAACGGCCACATGAACGTCGGCTACTACCACGTCGCCTTCGACATGGCGGCGGAGGAGTTCTTCCAGTTCCTCGGCGTCACGCCGGAGTTCCGCCGCGAGAACGACGCGACGACTTTCGCGCTGGAATCTCACCTCAACTTCCTGCGCGAGGTGAAGAAGGGCGATGCGCTGCGCTTCGAGGCGCGCCTGCTCGATCACGATGCGAAGCGCGTCCACTTCTACCAGGAGATGTTCCACGCCCACGACGGCTACCTGGCCGCGTCCTGCGAGTCGCTCAGCGCCTATGTCAGCCAGACTGCGCGGCGCACCGTGCCGATGCCCGCGGCGCTGCTCGAGCGGCTGGCCCAAGTCAGGGCCGCGCACGCCGCATTGCCGCGCCCCTGGCAGATCGGCCACGCGATCTCGGCGAAGCCGCTGCGGTAATACCACTTCTCCATAGACCGCGCACCTCGAGCCATGTCCGTGAAACTAAAGACGGCGGCCTGGATCCTGATTCTCGTCGGCATCGCCGAGACCGCGATGCTCGTCTACGCGATCATGAAGCAATTCAGTTTCTCTGGCGGAAGCCTCTTCTACTGTTATGCCGGCTACAAGCTCTTGCAGAGTAGCAGCATCACGTACAAATGGGTCAAGAGGGGCATCGCGCTGTTCTTGGCATTGCTGCTTGCCGGATTGCTGTGCGTAATCGCAACTGCAGGACAGTACGCTCTCTCCGAGGGAATCGCTTTCGAACTTGAGGTCGAGTCTTCGTGGTTGATTGCCGCAGTCTACTTCCTGATTGTTCCCCTTCTCGCTGCCCTGCTGTACCACCCCGAAACTCGTATGGAATTCGGACTCCCTCCGCGAGGTTCGGTGTGGACGCTCTATCTTGGATGGCCACGCGCCTCGGGGCTGTTTGCTCTCGGCCTTGTACTAATGGGTGCACTGCTGGGGCCGCATCTGTTGTCCAACCCCTTCCAGGCAGTCGCGGACGCGATTAGATCCGACAATGCCATCAACCGAAGGCTAGGCGGCGTCCGGTCATTGGCACTGCTGGAAGCGAGCGAGCACAACTGGACCTTCAGCGCGAGAGTTCGGGCCAGGGGTCCCTTGGGGACGGGACGCTATTACGTCGACATCGCACCGAACGGCAACGCGCAGATCGACGAATATGCGTACGAAGGGGCGGCCGAAGTGTCGTCTGTTCCTCGGACGCAGATCGAAGCCGCGGTCCCGGAGGCGACGGCGAACGAGGGGACTGCTGGAGACGTGGTACGCCTTCTCAGCACTTCGTTCGAAAACAACCCTGAGGCTCCCAGTTCCAGCACAGGCCCGCTTGTCCAGGATGGGCAGCTCGCCTGGGCGCACGACGCCCGCGCACGCAGTGGCCGTAGGGCGATCAATGCGATCCCCGAAGGCAATCCCGGGAAGCTGGAGTACTTTGCAAGATCGATGAGCTCGGTGTTGCTGAGCTCGCGATTGGACGGTCGCTACGTGCCGTTCCGAGTTGAGGGCTTCAGCAGGGTAGAGCTTGAGTTCTGGCGCCTTTCCACTTCAAACCCCAGCAGAACCCACAACTGTCTCGGTTCACTGAGCGTCGACTACCGCGTCGACAAGGGTCCGTGGCAATCGAAGATGGTCTACTGCGGAGTCCACAAGTCGGCGCGACCCGAGTGGAAACAATCGCGCCTGGCCTTTGTGACGCGGGGCAAGAAGGAGCTGGAGATCCGGTTCGAGTACGAATTTCCTCCGGAAACGCGCGTGGACCGGACGGTGGTATACCTTGTCGATGACTTAGAGGTGCGCGGGATCAGATAGACGGTCGACTCGTTCGTTCACATGCTGCGCCGGTACTGCCCGCCCACCTCGAACAGCGCGTGCGTGATCTGCCCGAGCGAGCACACGCGCACTGCCTCCATCAGCACCGCGAACACGTTTTCGTCCCGCATCACGGCCTGGCGCAGGCGCTCGAGCATCGCCGGCGCGGCG
>DATBVX010000132.1:0-9219 GCA_036515135.1 Steroidobacteraceae bacterium
GGCATGGATGCCCCGACGCAGCGCACGATGGACGAGCTGATTCACAGGCCGCACGGGATCATCCTGGTCACCGGGCCGACCGGGTCCGGCAAGACGACCACGTTGTACGCAGCGCTCGAGTGCATCAATGACAACACGCGCAACATCATGACCGTCGAGGACCCGATCGAGTACTACATCGACGGCATCGGCCAGACGCAGGTCAACACCAAGGTGGAAATGACCTTCGCGCGCGGGCTGCGCGCCATCCTGCGCCAGGATCCGGATGTCGTGATGGTGGGAGAGATCCGTGACATCGAGACTGCGCATATCGCCGTGCAGGCGAGCCTCACCGGACACCTCGTGTTGTCCACGCTGCACACCAACACCGCGGTCGGTGCGGTGACCCGACTGCGCGACATGGGAGTGGAGCCGTTCCTGCTGTCGTCATCGCTGATCGGTGTCCTGGCCCAGCGCCTCTTGCGCGTGCTCAACCCTGATACGCGCCAGCCCTATGTCGGCGGTGACTACGAGCGGCGCCTGCTCAGCCTGAGCGCCTCGGCCGCCGCCCCGATACTCTATCGTCCCGGGTCGGACGCCAACGCCGGCTACCGCGGACGAACGGGCATCTACGAGCTGGTGGCGGTCGACGACACGATGCGCACGATGATTCACGATGGTGCCGGTGAGCACGAGCTCGAGCGCCACGCGCGCACATTGGGCCCCAGCATCCGCGATGACGGGCGTGCCAAGGTCCTTCGCGGCGAGACCTCCCTCGAAGAGTTGCTGCGTGTCACGCGCGAAGACTGAGAAACCCTCTCCCGCAAGCGGGAGAGGGCGTCGAATCTCACCCTACCCTCTCCCCGCGACACGGGGAGAGGGTGCCGAAGGCGGGTGAGGGGTGGGCGCTTTCGAATACACGGCGGTCGACACCCAGGGTCGCGAACGTAAAGGTGTCGTCGAAGGCGATACCGCGCGCCAGGTCCGCCAGTTGCTGCGCGAACAGCAACTTCTGCCGGTCAACGTGGCCGAGGTCGTTAAGACCGAGTCGCAGCGCCAGCAGGGATTCAGCTTCACGGGCCGCATTTCGTCGACCGATCTCGCGTTGCTTACGCGGCAGCTCGCCACCCTGGTGCGCTCCGGCCTGCCTCTCGAGGAATCGCTGCTGGCCGTGTCACAGCAGACCGAGAAACCCCGCATCAAGAGCATCCTCCTCGGCGTCCGTTCGCGGGTGATGGAAGGACACACGCTCGCCGACGGCTTTGCCGAGTTTCCGAACGTCTTCCCGGAGATCTATCGCGCCACCGTCGCGGCCGGCGAACAGTCCGGCCGGCTGGACGTCGTGCTCGAGCGACTGGCCGACTACACCGAGAGCCGCCAGCAGATCCGGCAGAAGGTGAGTAACGCGCTGGTGTACCCCATCGCGCTGACCGTGATGTGCTTCGGCATCGTTTCGCTGTTGCTGGTATTCGTGGTGCCGAAGGTCGTGAACGTGTTCGAGAGCAGCAAGCGAGAGCTGCCGTTCGCAACCCAGATACTCATCGGCAGCAGCGAATTCTTCCGCGCCTACGGCATCTACGTACTCATCGCCTTCGCGATTGCCATGTGGCTCGTGGCTCGCTGGCTGCGGAACGAGGGGCCGCGCCGGCAGTTCCACCACGCGCTGCTCCGGCTTCCGCTCATGGGCCGGCTGGTGCGAGGCTTCAACACCGCGCGGTTTACGCGCACGATGAGCATCCTCACCGCGAGCGCGGTACCGGTGATGGAGAGCCTGCGCATCGCGAGCGAGGTCGTCACCAACATCCCGATGCGCGAAGCCGTCACCGAGGCCAGCGAACGCATCCGCGAGGGATCCCCGATCGGCAAGTCCCTCGGTGCGAGCCGGCTGTTTCCACCGATGACCATCCACCTCATCTCGAGCGGCGAAACCAGCGGTGAGCTTGAAACCATGCTCGAGCGTGCGGCCACAAACCAGGAGCGCGAGCTCGACGGCCTGATCGGCGCCCTGCTGGGTCTGATGGGTCCGGCGCTGATCGTGCTCATGGGGCTGATCGTAATGGGTATCGTTTTTGCCCTCCTCCTGCCTATCTTCCAGTTGAATGAGCTTGTCGCGTGAATGTGACAATTCCGCGTCCGGCGTGACGGCGGTCACGATCCACCTGCCCGGCGCCCGCTGCGGCTCTTGCCACTCGATTCGATTCGCCTTATAACCGGCGCCGCGTGTCGTTACGGACGGGAGACCGACCCGAAACCGATTCGGATGAGCGAGAAGACCGAATCAGACGAATACGACGAAGAGGAAGACGAGGTCGTCGAAGAGTCGGACCTCGACGTCGATCATTTGATCAAGGACCTGGAGTCCTTGAAGCGCCGTGGACCCAAGGTCACCGATCCTGCCTGGCGGCGGCTGGAGCGGCTCATGGAGGATAAACGCACCTCTGAACAGCTCAGCGATTTCGACGATTACGACATCGGCGCGGACGGTGACGGCGCGAGCCGCCGGCCGCGAAGAAAGCGCAAGCACTAGCAGTCGGTCGGACTTAGCCGCGAGGAGACGCCCTCGCGTAAGAGGCCCTCTGGCGCCTTCCTCCCCGACTTTTCCACGGTTCCCTATCCTTACCTGATAGTCGCAAGTGATCCGGCGGCGTATCCCGCGATCGCTGACGATTCGTACGAAGTGACGGTGGCGCGTGTCGGGAACTGTGCGAATGTCGGGGTGGAAGGCGACGGCGGATTAACCATGCCGTCAGCGAATCCCCGCGCGGCGCAGCACCAGGTCGAGAAGCGCGCGCCCATCCTCCTCATCGAATACCGCGTCCACCGGCACGAACCAGTGACGCTGATCGGCAAACGACTCGCATTTCACCGCATCCTTTTCCGTCATCAGCACCGGTAGCGAGTCGCCGAACTCCATATCCCCGCGCTCGAGCCGATGGTGGTCGGGCAGCGCATGCGGGATCACCCGGATACGAAAGGATTCGAGCATTCTGAAGAAATGCGCCGGGTTGCCGATCGCCGCCACCGCATGTACGGGGCCAGGTGCGAAGTGCTCAAGCGCCCGGCGTGCTCCCCCCGCCAGCGTCACCGCATCAGTGGCAGCCAGGCTCATCGGTATTTCCTGCTCCACCACCGGCTCACCGTTGACGACGAGCGCATCGACCTCGGTCAGGCGTCGCAACGGCTCACGCAATGGACCTGCGGGGAGCAGGCGCCGGTTGCCGAAGCGCCGCTCGCCGTCGATGACGACGATTTCCGCGACACGCTTGAGCTTCAGATGCTGCAGCCCATCGTCGGCGATGATGATGTCGAGTCCGCTCGCGGCGAGCAGGCGTGCGGCGGCCACGCGATCGGCGCCCACCGCGAGCTGGCAGCCGCTACGGCGCGCGAGGAGCAGCGCCTCATCGCCGACCTCGCTCACGGCTGCGTCCGCCGTCACGAGCCGCGGCGCACGCGACTTCCCGCGATAGCCGCGCATGACGATGCCAGGTCGCAGGCCGGCTGAGCGCAACTGCAGGGCGAGCCACAACGTCAGCGGCGTTTTTCCGGTACCACCGACCGACACATTGCCGACTACAACGACCGGGCAACCGACGTCGATCGCGCTAAGCAGACCGACGCGATACAGCCAGCGACGCAGACGCACGACCGCACCAAACAGCCAGCTGAAGGGGAGCAAGAGGACCCCCGCAGGGTGACTCGCGTACCAGACGCGCTGCAACCAGTCGTGCAGTGCTCCACTCATCACGGCGTCATTCCACCGGTCGGGCCGCGCGAGGCCTCAGGCATTGAACTGCAGGCGATGGAGCGTGGCGTAGGGGCCGGCGCGCGCCAGCAGCTCCCTGTGCGTCCCGCTCTCCACCACGCAGCCGTCATCCAGCACCAGGATCCGGTCCGCATTCTCGACCGTCGACAGCCGGTGGGCGATCACGAGTGTCGTACGGTTCCGGATGAGTCCCGCGAGCGCCTGCTGGATGTGCCGCTCCGACTCGCTGTCGAGCGCCGAAGTCGCCTCATCGAGAATGAGTACCGGCGCATCCTTGAGCAGAGCGCGCGCAATCGCGATGCGCTGACGCTGCCCACCCGACAGCAGCACCCCGCGATCTCCTACCATCGTGTCAAGACCGCTGGGCAATTGCTCGGCAAACTCCAGCACATGCGCCGCACGCGCAGCTTCCTCGATGGCACCGGCAGAAGCCACGACGCCGCCAAAGCCGATGTTGTTGCGGATCGTGTCATTGAAGAGCACCACGTCCTGCGTAACCAGACTCACCTGTCCCCTGAGGTCCTTCAGCCTGTACTCGCGGACATCGTGACCGTCGAGGCACGCACTGCCGGATTGCGGATCGTAGAAACGCGGTAGCAGGCTCACGAGGGTGGACTTGCCACTGCCCGACTTGCCGACGATCGCCAGCGTCTCCCCAGCGCTCACCTGAAAGCTGACCTGGCGCAACACGGGCCCTTTCTCGGCTGCGTAGGTAAACGTCACGGCTCGGAATTCGACTTCGCCCCGCGCCCGGCCCAGCGTTCGCTGTCCACCCAGGTCCTCGGCAGGCACGTCCAGCACTTCAAATACGCTCGCGCCGGCGGCGATCCCCTGCTGTAACGGTCCGCCCATGGCCACCAACCGCCTGAGGGGCGCCGTGATCAACAGCAGCGCCGTGAGGAAGCCGATGAAATCATCGACCCTGAGCTCGTCCGCCAGCAGCTGCTGAATGGCGATGTACATCACCGCCGCGAGCCCGATCGCCGCGATCTGCTGCACCACCGGGTTGCTCACCGCCTTGGTCCTGATGAGGCGCATGTAACTGTGACGGTTCTGCTCGTTGACACGCTCGAACTGCTGCGTCTCGAACTCCTGCGCATTGAAGAGCTTGATCAGGCGGTGGCCGTCGATAGCCTCCTTGGCGACCCGGGTGACATCGCCCATGGAACTCTGGATGCGCGCGCTGTAGCGGCGGAACCGGCTGTTGATCCGTTGGATCAGCCGCGCGATCAGCGGCGCGGCGATGAGGCTGAACAGCGTCAGCCGCCAGTTGATGTAGAACAGCACGCCGAGCAGGCCCACGATGGTGAGCGTGTCCTTGATCATCACCGTGATGGCATTGGTCGCCGCCTCCGCCACCATCTCGATGTTGTAGGTGAGCCGCGACAGCATCTGGCCCGAGGCCTCACGGTCGAAGTAGCGCGTCGGCAGATTCAGGTAGTGGGCAAAGAGCTCGGCGCGCAGCGTCTTGATGACCTGACGGCCAACCCAGCCGGGAAAATAGTTCGCAACGTAGTCCCCGATTCCGCGCAGCAGGAAAAGCATGAACACGCCGGCGGGAACCAGCCAGAGCATTTCCCGGTTGCGCTCGATGAATGCGCCGTTCAGGAACTCCCTGACCAGCAGCGCCAGCCCGGAATCGGTCGCGGCAGCGAGCAGCATGCCGGCGATGCCGATGCTGAACACCGGCCAGTGGGGCAATGCGTACCGCAACAGGCGCTGGTAGACGCGGAGTGCATCTTTGGAAATCGGCAGCTTGGAGGACTTATCCGCCATCGCGCTCGTTGAGCGTGGCGATGTTGATCTGCGCAAAGCCCAGGCGACCGATGACATCGATGGCGGTTACGACGGATTGGTGCGTTGCCCGTGCGTCGGCGCGAATCGTTACCGGAGCGTCGCGCGAGTTCCCCGCGACCTTGAGCAGCGCATTGCGCAGCGTTTCCGGACTGTTGTTGATGAGAGCTCGCTCGTTAACCCGATAAGCGCCTTGCGTGGTGACCGTGACGACGATCGGGGCCTTGGCGGTCGGCGCGTCCTGCACGGCGTTGGCCTCGGGGAGCAGCACCTTGATCCGGCCCTCGAACGAAAAGGTGCTCGAGACCATGAAAAAGATCAGGAGCAGCAACACGACGTCGACCAGAGGAATGAGCTGGATCTCGGGTTCTTCGCTCACCCGTGGCTTGAGAATCACCGCATCACCTCGAGGTCACGTGCACGCCATCAGGCGGTGCGGCCCTCGCCCGCCTCGATCGCCTCGACGAGTTTCATGGCTTCCTTCTCCATCTGCACCACGATGCGCTCAACCTTGCCGCGCAGGAAACGATAGGCAAAGAGCGACGGGATCGCCACGCACAGGCCTGCGGCGGTGGCGAGCAGGGCCTCGGAGATTCCGGCGGACAGCACGCGTGGATCACCCATGCCGCCGGTCGAGATGGCGCTGAACGAATTGATGATGCCGGTGACCGTGCCCAGCAATCCGAGCAGCGGCGAGATTGTCGCAATCGTACCGAGCGTGTTGAGGAACCGCTCGAGTTCGTGCACGACGTGCCGCCCGGTATCCTGCAGTCGCTCGATCATGACCTCGCGGGGCCGATGCCGGTTGATCAAGCCGACCGCCAGCACTTTTCCCAGGGGGGAGTTCTGCTCGAGCGCGGTGATGAGCTTGTCGTTGATCTGGTTGGCGCTCAGCCACTTCCAGACCTGCTCGGTGAGATCGGCGGGGAGAACGCGCCTCTGCTTCAGCGTCCAGAGACGCTCGAGGGTGATCGCGGCCGCGGCGATCGAGCAAAAGATGATCGGCCACATGAACGGGCCGCCTGCTTGGATGATTTCCCACATGCCTCGAAGGAGATATGGCGTTACAACGGCGGCGCATGATACTTCACCTGCCGGAGTGCATAAACATTTGTTTTGGCGGAGTATTCCGCTTGACCCGCGGCGCTTACCCGCGGCATCGAGATTCACCGGCGAGCGGCGTGGTCGAATGCCAATAGCGTCGGTGGTCCAGACGCTGCGCGCGTGGCTGCCACGTGCGCGCCGACGAATCAAAGCGGACGGTAATCGCACCCCAGTTCGCAGTGTCGATGACCGCGGCACCAGCGGCGCACCAGCGATCGACCACGACCGTGTGCGGAAACTTCCAACGGTTGCCGGCACCGGCCGACACGATTGCATGGCTCGCGCGGACGCGCCGAACCAGATCCTCGGTCGACGAGCTGCGGCTGCCGTGATGCGGGACGATGACGACATCCGCGGTCCGCAAGTCGTTGCGCGCGGCCAGCTCCGCCTCGGCGTCGGCTTCGATGTCGCCGGTCAGCAGAGCGCTACCGCCGCGACCGGCAATCCGCAGGACGCACGACCCGTTGTTGTCAGTCCAGCGCGCCCGCGCAGCCGGGTGCACGAACTCGAACCGCACGCCGTCCCAGATCCACGCCTCACCACGCACGCAAGGCGCTGCCGGCGCCCGGCCCGGAGACCTGTCGCCGCCATGGCGCAGGGTACGAATGCTGAAGGCGCGCTCGACGGCGGCGATGCCACCGATGTGGTCATTGTCCGCATGACTCGCGACCACCAGGTCGAGTTTCCTGACACCAGAATGATGCAGATAAGGCACGACAACGAGCTCACCCGCCGATCGGCCGCTGCGGAATGTTGGCCCCGCATCGAACAACAGGGAATGCGATCGCGTGCGCACGAACACCGCCAGTCCCTGCCCTACATCGAGTGTCGTGAGCATGAAATCTCCCGTCGCAGGACGCTCGGGGACGGAAAAGACGAGGGGTGCCAGTACCAGCAGCCCCGGTGCGCGCAGCAATGCAGGCAGCGGGGTCATGACCACGAGGGCGGTGAATGCCAGTACCGCAACCTGCCATGCGTCCGGCGCTCTCAGGTGAACGAGCGCTCCCGGCAGACCGGCCGCCCCTTCGAGAAGCGGCCAGGATGCCCCAAGGATCCAGGCCACGGACTCGAGCAACAGCTCAGCCAATCCGGGCGCCGGCCACGCGAGTAACAGGCTCAGCAGGATTCCCGGAACGAGCACCCCGCTGAAGAGCGGAATGGCAAAGAAATTGGCGAGCGGTGCGATGAGAGAAACGTTGCCGAACAGCGGCACGGTCACTGGAACCAATGCCACCGAGACCGCTCCCTGGGTCGCGAGAAACGCCCTCAGCAGCCGTCGCTGTTCGAGCAGGCTGCTCACACCCACGAAGATCGCCGCGACGGCGAGGAACGACAGCCAGAATCCCGCGGTCAGTACCGCGTGCGGGTCATGAGCGAGGATCGAGATCAGCGCCAATGACAAAACGTTTGATGGCGGTTGCGAGCGGCGGAGCCAGATCGCCGCCAAGCCAGCGAGCAGCATGATCAGCGTGCGCTGGGTCGGAACCGAAAATCCCGCGAGCAGCGCGTAGGCTGTCGCGGCCACGGCGCCGTGCAGGCAGACGATTTCGGCACGCACGCTGCGCGGCGCCCGCGTGCGCGGCAAACGCCATAGCGCTTGCGCGATCAGCATCGCGAGCGCCGCGATCATCGTGATGTGCAGCCCGGAAATGGCGATGAGGTGAGTCGTGCCGGTCGCGGCGAATACCTGCCATTGGGCGCTGCTGATTCCCTGCGCAGCGCCAACCGCAAGACCGGCGATGACGCCCTTCGCCGGCGAATCACCGAGAATCTGCTCGATGCGAGCGACAATCCCGGCTCGCAGAGCGAGCACCGGATAGGCCGCCGTGTGCCGCCCGAGCAGGCGGTTGTGCGGAGAGTTGCGCACATAACCGGTCGCGCCTACGCCATCGCGAAACAACTCACCCTCGTAGTCGTACCCGCCGGGATTGGCAAATCCGCGCGGCGCGCGCAGTCGCACTGCGAGCTGCCAACGCTCGGCAGCGCGGGGCAATCGTTCGGCGCGATACCAGGACAGCCGCAGCCGCGACGGGAATCCGCCGGCCGATTCCTTCTCAGGCGCAAATTCGAACTGGACTCTCTCCGAATCCACCTCGGGCAGCGACACGACGTCGCCGGCAATGACGAGATCAGCCCCGATTGTTTCCGGGGGAAGCGACGGTTGGAGCGCGATCGTCGCGCGCATCCAGGTATATATGATTCCGAGGCCCAGCGTCGTCATGGTGCGCGGCCCGAAGCGGCCACAAACCGCGCACACAACGATGACCAGCGGAATTGTCGGTGTGACGACCTCGAGCGCGGGCCGTGTCTCGACCAGGAGGATGCCGGCCAGAAACGCCAGCGCATGCAGCGGCAAACGCATCCCTGCTCCGGCCCTGCGGCGGAATCACCTCGCCCATCGATACCAGCAGCGGACCGGGATGTTAAGACTCAGGAAACGGGGCGATTGACCAGAATTCCACCCTCGAGCGTCAGCACGCGCTGCATTCGCACGGCGAGCCGCGTGTCGTGCGTCACGATCACGAGGCTCGTGCCCAACTCGTGATTGAGCTCGAGCATCAGCTCGAAGACGGCCGCGG
>DATBVX010000133.1:0-10527 GCA_036515135.1 Steroidobacteraceae bacterium
CCCTGAGCGACAGGCCTCGAAGTTCCGCTGGCTCGCCTGCTTCATGCCGCATCTGCGCAAGCTGGCTCGAACGCCCCGTGACTACATCCTGTGTGGCGACTGGAACATCGCTCACAAGCCCATAGACCTCAGAAACTGGCGTTCGAACCAGAAGAACTCGGGCTTCCTTCCCGAGGAGCGCGCATGGATGGATGAGCTCTTCGGACCCGCACGCTATTGCGATGCTTTTCGCGTCGTGGAGCCGCGGCCGAACCAGTACACGTGGTGGTCCAATCGCGGACGCGCCTGGGCGAAGAACGTTGGCTGGCGGATCGACTACCAGATCGTGAGTCCGCGGCTCGCGAAAACGGTGCGGCGCGCCAGCATCTACAAGGCGCGGCGCTTCTCCGATCACGCGCCGCTGATCATGGATTACAACCTTTGACACCCGCGTCCAGCCCATCTGCTCCGGAACCGGCAAGCAGGGGTTGGCTCGATGCCATCCTCGTCTACCGGCAGCCGCGCATCGCTTCAATGCTGTTTCTCGGCTTTTCCGCCGGGCTGCCGTTCATGCTGGTGTTCCAGACACTGTCCGCGTGGCTGCGGCAGGTCGGAATCGAGCGGGCAACGATCGGCATGCTCGCCTGGGTCGGGATTCTCTATTCCATCAAGTTCCTGTGGGCGCCAATCGTTGACCGAGTGCCTTTGCCGTTTCTGCATCGATTGCTCGGACGACGACGCAGCTGGATGCTGGTGGCGCAGATCGGCGTCGCGCTCGGACTCTTTCGGCTCGCGCACTGCGATCCGGCCGCCGACCTGACGCCCGTAGTGCTGGGCGCGTTGTTGATCGCTTTCTGCTCCGCAACGCAGGACATCTCGATCGACGCATGGCGCATTGAGTCCGCACCCGTGAATCTCCAGGGAGCGATGGCGGCGGCATATCAGCTGGGCTATCGGGTCGCGATCATGACCGGCACCGCCGGCGCGCTGTGGATCGCCGCGGACCTCGGTTGGGCCAGGTCGTACATGACCATGGCGGCACTCATGGGCATCGGGATCGCGACCACCCTGCTCAGTCGCGAGCCCGACGTCGCCGCCTCGCCCGATTCCGAAACGCGCAACCAGCGCGTCATCGACTGGGTTGCAAGCAAGGCGCACTGGCCGGATGCGTTGCGTGGCGCGGGAGCAAAGTTCGTGGACGCCGTGGTCTGCCCGCTCGCTGATTTCTTTTCCCGCTTTGGTTTGAAGCTCGGCGTGCTGATCTTCGTCTTCATCAGCACCTATCGCTTGACAGACTATGCGATGGGCGTGATGTCAAACCCGTTCTATCTCGACACGGGCTTCACGCTCAAGGAAATCGCAGCGGTGGTGAAGGGATTCGGGCTGGTGATGGGGATTCTCGGCGTACTGCTGGGTGGCACGGTGGTCGCGAAACTCGGCACCACGCGTGCGCTCGTCCTCGGAAGCGTCTTGGTAATTTGTTCCAACCTGGCGTTCGCGGCGCTCGCCGCGACGCCCGCGCCGGGATTGGTGGGGCTCGCCATCGTCAACAGCGCCGACAACCTCTCGCTGGGCGTGCATGGCACGGCGCTGATTGCGTTCATGTCGAGTCTGACGAGCAGCAAGTACACGGCCACTCAGTACGCGTTGCTTTCTTCGCTCTATGCGCTGCCAGGAAAGTTGCTGATGGGCACGTCCGGCTTTGTGGTCGATGCCGTGGGCTATCCGTGGTTCTTCGTCTATACCGCTTCCCTCAGCATGCCCGGGCTGATTCTCCTGTACTGGCTTGTCGGGCGGGTCCCGCAGCATTCGCCGGACCGCGAAAGCCGGTGAACGCGGAAATCGGCGCTGGGTTCAGCGTGACTGGTCGAGATAGTCGAGCGGGCTCAGCCACTGCTGCTCGGAATTGACTTCGTTCTTGTCCTCGGTGTCCTCGGGCTCCATGTCCACCGAGCCGGTCCAGTCTTCCGGCGCTTCGGCAGCCTCGATCAGCGCGTCTTCCCACTGGTCATCCCAGGCATCGAAGTCGAGCTCTTCCACTGTACCGTCGAAGTGTTGAACTTCGATCGTGCCGTCGTCGTCATCGACCGCAACCACCTCGAACAGCTCACCGCCCTGGCGTCGGTACCAGTCGCCAACGATTGGCTTCGGTGCGCTCGGCTTCGGTGCGTCCATTTCGATTCCCCTGCTATGCTCGCTCGCGGCAAAGTGTGATCCCGCAAGCGCGGACGACGCAAGTACAATATTTGGCGCGTAGCATCATGATCGAGACGCTCATCAAATTCTTCGTGATGTTCTTCGTCGTGGTCGAACCCATCAGCCTGGTGCCGCTGTTCGCTGCTCTCACCGAGGGCGCGAGTTCAGGCTATAAGCGAAAGATGGCGTGCAAGGCTGTGATCCTCGCGGGAGTGATCCTGTTGATCTTTGCGTTCGCGGGCGGGGCTTTGCTCGACGCGATGGCCATCAGCCTCAATGCATTCCGCATTTTCGGTGGCCTGATGCTGTTCCTGATCGCGCTGGACATGGTCTACGTGCGCCCATCGGGTGCACGCACGACGACCAGCAAGGAGGAGGCCGAAGTGAAGCAACGCGAGGACATCTCGGTCTTCCCGCTCGCATTTCCGTTCATTGCCGGCCCTGGCGCGCTGGCGACGATCCTGCTGGTGACCGGTCCCGTGCCGCGCGCGTCGCTCTTGTTCTTCGGAATGATGGTGGTCGTCGTGGTCGTTCTGGTCATCACCTACGTCCTGATGCTGCTCACACCGCGCGTCATGCGGGTGCTCGGCTTGACCGGCGCCAACGTCATCAGCCGGCTGACCGGCGTGATCCTGGGCGCCCTGGCCATTCAGTTCGTGATCGATGGCGTCAAGGGCAGCATCGGCGCCGGCAGCTAGCTTTTCCTGCTGTATTCCAGATCCCACACCCCGTAGCCCAGACGCTGGCCGCGACGTTCAAATCGCGTCAGCGGCCGGATGCCGGGCCGCGGCGCGAACGCGCCATCCTTGGCGCTGTTCACGAGTAATTCACAAGCGTTCAGCGTCGCTAACATCTGCTCGGCGTAAGGCTGCCAGTCGGTTGCCAGGCGCAGAACCCCGCCACGCCTCAGTTTGCGCGCCAGCATTGAAACGAACGGGGGCTGGATCAGCCGCCGCTTGTGATGCCGCTTCTTCGGCCAGGGGTCGGGAAAGAAGACGAGGATCTCGTCGATCGATTCGTCGTCGAGCTGTTGCTCGAGCACCTCGACGGCGTCGTGACAAATGAGCCGCACGTTCTGCAGACCGAGTTCGCTAACCCGCAGGAGCACCCTGCCCACGCCGGGTTCGTGAACCTCTATACCTAAGCAATCCCACTCGGGCCGCTCGCGTGCAATGGCCAGCAGCATGTCACCGTTGCCAAAGCCGATCTCGAGGAGACGGGGCGCTTGCCGGCCGAAAACTGCATCGAGATCGAGAAACTGCGGCGCGAAATCGACGCCGAAGTGTGGCCAGAGCTCCCTGAGAGCCCGGGCTTGCGCTGTGGTGATGCGCCCGCCGCGGCGCACGAAGCTGCGCACACGCCGTCGCTGGATATCTGAGGAAGTCGTTGTCATCACCACTGTCCCCGCGAGCCGATCCGGTGGGCTTTGCCCCAACGGCGTTCCATTGAAGTCGTAATTCAAGCCTACATAGAATCGACGCGTCGTACTTTGCATACAAGCAGCAATGCGAGGGCCACCCGATGCCACAGCCACCGCCCCCTCTGACCGAGCTCAAGCTGCCGCCGGCACTCAAGGAAGCGATCGATACGGCATTCGCGCGCTTTCGTCCGATTTGCGTCGGTTACGTGAGTAATGACGGGCGGCCCGAGCTTTCTTTCCGCGGCAGCACCCAGGTCTTCAGCGACACGCAATTGGCGATCTGGGTGCGCAAGCCGACGGGCGGGATCATCGGGGCGCTCGCCAAGAGCCCGAGCATCTCGCTCCTTTACGGCGATGTCAGCCCGACCAGCCGCGCGTTCATCACTCTTCGCGGCCGCGGGCACGTCGACAACGCCGAGGCGACCCGTCGAACGGTGTATGCACGCATGCACGAGCGGGAACAGGCGCGCGACCCGGAGCAGAAGGGCGTGCCTCTGATCATCGATCTCGACAGCGTCGACGGGATCTTCGGGGAGCAGGTCCTGCAGATGCGTCGTTGAGCAACGATCGCAGGCCGCCTAGAATCACGGCCACGAGCGGGTGTAGTTCAATGGTAGAACTGTAGCTTCCCAAGCTACTAACGTGGGTTCGATTCCCATCACCCGCTCCACTCCCGACGGATTGCTTCTTCCCCACAGATGTGGACCAATGCGGGCCTCGAGCTTTCGATCGATCAAAGGGACCTGCGCATGACTCGCAATTCCAGGAAACCGGGGTGATCGAGACGCGATGGCAGGGAGGCCGGCCCAACCCATGAGCGCATCGCGCCCCGATGTCGCAGACGCGAGTGTCGCCTCGGCGAGTATCTTCGACGAGCATCTGGCGCAGGTCGCCGCAACGTACAGCCGCGATCTCATCCTGGTGCTCGACCGCGATGGCACGATCATGCAGCAGAACGGCCAGGTCGAGCGGCTGCTGAGTCACCCGCCTTCGGAACTCGCGGGCAAACAGCTTTTCGAGTACGTCCACCCCGACGATCGTGCACCATTGCGCGCGAGATTCGACCGTCTCACTCCCAGTCCAGTGGTGACGGCGCCGCCGACGGTCGAAGTGCGACTTGCACGCGGTGACGGCCAGTGGGCATACCTCGAGTGCACGTTGCTCAATCGGCTTGACGATGCGGCGATCCAGGGCGTGGTCCTCATCGGACGCGACATCACGGACCGCAAGCTCGTCGAACAGCGGCTCAAGGACAGCGAGCGGCGATTCGATACGGTGCTCTGGGGCGGCAACATCGGTTACTGGGACTGGGACGTGCTGGCGAACTTCACGTCCCGCAGCGCGCAGTGGTTCGCGATCACCGGCTGGACGCCGCAAGACTGGTACGCCGGGCCCCGGCCCTGGCTGCAGCGAGTGCATCCCGACGACCGTGCACGCGTCGAAGCGCGCGTAAAGGATCATCTCGAAGGTCGTACGGACTCGGTCGAGCTGGAGTACCGCATTCGTTGCGCGGACGGCAGCTGGCGCTGGATGCTGGATCGAGGTCGCGTCGTCGCGCGCGACGTCGAGGGCCGTCCGGTGCGCGTCACCGGTACGTCGATGGACATCGATGCACGCAAGCACGTCGAGGAAGCGCTGCGGCAAAGTGAGCTTCGCTATCGAACGGTGGGCGAGTTCGCTGAAGGATTCATCCAGGATTTTGAAGTCGATCCGCAGGGTGGCACGACTCTGCGCTGGGTGAGCGACGGGTTTCAACGCATCATCGGCCTGAGTCTCGAGGAGGCCCGCCTGTTGGGCGGCTGGCATGTGTTCCTTCCGCCGGAAGAGCTTGGCGGCGCGCGAGAGCGCACCAATTGCTTGCTCCGGGGTGAGCTGACCGACGCCGAGGTACGCATCGTGGACGCGCGCGGCGAAGAACGTTGGCTGCACACGATCAATCAGCCGCTGCGCACGACGGATTCCGGGACCGTGCTGGTGATCGGCGTCGTCTACGACATCACGGCGCGGCGCCGTGGCGAGGAAGCGTTACGGACTCACGGGCGCGTCCTCGAGGCCATGCGCGAGGGCGTGATCGTGCTCGACGTCCACAGCACGATCCGCCTGGTGAACCGGGCGCTGGTGCGTCTCACGGGCTACGAACCCGCCGAGCTGGTGGGCCGGCACGGGCGGATGCTGACCCTGTTCACGGAAGCGCAGTATCGCGAGGCCAAGGCCGAGATCGATCGGCAGCTGAATGAGGCCGACTTCTTCCAGCTCGACATCGAGTGCGCGCGGCGCGATGGCTCGGTGTTCCTTGCGAACTGTGTGGTCACGCCGATCGAGATCGGGGGCGAGAAGCTGCGGCTGGTCGTCATGGAAGACGTCACCCAGCGGCGTGAGCTCGAGCGCGAGATCATCGAGATCGCCAACCGCGAACAGCGGCGCATCGGCAACGACCTGCACGACGGCCTCGGGCAGGAGCTCACCGGCGTCGCGCTGATGTTGCGCGGCCTGGTCGGGCGCCTGGCCAAGGAGAATTCGGCCTCGGTCGGGGACGCGGAAGAGATCGTGGCGCTGGTCAACAACGCGATCGAGAACACGCGCCTGCTGGCGCGCGGGCTGTCGCCGGTCAGCATCGAGCGCGGTGGCCTGCCCTCGGCGTTGCGCGCGCTGGCGACAAGAATGCGCGAGACTTACGGTACGCAAGTGAGATTCCGCAGCCGGATCTGGCCGCAGCTCGCTCTCGATTCCGGTGCGAGCAATCATCTGTACCGCATTGCTCAGGAAGCGGTGAACAACGCCATCAAACACGGTCATGCGAGCGATGTGCTCATCGATCTGCAGGTTACCGGAACGAGCGTGGCGCTCATCGTAAGTGACAACGGCAGTGGGCTGGCGCCCGGCGCCAGCCTCACCTCCGGCATGGGGCTCAAGATCATGCGCTATCGCGCGACCATGCTCGGTGGCGAAGTGGTCATCGAGGCCCGGAAGGAGGGCGGCACGCGCATGATTCTGAGTTGCCGACAGCCGGCGGCGTCGGATATTGTCGGCGGGCAATCGGACGAGACCGGATTGCCGACAGGCGAGGGAGCAACCTGAGTCTCAACCGGCGAAGGAGAAAGCCAGAATGAGCACGGGACCAGCGGTGTCGAGAACCCCATCAGGCGTCACCGGCACCGTGGCGAAGAAGAGACCTCGGCGGGTGCTCGTCGTTGACGACCACCCCATCGTGCGCCAGGGACTGCGCCGCCTCATCGACCAGGAGGAAGACCTCGATGTCTGCGGCGAGGCGGAGACGGTCCGCGAGGCACGAGCCGCGCTGAGGGAACAGCGCCCCGACGCGATCATCGTCGACATCTCGCTCAAGCAGGGAGACGGGATCGAGCTGGTACGCGATGTCCGCGCCCATTACCCGACACTGCCGATCCTCGTGCTGTCCATGCACGACGAGACCATCTACGCCGAGCGGATGCTGAGCGCAGGGGCGAGCGGCTACATCATGAAGCAGGCCGCGAGCGAGCAGTTCCTGGTCGCGGTGCGACGAGTACTCGACGGCGGGATCTACGTCAGCGATTCCGTCGGCAACAGCATGATCCAGAAGTTCACCTCCGGGGGAGCCCACGTCGCGGCCAATCCGATCGACCGGCTGAGCAACCGCGAAATCCAGATCCTGCACCTCATCGGCAAGGGCTTGAGCACCCGCGAGTCGGCCGAAGCGCTCGATCTCAGCATCAAGACGGTCGAATCCCACCGCCAGCGCATCAAGAAGAAGCTCAATCTGACCACGGGTACCCAGCTCGTACAGTACGCCGTCAACTGGTTTTCCGGTCGAAGCGAGACCTGACGGTTTAAACCCTATCCGGGCCGGCTGCCTCCAACCACCGGTGCCAGGTTTGGCTTATTGGGCTTATTGCGACCCTCCAGGAAGGCAATAAGCCCAATAAGCCAATCCTGGCACCGTATTCCTATGAGCGCTGGCATGACGGCAGAAGCAGCGGCGATCGATTCGGACGAACAATGGATCGAGCGTGCGCGGCTGGGCGATCGCGCGGCATTCGAGCGCCTCTACCGCGCGCACAGCGGTCGAGTCTATGGCCTGTGCCTCAGGCTCACCCGTGAAGCCACGATCGC
The DNA here is from genome assembly GCA_036515135.1 of Steroidobacteraceae bacterium. Classification (GTDB taxonomy): domain Bacteria; phylum Pseudomonadota; class Gammaproteobacteria; order Steroidobacterales; family Steroidobacteraceae; genus DATBVX01. The sequence continues at coordinate 7,706 of DATBVX010000133.1, forward strand.
CGAGGACTGTGCCCAGGAGACCTTCATCAGCGCCTGGCGGAACCTCGCCCGCTTCGAGGGGCGCAGTGCGCTCGGCACCTGGCTGCATCGAATCGCAGTCAATGTCGCCCTGGCCCGCGCGCGGCGCGGTGGACTCGAGGTCGTGCCGGCACCGGATGAGGACGATCGCGACGACACGACGCGCGCGGTGATCGATGACGACACCCCGCCGATTGACGTCGAAAACGCGATCGCCTCGCTTCCCGAGGGGGCTCGTCACGTGCTCGTGCTCTACGGGATCTACGGTTACACCCATGAGGAAGCAGCGGACATGCTCGGCATCGCTGTCGGCACCTGCAAGGCACAGCTGCATCGCGCGCGTCGGTTGTTGCGCGAGCGTTTGAGCGCATGAGGCAGTCATGAATCACGAACGGAAGACATCGGACAACAGGGACGGCGACGCGCTACTGCGAGCCGTTGGACGCTTGCCGCAAGCAATCGAGCCCGGGCACGACCTGTGGCCCGCCATTGCAAGCGGCCTTGATCAACCGGCGACGATGCGACGCGGGTGGTTCGAGACCACTTGGACCTACGCAGTTGCGGCGGCTGTCGGTTGTCTCGCGCTCGGCGCGCTGCTGAGTTACTCGATCATGCAGCGAGAGACGACCGTTCCAACCGAATTGACAGCTTCGACATCCAATCGACCGACAGTGCAGCAAGCGCGCTTTGGACGCTATGCGGCGCTGGGCCCCGAGTACGAGCGTGCCCGTGCCGAATTGGTGATCGGTCTCGCCGAGCGCCTCGACCGGCTGCCACCGGTGACGCGGCTCAAGGTCGAGAACAACCTGGCGGAGATTCAGCGGGCGCTCACCGAGATCAACGCGGCGCTCGAACTGGCGCCCGGGGACCCGCTGCTGCAGGAGCTGTTGATGAACACCTATCAGGACGAGCTCAGCCTGCTCGCCAACCTGAACCAGACGACGGGTTCACTGCCCGCGAGGACGTGAGAGATGATGAAGTCGTACGTGGCGATTGCCGTAACGTTGCTGGCGCCTCTCGCTCTCGCGGACCAGCCGGTCGACAAGCGCGCCCCAGCCGATCCACAGGGCGAGGTCGAGGTGTCGAGCGTGGCGGGACTGGTGAACATCGATGGCTGGGACCGCAGCGAGGTGCAGATCACGGGAACGTTGGGCGACAACGTCGAGAGGCTCGATTTCGTCAGTGACCCCAAGCGTACGGTGATCAAGGTCGTCATGAAAAAGAGGTCTTCTGGCTGGGACGATGACGAGGGCGATGCAGAACTCTCGATTCGTGTGCCCGCCGGCAGCCGCCTCACTGCCAGAACTGTGAGCGCAGATCTCAGCGTGTCGGGCGTTCGCGGCGAACTGCGGCTGCAGACCGTGTCTGGCGAGCTTTCGAGCGAGATTTCGGCAGAGGACGTCGAGGCCAAGTCCGTGAGCGGCGACGTCGTGTTGCGCGGCGAAAATAAGCCCACCGTCATCACCGTGACGACGGTGAGTGGCGATGCGCACGTTCGGCGCGCGGCGGGTGAGATCGTCGCCAACAGCGTGAGTGGCAGCCTCAACCTCGAGCTCGATCAGATCACGCGCGCGCGCGTCAGGACCACATCGGGCGACCTCGAACTCAATGGTGAACTCGCACGCGATGCGCGAGTCGATGCGGAAACGATCAGCGGCGAGGTCAATCTCGACTTCAAGGGAACGGTGAATGCCGAGTTCGAGATCGAGAGCTTCTCCGGTGAGATCGACGATTGCTTCGGCCAGACGGCGCAGTCAACCGACAAGCACGGGCCGGGCAGCGAGCTCAACTTCAAGCAAGGCGACGGCTCTGCACGCGTCCGCGTGCAGAGCCTGAGCGGCGACATCCGCGTCTGCGGCCGATAGAAAACCGTTACAATGAGGAATGCGGGCGCTCAAGATCGCGGGCTGGGTGTTGCTGGGAATCGTGAGCGTTCTCGTGCTGGCGATGCTGCTGGTCGCGTGGCTCGTCGATCCCAACGACTACAAGGACGATATCGCGCAGGCGGTGAAAGAGAAGACCGGCCGGGATCTCAAGCTCGAAGGCGATCTCGACCTGTCGGTTTTCCCGTGGCTCGCGCTCGAGCTTGGGCCGGCCGAACTGGGGAACCCTCAGGGGTTCGGCCCAGGTCCCTTCGTGTCGGTCAACAAGGTCGACGTCGGCGTGCGCCTGTTTCCATTGTTGCGCGGCCAGCTCCAGGTACGGCGGCTCACGCTCGATGGCCTGCAGCTCAATCTCGTCAAGGATGCACAGGGACGCTCGAACTGGCAGGACCTGACGGAAGAAGCGCCTCAACCCGCCACAGAATCTGCGTCAGATACAGGACTTCCCGACATCGCCGGCCTGATGATCAAGGAGTCGGCGCTCGACTACCGCGATCTCGGCACCGGCAGCCACCTGAGACTTCGCGATCTCGGCGTCGAGACTGGTCGATTGCGCGACGGTGAACCTTTCGAAGTGGATCTCGGGTTCGAGCTGGATCAGGGCGAGGGCAGTGTTGCCACCTTGTTCAAGTTGAGCTCGGAAGCGACGCTCGACACGCGGGGCAAGCGCTATGCGTTCAAGGAGTTCGCGCTCGACGTATTGAGGCGGGCGGCGGATAAGGACGACAAAGAGCTGCCGATTGCGATCCGGCTGCCGACACTCGAGGCCGACCTCGCGCAACAGACTCTTACGGCGCCGCAATTCACGCTGAAGCTACCGGCCGCCGAGTTGAACGGGACCTTGTCGGGCACGCAGATCCTCGACGCCCCTGCTTTCACGGGAACCGTCGCGCTCGTCCCGGTGTCGCCGCGCGAGCTCAT
>DATBVX010000134.1:0-3067 GCA_036515135.1 Steroidobacteraceae bacterium
TCCCTACCTGGCTTACTCGCGCAAGGATCGACGCACCAAGGCCCGCGATCCCGCCAATTCGCGCTACGTCGCCCAACTCATCGAGGCGGTCGGCATCGATCATGTGCTGAGCGTTGACGTCCACAATCCGGCGGCATTCGACAACGCCTTTCGAATCCGCGCCGACCACCTGACGACGACCGCACTGTTTGCTCGTCATTTCGCGCGCCGCCTGGGGAAGGGGATGGCCGCGGTGGTTTCGCCGGACCTCGGTGGCGGCAAGCGCGCGCAGCTGCTGCGCGAGGCACTCGAGCGGCATCTCGGGCGCGCAGTGGACTTCGGCGTCGTCGAGAAGCGGCGCAGCCAGGGTGTCGTCAGCGGTCACCAGCTCATGGGGGAACTCGCCGGCCGGGCCGTCGTGATCATCGATGACCTGATCAGCACCGGTACGACGCTGCAACGCGCCGCGCGAGCCTGCCGCGAGGCCGGCGCTACCGCGGTTTACGTGGGGGCGACTCATGCGCTCTTCAGCAGCGGCTCGGAGGCGTTGCTCAGAGACCCTCTCATCGACGAAATCGCCGTGACGGATTGTGTGCCGATCCATCCGCAAGCAACAGCCGCCGCGGGCGAGAGGCTCGTCGTGCTGCCCGCGTCGACCCTCGTGGGCGAAGCGGTGCGCTGTCTCGAAGGTCACGGCTCGCTGACGCAGCTCCTCGAACTGCAGTGAGCGCTTGCTGCAGGTATTCCCGAATCTCACCTTGCCAGCGCCTCTGGTCGGCGCGCGAGCCCTCGGCCATCCGCCACACGCGCAAGACGGCACGCGTCGTGGCCTGCAGGCTGGTGTAGAGGCCGATGAGGAGTGGGCTGGCAGCCGGGTCCATCAGCCGCAGGCACAGCGCCCGGATCGACTCCCCGACCGCGGGCGCCCCGAGCCGCGCGCATTCGAGCGCGAGAAAGGACAGCTCTTCGAGCGGATCGAGCACCCTGAGCTCGCGATCGAACTCGAGGCGATCGATCACGCACAGCGGTGGCCCGAGGCAGATGTGCTCCGGTCGCAGGTCCCCATGGCAATCGCGGATGAGTCCTTTCTCGGCGCGTTGCGCGAGCAGCGCTTTCCGCGTGGCGATGAACTCCTCCTGCAGACGTGCAATCGTACGCACGCGTGCGAGCAGTCGTTGCGAACGGCATCCGGCCAGCAGATCGTCGCGATTGGCTCTGACGCGCGCCCTGAGCCGCCGGCAATACTCGGCACCATCGGCGACGCCAGGATCCGCCGATTCATAGAAGCGGCAGAGCTTGGCAGCCAGCGCCGCCAGCTCATCCGCGCGAATCGGCCCAGTGCGAATGAGCGTGTCGAGCATTCGTGCCAGAGGCAGGCGGCGCATCTTGATGAGCCAGTCGATCGGCTTGCCGGCGGCACCGAGCCGCATCTTGCCATCGGCCGAACGGATCAGAGGGACCACTTCGAGATAGATGCCGGGTGCCAGGGCAGCGTTGAGACCGAGCTCTGCCCCGCACATCGTGCGCCTGGATTCCAGCGTCAGAGTATTGAGTCCGTGATAGCGCACCGGTTTGCGCAGCTTGTATGCATAGCGCTTTCCCAGGAACACCCACGCGAAGTGCGTCTCGACGCATTCGATGACGCCCGTCTCGCCGAGGTTGCGGGGATTGGCGAGGAATGCCAGTTTCTCGGCAGTTGAGGGTTCAACGCCGGCGTTGCTCTCCGCTCGGGCGGCACGCGCCATTATCTTCCTTAACTGAGGCATCGACCGTGTCGTGTCGCGCGTGATCGGCGACCGTCGTAATGCGGGTCTAGATACCGCCGGTGGCTTGCAATCGATACGCCGGTTGCCGGGGAGCCGGCTGACCACTATGAGGGTCCGCCTGGGAAAGAGCGCTGGCGGAGGCCAGCACGATGCCGCCGTCGCTGAGCTGGAATCGCTCCGCGTCAACGTTCGGGTCTTCGCCGATCACGAGACCATCAGGGACGTGGCTCCCGGTTTCCACGATGACCCGGCGCAGGCGGCAACCGGAGCCAATTCTTGCATCGGGCATCACGATGCTCTGCTCGATGACGGAGTCTGCACCCACTTCCGCGCCAGGGCCCAGGACCGAGCTGAACACTGTCGCACCCCGCACCACGCAACCTTCCGAAATCAGCGAGTCGACGACCACTCCCGGGCGCGTGCCAGCCAACAGAAGGGCCGGCGGGAGTTGGCGGGCGTGCGTGAAGATCGGCCATGTTACGTCGAAGAGCTTGAACGCCGGCTCGCGGTCCAAAAGCTCCATATGGGCCTTCCAGTATGAGTCCAGAGTACCCACGTCCCGCCAGTATCCGGGCTTTCCGGTCTGCGGATCGGTGAAGGCAAAGGCTCCCACCTTGTCGGCGGTAACCGCCGCCGGCAGCAGGTCGTGCCCAAAATCGTGCGAGGAGTCTGCGTTGCACGCGTCGCGGGCGAGTCGCTCGTAGAGGTACTCGGCGTTGAAAACGTACACCCCCATCGAGGCAAGGATCGAATCCTCCGCCGTCTTGAGCTCGGCGGAATGCGGCTTCTCGATGAAGTCCGTCGCCCGGCCTTCGGCACTGGAAGTGAGAATGCCGAAGCCAGCCGCTTCGGCGCGTGGAATCTGCACACACGCAATGGTCACATCGACCTGCGACTGCACGTGGTGCCGGAGAAGCCGCCGGTAGTCCATCCTGTAGATGTGATCGCCCGCCAACACCAGGATAAGTTGCGGGGCGTGCGCGCGGATCATGTCGAGATTCTGATAGACCGCGTTTGCCGTGCCGCTGTACCAATCGGGCTGCATGCGCTGCTGCGCGGGCCACAGCTCGACGAATTCTCCGAGATTCCTCGGGAGGAAACTCCATGCCTGTTCGAGGTGGCGAATCAGCGTCTGCGACTTGTACTGCGTGAGCACTGCAACGCGGCGAATGCCGGAGTGCAGGCAGTTCGAGAGCGAGAAATCGATGTTGCGAAACTTGCCCGCGAACGGCAGCGCAGGCTTGCACTCCCAGCGGGTCAACTCGCCGAGGCGCGTGCCATTGCCTCCCGCCAGCACCAGTGCGAGAGTTTTCGCCTGCGTA
>DATBVX010000135.1:0-2409 GCA_036515135.1 Steroidobacteraceae bacterium
TGACTGCCTGAGATGTCCGTTCGTGGCACAAAACGGACGTGCCGACCGCGTTGAGTGATGTCTGCTGTCTGGGGAAGAGCGGAAGAATCGGACACGCGCTTCTGGTTCCGCTAGTGACCCTATGCGGACATTCTAATCTAATCTGGCTAGGCTCAAATCGAGGTCTGCGTGCACTGCTCGGCTTTGGCGATATGCATGCCCGACCGCCGAGGACACACCCAGGTAAGAGGCGCCGACGTAAAAAAGAGCCCCGGCGGGAGAAGAGAAGGTGGTGCCGGGGCTTGAGTGCTAATATTGGAACCCTCTCGATTTTGGTTCCTTACTTGGCGCCAAGAAAGCCCGATGCATTGGCTTTCATGGATTGATCCGATTGCTGGGTCGTGATGCCGAAAGCAACCAGGCTATCAGTGTCGACGACCGCAAGCTTTTCAGCATTCTTACCGCACTGGAGATTGAGCGACTCCTGCTCGGCGGTGTCGATGTGGACGATCTGACCTGGCTGTAGGCTAACCCGAACGCGTGCTGCCGACGTGTCAGCAGCATCGGCATCCGTATTGTCCCAGACCACCGCGTGGAGAGCGCAGCGATCGCTGCCTGGCACGTAGAACGCTATGACGCGTTGGCTGCCAACCGTGGTGAGAATGGGCTCGTGAGGCCCGACTGGTCCGAGGTTTTGGGCCAGCTCGTCGGCACGAGCGGGTATGCTAGGAGCGGCGAGAGCGAGAACGGCGCCCGCCGCAGCCAAACTTAGACTGCGAGTGAGCGGGAACATGGTGGTGTCTCCTTCGAGTTTCGGTTGCTCAAGACCATCTTGAGCTAGACAGAAATTCTAGGCCGTCGCTCGGATTGACGCTGTGGCATTTGGCACACCGCAGCATATTTCTGGTGTGCATCATCGACGGCAAGTATTCGGCCATACGGCCCCCTCTCGAATGTCCGATAATGGCACCGAGCGGACCTCTCACTAGTTGAGCCGCGTGTCGTGGCAGCGGCCCTTCGGACGTATCAATGTCCGTTCGTGGCACCAAGCGGACGATCTAGTGGTCTGATTCATTCGGGTGATTCCCGAATTGCCCGAAGCAGTTCAAGCTCTCGGCATGAGAGCAGGGATCACCGTCAACGTCACGCCGGAACATCGCCGTCGGCTTGAGGCGATCGTTTCGGATCGTAGCGCGCCGCAGAAACATGTGTGGCGTGCCAACATCATCCTCGCCACTGCCGATGGCTGCGGCACCTTCGAGATCATGCGCCGCTCGGGGCGTTCCAAGCCGGTGGTCTGGCGCTGGCAGGAGCGCTTCATGCAGGAGGGTGTCGAGGGGCTGCTTCGCGACAAGACGCGCAAGCCGGGCAAGGCGCCGCTGCCGGCGGAGATCGTGCAGCGCGTTGTCGATCTGGCGCTTTGGCCGCCGCCCGGTGAGACCACGCACTGGACCGGGCGGATGTTGGCCAAGGCGGTAGGCGTCAGCCTGCGCTCGGTCCAGCGCATTCTCGAGGCCCATCAACTCGCCCCGCACCGCATCCGCACCTTCAAGCTGTCGAAGGACCCGGAGTTCGCCGACAAGCTCAGGGACATTGTCGGCCTCTATGTCGATCCGCCCGCTCATGCCGTCGTCCTCTCGGTCGACGAGAAGAGCCAGATCCAGGCCCTCGACCGCACCCAGCCGGGATTGCCCATGAAGAAGGGACGCGCCGGCACCATGACCCACGACTACAAGCGCCACGGCACCACGACGCTGTTCGCCGCCCTCAATGTCCTCGAAGGCAACGTCATCGGCCGCAACATGCAGCGCCATCGCCATCAAGAGTTCATCCGCTTCCTCAACGCCATCGAGGCCGAGGTGCCGGCCGGCAAGCTGATCCATGCGATCGTCGACAACTACGCCACCCACAAGCACCCGAAGGTGCGGACATGGCTCGCCAACCACCCCCGCTGGACCTTCCACTTCACCCCGACTTCGGCCTCATGGCTCAACGCTGTCGAGGGCTTCTTCGCCAAGCTCACGCGGCGGCGCCTCAAGCGCGGTGTGTTCCGCTCCGTCGTCGACCTCCAGGCCGCCATCAACCGCTTCGTCGAGGAAACCAACGCCGACCCCAAGCCCTTCATCTGGACCGCCGATCCCAACCGCGTCCTCGCCGCTGTCAAGCGTGGGAAGCAAAAGTTAGAGTCGATCCACTAGGATATTCGCCATGACCCGCAAGATGACAAAACATTCGTTTCCGTATGCGCTTATGAGCAGCACTCTGGGAACCGTCCTTGTCAGCATGACGGCGGTCTGGCTCGCTACCGCCGCCTATGCGCCGGTGGCCGCCCCCGACGCGGCAAGCGCTCATCGCTCGCATTCGCCCAGTTCCTCATCGCACCCGCTCTTCCGTTTGTCGCCGATCCCTCCCGGCGCCGACTGGACCTCG
>DATBVX010000136.1:0-3255 GCA_036515135.1 Steroidobacteraceae bacterium
GGTGGCATCGCGTCGGTCACGAGGAACATCTTGCTGGCGGGCTTTGCGGCGTGCGCTACCCGCATCGTCGCCGGGTGCACGTGATGGCCATCGACGATCAACCCGCACCAGACGCGATCATCCTCGAGCGCCGCACCGACCACGCCCGGCTCGCGGCTCTGGAATGGTGGCATCGCATTGAAGAGATGGGTCACTCCGCGCACACCGGCGTCGAACGCTGCATGCGCCGTCGCGTAATCGGCAGCGGTATGTCCGGCACACACGATGACGCCACGCCCGACGAGCTCACGAATGACCGCAGGGGCCACGCGATCCGGCGCGATCGTCATCACCGTACGGCCGACACCAAGGGATGAGACCAGCTCGATCAGCGCCGCATCCGCTTCGCGGAATTTCGCAGGATCGTGAATGCCAGGGCGCGCTGGCGATAACAGGGGGCCTTCGAGATGAATTCCGAGCACACCTGGCTCGCCGCTCAGGATGGCTTCGCGGACAGCATCGATTGCCGCCTGCATCACCTCGGGCGCATCGCTGATGAGTGTCGGCAGAAACCCGGTGGTGCCAAATGCACGGTGAGCGGCGCCGATGCGGCGGATGGTTGCGACCGAGGGATCGTCATTGAACAGCGCACCGCCACCGCCGTTGACTTGCACATCGATGAACCCGGGCACAAGGTATTGGCCCTTAAGATCATGTCGTTCAACCACTTCCAGCTTCGGCGTGCCGTCTTCAACGATGTCCACGATGTGCGTACCCGCAACGAGCACGGCGCGCCCGGAGACGAAGCCGCGCTCCGTCAGCACACGGCCATTGACGAGTGCCGTCGCTCTCACACCGTCTCCGTGACCTTTGTCAGATTCGGCGGCGTGTCGGGTTGGCGGCCGCGCCGCAACGCCGTGGGCCTCGCGGGCGATTCCTGGAACCTGGGGGTCGCTTCAGTCACTCTACAGCTCGGCGACTAGGTTGTAGGTTTCGATACAGTAAGGCCGGGATCGCCAAAAGGCGTTCAGGACTGTGGCATTCTAGCCGGAAGAGTCGGGGAGTAGCGGTCTCCTCGCGATCATTTGCCGCGACCGCCCGACGCTTGAGGCGTGAACCTTGACAGGAAAATCCGCTCCCGTCCTCGCCACAGACATCGGCGGTACCTACGCCCGACTCGGTCTCGTGTATCCGAGGGAACCTGGAGCGCGCGGCGTAGACCTGGGGTCTTATCGTCAGTACGCCTGCGCGGATTACCCAGGCCTCGGCGCCATCGTCAGCGATTTTCTTGCCTCGCTGAAAGACCAGACCGTGTGCGGTGTGGCGATCGCGAGTGCCGGCTATCCGCTCGGCGATACGATGCTGCAATCGAACCTTCCCTGGCCCGTGTCGCTCGCCGAGCTGCGTGAGAAATTCGGATTCCGCGAGCTCACGCTCATCAACGACTTCGCGGCCACCGCCTACGGCACACAATTCCTGGCGCCGGGCGACGCGACTCTCATCATTGAGGCTTCCGCACCCCCATCACCCGGTCCGACGCTCGTAATGGGTCCTGGCACTGGTCTGGGCGCGGCGGTCTTGTTGCCCGGCGAACGTCATCCGACCGTGCTGAACACCGAAGCCGGCCACGCGGCATTTGCACCGACGACCGAAATCGAGATCGAGATCCTGAAGGTGCTGCGCACGCGCCGGCAGCACGTCTCGAACGAAAACATCGTCTCGGGTCCCGGACTAGTCAACGTGCACCTGGCGTTGTGCGCCATCCGCAGCGAACGGCCGAGGTATCATGCACCGGCAGAGATCACCGCCGCTGCGCTCGACGGCGGCGAGTCAAAGGCGCTCGAGGCACTCGACTTGTTCTGCGGAGCCCTGGGCAGCATCGCCGGGCAGCTGGCGCTCATATTCGGCGCACAGGGCGGGGTCTATCTGGCGGGCGGCGTTTTGCCCCGGATGAAGAGCTTTCTGCTCAAGAGCAGCTTCAAGGAGCGCTTTCACGGCGCCAGCCCGATGCGCAGCCTCCTGGAAACGATTCCGGTCCGGCTGATCGAACACGGACAGCTCGGCGTGATCGGCGCGGCAAGCTGGTACTTCGACACCCACCGGGGTTCGTCAGACCGGTGAGGGATTCTCACCGTTTGAATGCGAAATAGACCGCCCCGCACAGGGCGTTTCCGGTGCTTCCGGAGTTGCTTGTTCACTCCGTCGGCAACGGGGGCGGCACGCTCGAATTGAAAATGTCCCGGTGCAGCTTCCACTCGCCGTCGACGAGCTTCCAGATGACGATGAACTTGCCGTGATCGAGAACGGTGCCGTCCTCTTTCCTGAAAATGTAAGTCCCGACTTCGTATGCGGCATCTCCGTGGCCTTCCACTTCAACGGTTGCGATCGTCATTTCCGCATTGCCGCCGCCGGCAAGAGAGGCCTCCCAGAACTTCTGGATCGCTTCGCGCCCACGCACGCTCTCCTGCCGCGGTGGCAGCACCATCCCATCACTGGTGTAGAGGTTCGCGATCGCGGCCGCGTCGCGCAGCGCGAGGGTCTCGTGCACTTTGCGATTCGCGGCATCGATCTGCGCCCGGTAATCGATCTGCTCGGAGGCGACCGCTGTCGTTCCGCCCTGGAAGCAAAGCACCGCCAGAACGAATGGAAGTCCCCGTGATTTCATGTTCATAGGCGATCGCTCGTTCCCAGTTCGCGCACGAATGCTTCCGGCTCCTCGGGCGTAATGATCCAGGGTCTTTGGCTGCCGCGCTCGATCCACACGAACCGATCGGTTCGCGAAATATACATTTGGACGATGCCACGACGCTTGGTCCAGAGCCACCCGAACCCACCCCAGAGCCCGCCGGCACCGACTCGCATGCCCCACCCGATATCGCGCCAGAGCTCGGCCGCTTCAATCAGGCGCACGCCGGTGATCTCGTTGCGAGGAATTCGCCGGCGCTTGAGCGGCCATCTGATTTCGAGAGCATCCGGCAGGGCGACGAATCTGCTGGGCCGGAATCGCAGCCAGACCCAGGCGTAGATCGCCGCCAACAGAAATGCCGGGATTTCGAGCAACCGGTTCCCGGACGCCGCAAGTGCAAAGAAAACAATCGGTAGCGCGAGCAAGAAAAGAGTGAGTCCGCGGATCATCGGCGACATCGGTACCAATCGGAAGCTCGTCACGGCGGCGCGATCGAGAATGTCATGCCGGAAGTCTACCAGCCGTCCCAGCCCTGGTGTTCGAGCATGGAGTCGAGCTGTTGCCGCTGCTGCGGATCCAGCGGATAGCGT
>DATBVX010000137.1:0-2587 GCA_036515135.1 Steroidobacteraceae bacterium
CGTGCGCAAACCCCTTGGCCAGCGCAGTGCGCTTCAGGTCCGCAAACTCGTCGGGATGGTAGTAGCGAACCATCGGGGCGTGCTTCGGCGTGGGTCGTAAGTATTGACCAATGGTAAGGATCGAAACGCCCACGGCACGCAGATCGTCCAGGACAGCGACGATCTCATCGGACTCCTCGCCCAGGCCGACCATGATGCCGGTTTTCGTGGGAATCGCAGGCTCGTAGCGTCGCGAGCGATCGAGCAGCTCGAGCGAGCGAGGATAGCGGCCACCCGATCGCGCCATCCGGTACAGCCGCGGCACCGTCTCGATGTTGTGATTCAGGACGTCCGGTCCGGCGTCCAACACAGCGCGCAGCGACGACTCGATGCCCTGGAAATCGGGAATCAAGACTTCGATGCGGCAATCCGGAACGCGCACCCGTGTCTGACGGATGGTGTCGGCAAAGATCGAGGCGCCGCCGTCGGCCAGATCGTCGCGATCGACGGATGTGATGACCGCATGCCGGAGCGCCATCGCCTGGATGGCGCCGGCGACTCGAACCGGTTCCGCCAGGTCGACCTCCCCCGGCCGTCCGTGTGCCACGGCGCAGTACGCGCACGCACGCGTGCAGACGTCGCCGAGAATCATGAAGGTCGCGGTGCCGTGGTACCAGCATTCGCCGATGTTCGGACAACGGGCTTCCTCGCACACCGTGTGGAGCTTCAACTCACGCATCAACCCCTTGAGCCGCAGGTAATTGGACGATCCGGGGGCGCGCACCTTCAGCCACTCGGGCTTTGGCTCCCTCGGCCGGAGGAACTCGACAGGTACCTCGACGGTCACCAAGGCTATAGTAATTGACGAATTTACGGATTTACGAATTGACGGATTTCATTGGTGTATTTGGTCATGGCAGCATCGTGTTCAACCGCGTCGCTGTGCGGTCGCGTTGGCTTTGGCGGTGAGCTGCGACTGATTGAAGATTCTTGACAGTTCGTTGGACTCGCTCCGAAGCCACTCAAGTTCTGCGCCGCCCCCGATTCCCGCCGCTCGGATCATTTTCAGCCAGTAAACGCTCTCGTCGGCTTCTTCGACGACGTACCCGATCTGCGCGATGAAGTCGGCATGTGACCGCGCGCGGCACGTGGCTCGATAGTTTGCGCCTACACGCGTCCCGGCTCGGAATAGCTGGTCTGAGAACTCGCGGCCCTCCCAAGTGGCGCGACGGGTACGACAGAACCTGACGATTCGCAGCCCGAACGCGAAGGTCCTGAGCTTCAATGCCTCGGCCCGTGGATTCATCGGCTTCAGCAGAGCATGGATCATGCCCTCGAAAGAATGCAGGAACAGCGTAGACGTTGCGCTCCGCATCGCAATTATTGCAGCGTGCCGACAGCCGGACCGCTGCAAATCCGTCAATATCCCAATACAATTCGTCGATCCGTAAATCCGTCAATCCGTAAATGGACAAGCTCCGCATCACGTGGTTCGGGCATAGCACGTTTCTGCTCCGCTCTCCGGGCGGCAGGCGCCTGCTCTTCGATCCATGGTTGGTCGACAACCCCGCCTGTCCCGACTCGATGAAGAAGTCGCCAAAACCGGATCTGATCCTCGTTACTCACGGGCACGCTGATCACATCGGCGACCTGGTGAACGTGGCACGGGACAGCGGCGCCCCGGTCGTCGGCATCTTCGAGCTGTGCGACTGGCTGCGGCGCAAGGGGATCGCACACGTGCTGCCGATGAACAAGGGCGGCTCGCAGGACGTCGGCGGCCTTCGCATCACCATGACCGATGCGCGACACAGCAGCGGGTACGTCGCCAACGGCGAGACGATCTATATGGGCGAGGCGGCTGGCTACGTCGTTCGATTGGAGGACGGCATGGTGGTGTATTTCGCCGGCGATACATCGCTCTTCGGCGACATGAGACTGATCGGCGAAATGCACAAACCCGACATCGCGTTTCTGCCGATTGGCGATCGATTCACGATGGACCCTGCGGGGGCGGCAAAGGCATGCGAGCTGCTCGGCGTCCGCCTGGTGGTGCCGATGCACTGGGGCACCTTCCCGCTGCTTACCGGCACACCTGCCGATCTGAGGAAACATCTTGAACCGAAGAGCGTGCAGGTGCTGGAGCTGAAGCCGGGGGAGACGGCGGAATAGATCGGTGAGCCTGTCGTTCACACTTCTGGGTTCTCTCTTCTCGGTTCGCGTTCAGGTTCGGTTCGCGGTTCGGTTCCAGACCGGCTCACCAAACTTTCCTCAGCACTCTCGCTAGGCGTCAAGTACTTGAAGAACGGTGCCGTTGCGGTGGTTCGATTGAATCGATTTCCGTCGAACGCGATTCCTTCCGGGAAGAACAACTGCTGCAACCGCTGCTGGTAGTCGAGCGACGCCTGCACCCACAGGTCTGACGCTCGCGGCAGAATGCGTTCTGCGAACGCCAGGATGCCCTCTACGTCGAGTTCATCGACCGCGTCGGCGTGATGGTCAATCTTGGCGAAGGTCAGCTCCTCGCGCAGTTTGTCGCGTTGCCGCTCGTAGCTCGTCAGGTCATCTACGCAGCACGGCGACATTGTTTTCGATGCGGATGAACTACTTC
>DATBVX010000138.1:0-5861 GCA_036515135.1 Steroidobacteraceae bacterium
GGGGGCGCATCCGGTGGCTCGGTGGCCGCAAGCCGGGCCGTAAGTCCGAGCGTCGCTGCCATCAATAGTGTGACTCTCATCTTGGGCTCCTCGTGATTCGGGAGCCTGAAGATTAGAGCCTGCTGGGCGCGCGTCGCGGTGATGAATTGTTACCAAGTGTTTGGCGCCGGACTTGAACTATTTTCCGATCGGATGGACTCTGAACGCCAACAATAACCAGGCCAGGCTTCGGGATCCGCAGGCAGCCACTCTATCCGCCCTCGGTGTCACCCGCCGCGTTCGATCGCGCGCTCAAGTCCTTTGCGAAAGTTGTCGGTGATCAATGGGTGCTGGCGACCAGCGGTCGATCGCATCGAGTTTCGCAGGGGCCGCAGTCGAGTCGTGTGCGGCCCGCTGCACGCTGCACTCCTGGCGGATTGGGTAGCGCACCGATTGACAGCGGCCGCGCGGCCGATAATTATGATGTTAAGTAAATGCCGCACATCCTCATCGAATACTCCGCGAACCTGCGCGGCCAGGTGGATTTCCCGCGCTTCCTGGCTGTAGTGCAGGAGTCCGCGCTCGCCACCGGGGTGTTTCCGATCGGTGGCATTCGAGTTCGAGCTTACCAAGCGGATCACTACCGCATCGCCGATGCGCATCCGGACAACGCCTTCATGCATGTCGTGCTCAAGGTGGGTCACGGGCGCAGCGTCGAAACCCGGCGCCAGGCATGCGAGGCGATCTTTGCCACGATCTGCGAACAGCTCGATGGCTTGTATCGAACGATTCCACTCGGAATCTCGCTCGAGATGCAGGAGATCGATCCCGCGTTCAGCTTCAAGAGAAACAATCTGCACGAGTACGTCAAGGCCCGGCAGGAAAAGACGACAGGCGGACGATGAGCAACGCACTTACCGCGAATCTCGATAAGGCGGCCCGATTCCTCGAGCGGTTTCGCGGCGCGCCACTGGGGCACTTCATTGCCGGCAGGGCAGAACGCGGCACCGGCGTCGAGACGTTTGACAACGTATGCCCGGTGGATGGCCGCGTGCTCGACCAGGTCATCTGTGGCGACGAACGCGACGTGCATGCCGCCGCCACTGCCGCAAAGTCCGCGTTTCCCGAGTGGCGGAATCGAACTGGGGACGAACGTCGCGCGATCCTGCATCGCGTGGCCGACGCGATCGAGGCGCGACGCGAGGAGATCGCGCTCGTCGAGTGCATGGACACGGGCCAGCCATTGCGCTTCATGAGCAGTGCGGCGCTGCGCGCCGCAGAGAACTTTCGCTTCTTCGCCAACCGCGCGCCCGGCGCGCCAAACGGCCTGTCGCTGCCTGCCGCCGAGCACATGAACTACACGGTGCGCCAGGCCATCGGCCCGGTGGCGATCATCACGCCGTGGAATACCCCCTTCATGCTGTCGACGTGGAAGATTGCGCCGGCGCTGGCCGCGGGTTGCACGGTCGTGCACAAGCCGGCCGAATGGAGCCCGCTCACGGCGATGTTGCTCGCGGAGATCATGACGTCGGCAGGTGTGCCCCCGGGCGTCGCCAATGTCGTCAATGGGATCGGCGAGCGGACGGGCAAGCTGCTGACCGAGCACCCGGCGATTCGCGCCACCGCGTTCATCGGTGAGTCCCGGACCGGAAGTCTGATCATGAGCCAGGGTGCGCCGACACTGAAGCGCGTGCACCTCGAGCTCGGCGGCAAGAACCCCGTGATCGTGTTCGACGACGCGAATCTCGAGCGCGCCCTCGATGCGGTCGTGTTCATGATCTACAGTCTGAATGGGGAGCGCTGCACGTCCTCGAGCCGTTTGCTGGTGCAGCGCTCGATTCACGACCAGTTCGTCGAACGCGTCGCCGAGCGCGTCAAGCGACTCAAGGTGGGCCACCCGCTCGACCCGGCGACAGAAATCGGCCCGCTGATTCATCAGCGTCACCTCGAGAAGGTGTTGAGCTATTTCAGGATCGCCCGCGAGGAAGGTGCGGAAGTCCGTGTCGGTGGAGTGCGCGCGGAGTCGCCGCAGCACGGTTACTACGTGCAGCCCACGCTGTTCGCCAACGCCACGCCGGCGATGCGCATCGCGCGGGAAGAGATCTTCGGGCCGGTGCTGACCGCGATTCCGTTCGCTGACGAGGCAGAGGCGCTCTCGATCGCCAATGACAGCCCGTACGGTCTGACCGCCTACATCTGGACGGAGAACACGGGGCGCGCGCTGCGCATGGCGCACCAGGTCGAAGCGGGGATGGTGTGGGTCAATTCCGAGAATAACCGCCATCTGCCGACCCCTTTCGGGGGCGTGAAGGCGAGTGGCATCGGGCGGGACGGAGGCGACTATAGCTTCGACTTCTACATGGAGACGAAGAACATCTGCCTGGCCCATGGCACACACCGTGTCCCGAAACTCGGCACATGATCCGCTTCATTCCGGGAATCAGTTCAGGAGATCGCAGGTGGCGAGCAAGCTCGAGAGATTGAAGGGTTCCATCCCGCCTCTCGTCACGCCGTTTCGTGCCGGCGAGGTGGACTATGACGCCTATGCACGGCTCGTGGCTCTGCAGATCAAGAATGGTTCCCATGGCGTCCTGGTGAACGGCACGACCGCCGAACCTTCGACGCTCACGATCGAAGAGCGAAATCGGCTCGTCGATGTTGCCGTCCAGGCAGCGGGCGGGCGCATACCCGTCGTGGCAGCCACCGGCTCGCAGTCGCTGAGTGAGACCCGGCAACTGACGGAGCACGCGGTCCGGGCGGGAGCGGACGCGCTGTTGATCGTCACGCCGTACTACCTGCGCCCACCCCAGCGGGGCCTCGTGGCCTACTATCTCGAGCTCGCGAGAATTTCCGATCTGCCGTGGATGGTGTATCACATTCCCGGCCGCGCGGCAGTCAGCGTCACCCTCGAGACGCTCAAGGAACTGAAAGACAAGTCACCCAGCTTCGTAGGGCTCAAGCATGCGGTGAATGATCTCGGCTTCGCCTCGGATTGCCTGGCCGCACTCGGCAAGGACTTTCGCATCTTCGTCGGGCTGGAGGAGCTGAGTTTCCCGATGATGGCGGTCGGGGCGTGTGGGTTGATGAATGCAGTGGGCAATCTCCAGCCGCGCAAGCTAGTCGAGCTGTGCGAGGCCGTGTGGCGCGGCGATCTTGCACGCGGGCGCACGCTGCATCAGGAACTGCTCGAGATCAACCAGGCGGCGTTCTTCGATACCAACCCGATTCCCGTCAAATACATGATGAAGCGGCTGGGGCTGCTCGAAGTCAACGAGCATCGCCTGCCGATGATGGCTGCCGGGCCCGAGCTCGAGCGCCGCCTGGATGGCGTGCTCAAGCGCGCCGGGCTGCTCAAGGAGCACGCGGCTTGAAGCTGCTCAACTTCCGCGCCGGGCGCCGGGAATCCTTTGGTGCAATCGGGACTCGTGGAATCGTCGATCTCGGCGCGCGCCTGCGCGGCGGGGCGACCGACCTGACCGCGTTCCTGCGCGCGGATCTCATGGAGCGGGCGCGTGCGATTGCCGACAAGGAGGAGTGCGACTGTGCGCTCGAGGACGTTGAGCTCATGATTCCGGCCGGGCGGTGCACGCGCTTTTTCTGCATTGGCGTGAACTATCCCGAGCGCTACGAGGAGTATCGCGATGGCGCCGAGCGCGCGAAGTACCCAAGCGTTTTCATGCGCTCGCACGCGTCGTTCGTCGCGCACGGCAAGCCGGTCCTCCGGCCGCGCGAATCTGAGCAGCTCGATTACGAGGGCGAGATCGCGATGGTGATCGGCCGCGGTGGCCGGCGGATCGCTCAAGAGAACGCCATGGAGCATGTCTGTGGATACACCTGCGCGAACGAGGGCACGGTCCGCGACTGGCTGCGTCACTCGAAGTTCAACGTGACGCCGGGCAAGAACTTCGATCGCTCGGGGGCGCTCGGCCCCTGGGTCGTAACCGTCGATGAAGTTGGTCCCGGGCCGCTGCGCGTCACGACGCACGTCAATGGCGAGCGGCGGCAGGACGACACGAGCGAACGCATGCTTTTCCAGATGCCATACCTGATCAGCTACCTGTCGACGTTCTGCGCGCTCGAGCCGGGCGACGTGATCCTCTCGGGCACTCCGGCCGGGGCGGGGGCGCGGTTCGATACGCCGCGCTATCTGAAGCCGGGCGACCATGTCGAGGTGGAGGTCTCGCGCGTGGGAATCCTGCGCAATACGGTGGTGGACGATGCCGACGCTGTCGAAGAGAGCCGTCCGGCGTAACGGCGTGATCGCGCGCGAGGCACTGCCGATGCGCGGCTTCTCGGAATCGTTGCCGATGGCGCTGCTGCGCGCACGCGAGACTGTGATGTGCCGGTTTCGACCGGGACTGCGCACGCGCGGCGTGACCGAGCAGCAATGGCGCATCCTGCGGGCGCTTGCCGCTGCCGGGCCGATGGAGATTACCGAGCTCGCCGATCTGACCTTCCTGCTGCCTCCGAGCCTGTCGCGGATCCTGCGCGACATGGAGGCACGCGCGCTCATCAGCCGCAAGCCGGTGGACTCCGATCTGCGCCGCGCCGTGATCAGCATCGAGCGCAAGGGCTTGAGGCTCATCGCCCAGCATGCGTCGCATTCCGAGAGCATCTATCACGACATCGAGCGCCGCTTCGGCCGCGAACGCCTCGCACAGTTGTTCGCCCTGCTGGAGGAGCTCGAGACCTGTCTGGCGGACGAGGAGCCATGAGTCTCTATTACGTGCAGAAGCTGCTCTTCCAGCTCAACCGCGATCCGTCGGTGCGCCGGCGGTACGATGAGAATGTCGAGGACCTGCTCGCGGACTACGAACTGACCGAGGAGGAGCGTCGGGCGATTCGCGAGCCGGACATCGGGTTGCTCTATGTCATGGGGGTGAACGGGCAATTGCTGATGCACTATGCCGCGATGCGCGGCTTTGAGTGGAATGCCTATATCGACGCCATGCGCGAAGGCGAGCGCAAGTACGGTCCCGTCAGGGTGGGTCTTTACACGCGCGCGGACCAGCGACCATGAGCCTCGTCTTCGCGGCCGTCTGCAGTCACGCTCCCGGGATCACCGGGCGCAGGGAGCGCGCCGATCCGGCGCTGCGTGACGCCTTCTATGCCAGCTACGAACGACTTCGGGTCGCGCTCGAAGCATCGAAGCCGGACGCCCTGGTGGTCGTCGGCGCGGAACATTTCGCCAACTTCTTCATGAACAACATGCCGGCGATCTGTGTCGGCATGGCTGAGCACTACGAGGGGCCGATCGAGGATGAGGAATGGCTCGCCATCAAGCACACACGCGTTCCGGGCGCGCCCGGCCTGTCGATGCGCCTCATCCAGGAGGTCATGAATGACATCGATCTCGCGTACGCTCAGGAATGGAAATTCGATCACGGCATCATGGTGCCGCTGAGCTTCCTGACGCCGCGCTACGATCTGCCCATCATCCCGGTCAACATCAACTGCCAGGGGCCGCCTCTCATCCCGCTCAAGCGCTGCTACCAGTTCGGCCGGGCACTGCGCCGGGCGTGCGGTCTGGCGCCGGAACGCATCGCGGTGATCGGCACGGGCGGCATTTCGCATTGGCCGTGCACGCCGGACTCCGGAAAGATCAATGAACGGTGGGACCGCGAATTCCTCGACCACTTCCTCAACAACCGGCGCGGGCCCCTGCTGGCATATGACGATGAGGCAACGTGGCGCGATGCGGGGCAGGGTGGATTCGAGATTCGCACCTTCATCGCGATCGCAGGCGCAGTTGAGAAGTGCACCGGCGAGCTCTGGTATTACGCGCCAATTCCGATCTTCGCGGTGGGCTGTACCATTGCGGTGATGAACGTGCATCCGAACAAGTGAGTGACGCGCAGCACGTTACACCTACTGAAGGATGG
>DATBVX010000139.1:0-11783 GCA_036515135.1 Steroidobacteraceae bacterium
GCGAAAGCCCGCCGTAGCGCAGATCGTCGAACGAGCGGCGCAGCTGCTCGTAGTTGTTCGGCAACAGCTCGATCATCGCGCCGCTGACGTGCGCGCCCGCCTTGAAACGCAGTGGCGCCTTGAGGGCGGCGAGTATGGTGATGCACGCAACCGGCGAGATCTGTGTCGCCTCGGCAGCCCGCACCACCTCGGCATCGAGCCCTCCGACCATTCGTCCGAGGTGATGCGGATGAATCGCGCCGATCACGGCATCGCGCGCCTCGTATTCCTGACCTTTCGTCGTGGCGACGCCGGTCGCCCGGCCATTCTTCGTCAACACATGCGCCACGTCGACGTTCGCGAGCACGTCACCGCCGAAGTCCTTGATGCACGCGATCAGCGCGTCCGTCAGCCGGCCGCTCCCGCCGATCGGCACGCCGATGCCGTACGCCTCCATGAATCCGACGAACACGAAGACGCCGAGGCCGGTCGATTTCTCGTCGGGTGAGATGAGATTCTCGCCGGCGATGCGTGCGAAGTGCATACGCACCTTGTCGTGCTCGAAGTATTCGCACAGCACGTCGTGCGTGCTCATCTGCACGATGCGCCAGAATTCGCGGCCCTCGCGGCTCTGGTCCAGCAGTGCAAACGATGCGCCGAGCGGCGCGGGCGCGGTGTATAGCGTTGACGCCACCATCGGCAGCCAGGCAGCCGCCTGGTTCGCGAGCCTGCGGTAGGCATCGGCGTCCTTCCTGGAGAACTTCGCAATGTCAGCGCAGGTCCGTTCGCGGTCGCGATACATCCCGAGCGTGCTGCCGTCCTCGAAGACTGACATCATCGGCGGGTCGGGAAAAACGTAGCGAAGGCCGTACTTGGCCTTGAGTTTCAGCTCATCGGCGGCCAGCAGGGGGTTGGCGTGGATGAAGATGTGCGCGATCGAATGCTGGTCGTGGAGGAAGCCCGGGAGGGTCAATTCCCGGGTAACGACCCCCCCGCCGAACCAGCCATTTCGCTCTAGGACCAGAACTCGCCGCCCGGCCGCCGCAAGATAGGCGGCGGCAACAAGACCGTTGTGCCCCGATCCGATAACGACAATATCGATCTTGCCCATGGTCGCCACCTACGAAGTCTTCGCCATCTGCTACGCCCACCTCGAGCGCACGGCCCGGCACAATTTCCTGGGCGGCGACGAGCACGACCGGCCGATGCCGCTCGACTACTACGTGTGGGCGATCGTCAACTCCGACCGCACGGTGATCGTCGACACCGGCTTCGACGAAATCGCCGCGCGGCGCCGCGGCCGCCAGATCGTCCGCCCGGTCGCGGAGGGACTCAAGGCCATCGGCATCTCACCGGATGGGGTCGAGCATATCGTGATTTCCCACATGCATTACGACCATGCGGGCAATCAGGACCTGTTCCCGCGCGCGCGTTACCACCTCCAGGACGCCGAAATGGCTTACTGCACCGGCCGCTGCATGGGCGACTCCGACGTCGGCGGCGTGTTCGATGCGGACGCCGTATCCGCCATGATCCACAAGGTATTCGCGGGGCGCGTGCAGTTTCACGATGGCGACGACGAGATCGCTCCCGGCATCACCGTGCACAAGGTCGGTGGGCATACCCGGGGCATGCAGATCGTGCGTGTGGCGACGCAGCGGGGCTGGGTCGTGCTCGGCTCGGACAGCGCGCATTTCTATGCCAACCTCGAGCCCGGCCGGCCGTTTCCGATCCTCGACAACCTGCCGGCTTACGTCGAAGCGCAGCGCACGGCGTTGCGGCTCGCCAGCTCGCCACGGCATTTCATTCCGGGCCACGATCCACTCGTGCTCGCGCGCTACCCGAGCGCAAAGCCGGGACTCGAGGGCGTGGCGAGACTCGACCTGGCGCCGCTAGCCTGAGGGAAGACGTGTGACCAAGGAAGAATCAGGAAGCCGCGAGCCGATTGGTTTCATCGGCGTCGGGCGCATGGGCGGCGCGATGGCCGCGCGGCTGCTGGATGCGGGCTATCCAGTGACCCTGTGCGACTCCGATGATGCGGCTGTGCGTTCGCTGTTGACGGCGGGCGCCAAGCGAGCGAATTTTCCGGCTGCCGTCGCGTCCGCCGCACGCTTCGTGCTCGCGAGCCTGCCGACGCCGCAGATCGTGCTCGACGTCGTGACGGGCGCAAATGGTGTCCGTAACGGTACGGCCATTCGCACGTTCATCGACCTCTCGACCTCGGGTGCGGCCGCGGCGGTCGCAATCGATCGGGTCCTGCGAGAGCGGGGTGTCAATGCATTCGACGCGCCGGTCAGCGGCGGAGTTGCGGGTGCGCGAGCCGGAACGCTCGCGATCATGGTGTCGGGCCCGCGACACGCCTTCGCACAGGTAGAGCCGATTCTCAGGCTTCTCGGGCGCGTATTCTTTGTGGGCGAGAAGCCGGGCCTGGGCCAGACGCTCAAGCTCGCCAACAATCTCATGTCGCAGGCCGCGATCGCGATCACAGCGGAGGCCATGGCGATGGGAGTGAAAGCGGGCATCGATCCGCAAGTGATGCTCGACGTGCTGAACGCGTCCAGCGGGCGCAACACCGCCTCGGCCGAGAAATTCCCGAAACATGTGTTGACGCGCTGTTTCGACTTCGGGTTCTCGACCGGCCTCGCTCTCAAGGACGTGCGTCTGTGCCTCGACGAGGCCGCGGCACTCGGCGTCCCGATGATGCTCGGTCATGCCGTCCGCGAGGTGCTCTCCGATACCCAGGACAAATATGGCCCCGATTCCGACTGCACGTGCGTCGCACGCACGGTCGAGGAACGCGCGGGCTGCGAAATCACAGCCAACCGAGGAAACAAGTCATGAACGAGGATCTCTATCAACGCGGCCTGGAAATCCGCAAAGCCGTGCTCGGCACGGACTACGTCGCGAAGTCGATCGCCGGCACGGACGAATTCAGCCGTCCAATGCAGGAGCTCGCCACCGAATACTGCTGGGGCCGCGTCTGGAGCCGTCCGGGGCTCGAGCGACGCGACCGCAGCCTCATCAATCTCGCGATGATCAGCGCGCTCAACCGGCCTCACGAGCTCAAGATCCACGTGAAGGCGGCGCTGACCAACGGCGTGACGCGCGCAGAAATCTGCGAGATCTTCCTGCAGGTCGCCATTTATTGCGGCGTGCCCGCCGGCATCGACTCGGTCCGCATCGCGCGCGAGGCGTTCGCCGAAGTTGACGCGGCCGGTCGCTAAAGAAGGAGCCCATCATGGTCAACGCCGATAACGACAACGAACGTGTATTCCTGAAATTCTTCGAGACTCTGAGCAGCGGAGATCTCGAGCGGCTCCGGGACCTCTTTCACGAGGACGCCATCTGGCAGGTGCAGGTGAAGGGTATCGCCGGCGAGGGATCGCACCGGGGGAAGAAGGAAATCGTCGACGAGTTTCTCGCGCCCGTGCGCGGCATGTTCAGACCCGGTGAACCCAAGATCCACGTAACGTCGATCGCCTCGAAGGGCCCGCTGGTGATCGGCGAATCGACGGGGCGCGGCACCTTCACGGATGGCCGTAAGTACGAGAATCTGTACGCCTGGGCGATGGAGATCAAGGACGGCAAGGTCTATCGACTGCGGGAGTACATGGACAGCTTCCACGTGGCGAAGCTGCAGGGGCTTGCAAAGTGAGGCGCGCAAACAGGAAGAATGCGGGCGGAATGGACGCCGTAAGGCTCAAGCGGCTGATGGCCGTGATGCAGGAGGATATCGACAAGGATCTGTATTTCGGCGGCACGCTGGCGATCGGACGGCACGGCAAGCTCGCCCTGCACGAAGCGATCGGCCATGCCGACTCGAAACGGACACGTCCGGTGAAGAGGGACTCGGTCTTCAGCCTCTTCTCGGTCACCAAGGCATTTACGGTGACACTCGTGCTGCGCGCCATCGATCGCGGCCAGCTCGCGCTTACCACGCCGATCTCGGACGTCGTGCCAGAGTTCTCCGGCCGCGGGCGCGAGGCGATCACGATCTATCATCTGCTGACGCACTCCTCCGGTTTGCCGAGCGTCTATTCGGTGCGAGATGGCATGTGCATCGACCGGCTCGACGACGTGGTTGCAGCGACTTGCGAAAACATCTTCCCGATGGAGCCACCGGGTGTGAACGTTAGATATGCGCCGATCGTCCATCACGTGTTGCTGGGCGATGCCCTGCGGCGCATCGACCCCAAGAAACGGTCGTATCGCCAGATCGTCAACGAGGACCTGCTCGAGCCGCTCGGTATGAAAGACACCGCCATCGGCGTCCGCAAGGATCTGCGCAAGCGTCACCTGGTGCCGGAATTTCGTGGCAACGCACCCGTGCAACACCTCGGCCACAGCAATCTCGGACAAAACGGCGCCTTCGAGGAAGAGCTCGCGGAAATGCCGTGGGTGGGAGCCGTTTCGTCCGCGGCGGACATGTATCGCTTCGGCGAGATGCTGAGGCGCGGCGGCGAGCTCGACGGCGCGCGCATCCTCTCGCCCACCATCGTCGAGCGGGCGCACCGCTGCTGGACCGGCGACAAGCCGAATGAGCTCTATCGCGTGATCTTCGAGGGACGCGGCTGGGAGGTCCTGCCGGCCTACATCGGACTCGGGTTCTCGCTGCGCGGCGACAGGATGGGCCACGCGCTCTTCGGCACGCTGACCTCGCCTGAGACGTTCGGCAACCACGGCGCCGGCACGACGCTCTTCTGGGTCGATCCGGAGCTCGACATGACGTTTGTCGGGCTCACGACCGGCGTGATGAATTCCGATGTCAACATCGAGCGCTGGCAGCGGCTCTCGGATATCGCGGTCTCGGCGGCGGTGTAAATGGCCGATACTTTCGATTACTTCGTCGTCGGCGCCGGCACCGCCGGGTGCGTGCTCGCGGCCCGGTTGTCGGAGGATCGGAAGAACTCGGTGTGCCTGATCGAGGCGGGCGGCGAGGATCGTCACCCGTTCATACATGTTCCTGCCGCCGTCGCCGCGGCGATCGCGCGCCCCGCGCTCAACTGGAGATTTCTGACCGCGCCGCAGCCGCGACTCAACGGCCGCCGCATTCCGGTGCCGCGCGGTCGCGTCATCGGCGGCTCGGGCTCGATCAACGGCATGGTCTATTTCCGTGGCCATCCAAAGGATTTCGACGACTGGGCGGCGATGGGCAATCCCGGCTGGAGCCATCGCGAAGTCGTGCCGTACTTCATCCGTTCGGAAAACAATGATTCCTACGTGGATTCGCCGTATCACGGACATGACGGACCCATCCGGGTTGCGCACATCCCCCGCCCCAATCCGATGATCGCGGCGTTTTTGGAAGCCATGCGCACGCTTGGCTTCAAGCACTGCGCGGATTTCAACGGCCCCGATCCGGAGGGTTACGGTCCGCGGCAGGGAACGATCCGCGACGGCCGGCGCGACTCCACGGCGACTGCCTACCTGCGCCCCGCGCGCTCACGCGGCAATCTCACAGTCCTCACGGACGCCCTGGTCACGCGCATCGTCATCGACAACCGGCGTGCGGCTGCGGTCGACGTGCAGCTCGATGGCAAGACGCAGCGCCTGAATGCCCGTCGCGAAATTGTGATCTCGGCTGGCTCCATCCAGTCGCCGCAGATCCTGATGCTGTCCGGCGTCGGTGACGGCGCGGCGCTACAAGCGCTCGGCATCGAGACCCGGCAGCACTTGCCCGGCGTCGGCACCAACTATCACGATCATCTGGCCGCCGCTATCCTCATGGAGATGCGCAACAGCGAGTCCTACGGCATCTCACTGCGTGCTGCGCCGCGCGGTGTCCTGAATTTGCTCGAGTACGCATTGCTCCGCCGTGGACCGCTGGCGAGCAACGTCTTCGAAGCGAACGCTTTCGTTCGCTCGACGCCGGGTCTCGATCGGCCCGACCTGCAGATCGTCTTTCAGCCAGCGCGGCGTAATCCGGGCACGTTTCCGTTTCCGCTCGGACACGGCTTTGCACTGAGCGTCGTGAATCTCTACCCGAAAAGCCGCGGGCGCATTTCGCTGGCCAGCCCCGATCCGCGCACGCCGCCCGTCATCGATCCGAATATTCTCGGTGATCCCGACGATCTGGCGCCGACGTTGCGTGGGCTGGAACTTTCGCGGCGGATCATCGCGTCGCCAGCGCTCGCACGCTATCGCGGTGTCGAAGTGCAGCCGGGACCAGCGGTGCAAGGCGCCGACGCGCTTGCCGAGTACGTCCGCCGGGTCGCTGCAACCGTTCACCACCCGGTCAGCAGCTGCCGCATGGGCCGGGACCCGAATGCCGTGGTCGACGCGCAACTTCGCGTGCATGGCATCGAAGGTCTGCGCGTCGCAGATGCCTCGATCTTCCCGCGTATCGTCGGTGGCAACACCAACGCCGTGGTCGTGATGGTGGCGGAGAAGGCGGCGGATATGATGCTGGGGCTGCCACCTCCGCGGCCCTTCGACACGGGTCACTGAAGAACGAGGAGAGACGCATGGCGACCGAGAACATCCGTCATTGGAAGATCGGCGACGTCGAGGTGGCCCGCATCGTCGAGGTCAACGCGTGGGAAGACGACATCGCGATGTTGCTGCCGGACGGCAAGCCCGAGTACGTCCAGAAGTTCCCGTGGCTCCTGCCGCACTTCGCCACGTCAGCCGGCAGGATGCTGATCTCCTTCCAGTGCTTTGTGCTGCGATCGCGTGACAAGCGGGTGATGATCGACACCTGCATCGGCGCCGACCGGCAACGCGAGTTCCCGGTGTTCTGCAATCTGCAGACAACCTTCCTTCAGGATCTTGCCACCGCAGGCTTTCCGCCGGATACGATCAACACGGTGATGTGCACGCATCTGCACTTCGACCACGTGGGCTGGAACACGCGTCTGTTGAACGGCAAATGGGTGCCGACGTTTCCGCAGGCGCGCTATCTGTTTGGCAGACAGGAATACGAACACTGGCAACACCTTAGAGACACCGGCGGCTACCACAGCTTCGATCACCTGGTCGATTCGATCGATCCGATCATCGAAGCAAAGCTCGCGGAGCTCATCGGCCCCGATTACCGATTGACCGATGAAGTGTGGCTCGAACCGACGCCGGGTCATACACCCGGCCACGTGAGCGTGCACATTCGCTCCAAGGGCGAAGAAGCGGTCATCACCGGCGACATGATGCATCACCCGATTCAGCTCGCCGCGCCGGACGTCCACGGCAATTTCGACATGGACAAGGAACTGGGTGCGAGGACACGTCGCGCCTTTGTCGAGCGCTACGCCGACAAGAAGGTGATGATCATCGGCAGTCACTTCTGCGAGCCGACCTCCGGCTGGATCGTGCGTGACGGCGCTGCGTGGAAGCTCGCCCTCAAATAGCCGGGGTACGCATGGCAATCCAGCACGATTTCACCGAGCTTGCGGTCCTCATCACCGGCGCCGGCCGCGGTCTTGGCCGCTCGACGGCGGAAAAGCTCGCCAGCTGTGGAGCCACCGTGGGCCTGGTAGACGTCGATGGCGAAAATTGCAATGCGGCGGCGGCTGGCATTCGCAACGCCGGTGGCCGGTCGCTCGCCTACGTGGCAGATGTTGCGAACCGGGCGGCTTTTGCCGAGGCTGCGGCGAGGTTTGCATCTGAACGCGGCCGAATCGATGCCGTGGTCAACAATGCGATGCTGCTGCGGTACGAGCCGATCGAGAAGGTGACCGACGAAGTGCTCGACCGGATGCTCGCGATTGGCATCAAGGGCGCCGTCTGGGGCGCGCAGCTTCTGCTCGCGCATATGGATGCTGAGCGCGGGGGCGCCATCATCAACATGGCGTCGCCGGTCGCCGAGCGCGGCTATCCGAATACGGCGATCTACAGCCTGGTGAAAGGCGCGATCGTCACGCTGACGAAGACACTGGCCGCGGAATTGGGCCCGCGTCGCGTGCGGGTGAACGCCGTGGCTCCGGGATCGGTCCCGACCCCCGGGGCGATGGGTCTGAACGACCCGGCCGAATACGAACGGCGCGCGCGGACGATCCCGCTGCGTCGCATCGGGCGCGAAGACGATAACGCTGAAGCTGTGGCGTTTCTTCTGAGCCCCGAGGCCTCGTTCATCAACGGAGAAATCCTGCACGTCGACGGCGGCATCGCCGCGGCGAATTAGCGCTCATGCTCACACCGACACCGGTTTGCCAGGACGACGTTTTCGGGCGCGAAGCGGTGCGCAACGCGCGCGCAGTCGACGACGCGCTGCGCGAGATGGCCCCGGTCGTGAAGCTGGCACGCGAGGACATCACGATCGTCGCGCGTTACCAGCACGTGGCCGAGGGCCTCAAGGAATGGCAGGCGTTCTCGTCCACGTCGCGCCCCTGGCACGATACGAATTCCGTGCGGCCCGAGATCCTGCTGACCGACGATCCGCCGCGGCACACGGCGGTGCGTCCTGTGATCGCCGCGGCTCTCTCGCCGCAGGCCCTCGCGAAGATGGCAAGCGCATTCAACGCCGATGCGGACAATCTCCTGCGCAACGTGAAGGAGCGCAGCGGCGAGACGATCGATGCGGTCGCCGATATCGCACGACCCTTCGTCTACAAGGTGCTGCCGGATCTGCTCGGCCTTCCGCAGGAGGGCCGCGAGAACATGACGGCATTCGGCCACATGGTGTGGGCGACCCTCGGGCCGCAGAACGAGCTCTTTCAGGAAGCGATGGAAAACGTGGGTCCGGTGATCGGGTGGGTGGATCGATGCTGCAACCGGGAGAACCTCGACGCGGAGGGGCTCGGGATGCAGATGTTCCTGGCGGCGGACCGCGGGCAGATCACGCAGGACGAGGCCAAGCTGCTGGTGGGAATCCTGCTGTCGGCCGCCGCGGATACGACAGTCATGACGCTCTCCACGGCCATGCGTGCCTTCAGCCTTTTTCCCGACCAGTATCGAGCGCTGCGCCAGGATCCATCACTTCTGCGCAGTGCGTTCGAGGAGAGCCTGCGCTGGGATTCACCCTCGCGCATGGCGGGGCGAATCACGATGCGCGACGTCGAGATCGACGACTACGTGATTCCAAAAGGTGAGCGCTGCGGGCTGATGTTCGCTGCGGCGAACCGCGATCCCCGCAAGTGGCGCGAACCTGATCGGTTCGATATTCGCCGCGATCTTCGCGGTCACGTCGGCTGGGGCTACGGCGTGCACGCCTGCGTGGGCCGCGTGCTGGCTCTGCTCGAAGCCGATGCGCTGCTGGGCGCGCTCATCCGGCACATCGAGCGCTTCGAGCCCGCCGGCGAGCCCGAGCCCTGGATGACCACGATCGGGCACGGCCCGGCAAAACTCCCGGTCCGTATACTGGCGGCCAGCGATGCCTGATTTTTCGCCAATCACGGGCGGCTGCGACTGCCGGTACGTTCGTTACCGTATGGAGACGCGCCCGCTGTTCGTGCACTGCTGCCACTGCCGCTGGTGTCAGCGCGAGACGGGCGCTTCCTTCGCGCTGAACGCGATGATCGAGGCCGACCGCATCACGCTGCTCGGCGCCGCGCCGGAGATCGTCGATACGCCGTCCAACAGCGGCAAGGGCCAGAAGATCGCGCGCTGTCCCAAGTGCCGCATCGCCGTGTGGAGCAACTACTCGGGCGCGGGGCCTCTGGTGCGCTTCGTTCGCGTCGGGACGCTGGATGAACCGGACCGCCTGCCGCCCGACATTCACATCTTTACCGCCTCCAAGCAGCCTTGGGTGATTCTCCCGCCGGGCACGCCGGCCGTGCCCGAGTATTACGATCGCAGACAGTATTGGCCCGCGGAGAGTCTGGCGCGCAGGGAGGCCCTTCTGAAGAAGAAGCCCGCACAATAGGTGCCGCCGCATTGGCATGGGACCGCGGCGCTGAGTCGCGTCGATGAGGAGGGATCACCATGGCAAAGAAGAAAACCAAGCAGAAGGCCGCCCGGCGAAAATCTTCTGCCAGGACGAGCGGCCGAACGGCGCTCGAGTTCAACCACGCGATGATCTACACGACCAGGCTCCCGCAGGCGCTGGAATTCTATCGCGACGCTCTCGGGTTCAGGGTTGTCGACATGTATCCGGGCGCCTACGTACGGCTCACGAGCCCCGCAGGTGGCACGACGATTGCGCTGCACGTCCTCGACGCCGGACAGGCGATGGATGCCAGGACCGAGGGGTTGCGACTCTACTTCGAAGTGAAAGGCCTCGACGCATTCTGTGATGCTCTTGCGATGAAGGGCGTGGCTTTCGATCAGATGCCGAAGGACATGCCGTGGGGATGGAAGCACGCGTATCTCCGGGATCCCGACGGTCACGAGATCAGCCTGTACTGGGCCGGCAAAGCGCGGTTCGGCAAGACCGTGATCGGCCGCCCGCGCTGACCCATGACCGCCAGGCTTCATGCGCTGCAGTCTGACATCACCACGCTGGCGGTGGATGCCATCGTCAACGCCGCGAATTCGTCGCTGCTCGGTGGCGGGGGTGTTGACGGTGCGATTCATCGCGCCGCCGGACCGGAGCTCCTGCACGAGTGTCGACTCCTGGGCGGATGCGAGACCGGCGACGCCAAGATCACGAAAGGCTACCGGTTGCCGGCGAAGCACGTCATCCACACTGTGGGTCCGGTATGGCACGGCGGTACACATGGCGAGCCTGCGTTGCTCGCCTCCTGCTACCGCCGCTCTCTCGAGGTTGCCGCGGCTAACGGCATCCGCACTCTCGCGTTTCCGAGCATCAGCACGGGCGTCTACGGTTATCCGTTTGAGCTCGCGGCCGACATCGCCGTCTCCACGGTTCGGGCGACAGTCGAAAAGCTCGTAAGCATTCAGCAGGTTGACTTCTGCTGCTTTTCGCAGCGCGACTTGCTGGTATACGAACGGCTGCTCCAGGCTGAGAAGTAAGGATGACGATCAGGATCGTGAGACTAGGCAGCCCGCGGGAGGAAGGCGAGGGGCTGCGAATCGGTACGGTGAGGCGCCCTCCTCGTGGCGTGCGAAAAGAGGAATACGCGTCAAGGAATATCTATGACGTGTGGTTTCCGAATCTGTCGCCGAGTGAGCCGCTCCTGAAAAGAGGCCTGACGGCTCATGATGAGCAATCGTGGCGAGCATTCAAGCGGAGGTTTCTCGCCGAGATGAAATCTCCCGAAGCGAGCAGGGACCTCGACTTGCTGGCCGCGCTTTCTCACCAGACGAACCTGGCGATCGGCTGCTATTGCCAGGAAGAGTCTCGCTGTCATCGGTCGATATTGAGGGAGCTTCTCGCCCTGAGACGTGCGGATGTCAGTTAGTTTGTGTCTGGCGCCTAGCTGCGCTGGAGCGAACCGACTGCGCGGGGCGCTAAGCGCAACGTCGGGCGCCTGGACTTCAGAGGTGTGCACATGATTGATCGGGTGCCAAAAGCAACGGGGTCGCAGTGGAACGCGTGGGCCTGGTTTGGGCCAATCTTTGGTAGCACGCTGTGGCTGTTGCTGTCCGCGATATTCCTTGCGAATCGTGACGGAAAACTGGCTGCACTGATCTTGGCTCTATTCCTGTTGGCGAACCTGGTGGGCGTGTGGCTGTGGCGTATACGCAGCCGGCTGGCGGTTTTCTCCGCGATCCAGATTTTTCTAGTGGCGTTCTGGATGTGCGGGATCGGAGCGATTTACGCAATCGACCGTGCAGGGCAATGGGCCACGCTCGCCGTTGGTAGCCGCAACAACATTTCCGCATCGGGCGCGTATGTGCTGCTCACCATCTTGGTCGCGGCGCTTGTGGTGATGTTTCAAATCCGGCAGCGCCGTCGAACGACCCACCGAGCACAACAGGAGACCAGGCATTGAAACCATGCGGCGCCACGATTTGACGACTGGCCGTAA
>DATBVX010000140.1:0-12876 GCA_036515135.1 Steroidobacteraceae bacterium
GGTTCTTGAGTCCCATGCCGCTGATCCGGCCCACGTCGGTGTTCGCCCAGGCCGAGCTCGACGGATCGGCGCAGAAGCCGCTGTCCGCCACGGGCTTGTCGCCCGGACCCATCATCGTGTCGGCGTTGCATCCGGGGGCACCATCGATACAGCCCACGGTCTGCCCTTTCTCGCTGTCGTACCTTTCCGCGACGAATCCGAGCCCGGCGTCGCAGATGAGGCCGTTGCTGCAGTCGGCGTCCGCGCGGCAGCCCTGCGGCTTTGAGGTATAGAAGACTCCGAACTCGTGCCGGCCGTTGCTGAATCCGCCGATCGGCGTCTTGAAAGACTCCATGGCGTGGCCTGGATTGATCGCCGACATCTCGCTCGTGCCGGGATTCTGTCCGAGCTTGATCAGCGGAATGTGGTCGGGCCTGATGCGCGAAGGATCCCGCCACTCGGCGAGATCGATCGTTGCGAATGTATCGTCGTAAATGCCCTGGTTCGACACGTCGATCATCGCGCCCTTTTCGGTTGACGCGGTGTCGCCAAACAGGAAGTGAAGCTTGCCCTCGTGCTCGTAGCTCCATCCCAGATCGGTACCGTAATACGCGATGCGATGCGGCGAGAGGTTGTCGGGGTGCAGAGGCGCGTAGTGGCCGGTGAAGGGCGCCAGAACGGTCGTCTTGCCCACCGACAAATCCGCGGCGTTGGCATTCACCAGACTCGTCAGGATCACGCCCGCCGAGAGCGCCCTCGTTGACGCACCCGACCGGTGGATTCTTCTCATGGCCGCGCCTTGATTCGGGTTCGCAGCAGGACTACGCGGTACGGGTCCCACGTCGAAGCGTTCCAGAGGATGTCGACGCCGCCCTCCACCGGGCGCGTCCACTGTTCGATGATGTTGGCGCTGTAGAAGAAGCCGTGCTCGTCCGCGTGGTAGGCGAACATGTCGCTGTGCGGCGCGCAGCTCGGATCCGTGCAGGCGGGATGTCGCAGCGCGCCGCCGGGACCGAACTGTCCGTTTGGACCGCTTGCGGGATCGCCACCAACGATTACATCCTGCGGCGGCGTCCACGGTCCCCAGGGATCGTCCGCGGTGCGCATGCGCACCGCCCCGTTGCCCATGTTCACGTCCTTGCATTCGACACCCGTGAAGAGCTCGAGCACGCCGCAATTCGGCAGAGCGGCGCTCGGCAGCCGGGTGAGCCCGCCGCCGTAGAACATGACCCATTTATTGAGCGGCGCGACCCACGCGACGCTGACCTGGTTGGTGATGTCGTGGACCTCGTCCGCCTGCACGCCGTCGCGACTCGAGTCCAGATCGACCGGCACGGCGTCGCGCTCATTCGGACTGAATTGCGCGACCCCGCCGACGGTGCCGGAGTAGTAGTTGGGCTGCCATGCGTAACCGGGACCGGTCGGAATGTCGAGATATGCAAAGTACAGGTTCATGGTGCGCCCGTTCTTCGCGACACCGATGAAGCCCGGGCGACCCCAGAGGAACACGCGGCGTTTGTTGCCCGCACCGCTTGCGGGAGTGAAGTTCTGCGCCGCGGAATTCGCGGTTGGGTCGAAGGACTCCACAGTTCGCACCGTGACATTCATGAACTTGTTGGTCAGCCACTCGCGAATGTCGCCGTACTTCTTGGGCACGGCTGAATCGCGAATGCCGATGAGTACTCGCAAGCCGATGTTGCTCAGCAGATTGGAGACTCGGTCGCCGCGAAGCACGCTGGTTTCATCGGCGCAGAATCCGCTCCCTGGGACCGCCGCGCCCGCGACATCAACCATGGTGTCGGGCGCGCAACCCGGACTACCGTCCCGGCAGCCGAGCGTGAGATTCGCTTCTTCGGAGTATCTGCTGCCGAGGTACCCGAACGTCGCGTCGCAAGCCAGTCCATTGCTGCACTCTGCGTCCTTGGTGCAGCCCTGCGGCTTGCCGATGTTGAAGATGCCGAACTGGTGCGTGCCGTTGCTGAAGCCACCCATCGGTGTTTTGCCGAGATCCATCGCGTGTCCCGGATCGATGGCCGACATCTCGGCGCTTCCCGGATTCTGCCCCAGCTTGATCAGCGGGATATTGATGGGCGTGATCGCTGACGAATCCGGCCATTGACTGAGATCGATGGTGCCAAAGCCGTCGTCGAAGCGAGCACCGGTCGAGGCCTCGATGGGCGCGTAGGCTTCGGTGGCCCACGTGTCGCCGAACAGGAAGTGAAGCTGGCCCTCGTGCTCATAGCTCCATCCGAGGTCGGTCCCGTAATACTCAATGCGCAGCGGTGCGAGGTTGTCCGGGTGCAACGGCGCGCCATCGCCGGTGATAGGACCCAGATAAACAGTGGATTCCACGGCGGGAGGACCCGCGGCACCGCACGCGGCGAGTAAACCGGAGATCAGGCCAACCGCCGCGTGCTTGATCGAGAACATGGGTGCCTCCTAGGCAGGCGTCGGCGCCTGCGGATGCAGCAGCTTTCGGTCTTTCAGTTCCTTCCACAGAGCGGGCGGAATGGGCTCATCGAGCACCGCCACGTTGTGCTTCGTCTCCTTCACGTTCTGGCCGCCGGGAATGACACTCACCACCAGGGGATTGGCCAGGATGAACTGCAGAGCCGCGGCCGGAAGATTGACGCCATGTGTGTGACACACGGCGTCGATGGCACGCGCCCGCGCCACGACCTCGGGCGGCGCATCCGCATAATTGTACGTAGTACCGCCTGCCAGGATTCCCGAGTTGTATGGGCCGCCGGCGACAATGCCGACTCCGCGCCGGGCGCATTGCGGAAACAGCGTATCGATCGGCACCTGTTCCAGGAGCGTGTAACGACCGGCGATCAGAAAGAGATCCGGATCCGCGAGCTCCAGCAATCTGGCGCACGGCTCCCACTCGTTGACTCCCGCGCCGATCGCCGATACCTCGCCGCTGTCTCGCAACTCGGCCAGCGCACGCCAGCCGCCCGTCTCCATCAGCTCCCGAATGCGGGCCTCGGACCCCTCCCTGCCGCCGTGAGCAAACGCGCAGATGTCGTGCACGTACAGGATGTCGACCCGATCCAAGCCGATGCGCCTGAGGCTGTCCTCGTACGAGCGCATCACGCCGTCGTAGGAGTAGTCGTATTGGAAGCGCACCTGCGGCGTCTCGACGAAGAACAGGCCGTTCACTTCATCTTTTTCGCAGGGGACGAGCAGACGCCCGACCTTGGTCGAGACGATGAAATCTTCTCGCGGGCGCTTGGCAAGCAGGCGCCCGACTCGCATCTCCGACAGGCCCAGGCCGTAGAGCGGCGCCGTGTCGTAGTAACGCATGCCACTCTCCCACGCTGTGGAAAGCGTCCGATCGCAATCCTCCTCAGTCAGAGGACGCAGGTAGTTGCCGAGCGGTGCCGAGCCGAAGCCCATTGCCGTGAAGTTCAGCTCCTTCCCGGCACGCGTCACGAAGCGCCGCCGTGCGGAAGCGCGTGATCTGTCAGTCATGGGTTGACCTCGATTCGTTTGGTATCGCCGATCACCCCCAAGGCTCATGGGAGTGGCCGCCTGCTTTTCGCGCTACTATCTAACATGTCACTCGTGTCGTGCAACCGAGATTGAGGCAGAGTCGACGACCAGCCTGCGGGCAAGAGCCTAAAGGGCGATCGCCGCGTACGTATCGACCGCCATCGAAGCTGGACTTGTCCCATGCAAGGAGACGACTGTAGTACACTGATAATCAATGGTTTGTCACACCTATGCGGTCGGCGGCCCGATCACACGAAGTCGTCAGATTGGATCAGCTGCGTGCGGCGCGCCTGGCTGCGGCGCGCTTGCAGGTGTCGACGGGAGGCTTCAGGAATTGATAGCCTTCGAGCTGACATGTTAGCATCCGGGCAAGTCGCCTCGAGTTACAAAAAAGGGCCCAGTCGGGAATAGTCCCGAACGGGCATCGGGTAAGCGCGTCTCCGATTAACAACCGCTATGGACTGACCGGCCGATGAGCGACAAGCCTGACGCGAAGAAGTGGCGAAATCCGCAATTCGTGACCAACGTGGGCGCCGAAAAAATTTCGCGGTCGCTGACGCGAGGCATGGAGCTGCGCCGCAAGACAGCCGCCGGTTGGGCTCTCGGCACGTTTGTGATCGAATCTCCGGTCCCCGCCACGCTGAACAGTCTGGCGCTCGCCGGCTTCGACTTCGTCGTCATCGACATGGAGCATTCATCCGTCGATTTCTCCGGGCTCGAAGCGTTGATCGCAGCGGGCCAGGCCGCGGGCCTGGCGACGCTCGTTCGCCCGTGGGGAGCCGAAGTCGGGCTCATCGGCAAGATCCTCGACATGGGTGCGAACGGCATCATGGCGCCGCGCGTCGAATCGCCGGAGCTCGCACGCGCGATCGTCGAACAGGTGCGCTTCGCGCCACTCGGCAACCGCGGTTTCGCGCCGCTGATCAAGTACGACTCGATGGGCGAACCGCTGCAGGCGCTGGACGATTCAACGTATCTCGTCGTCCAGATCGAGGGACGGAACGCGGTCGCCAGGATTGCCGACATCGCCTCAGTTCCGGGGATCGATGCGGTGTTCGTCGGACCCTATGATCTCGCGCTGTCGCTCGACGTGCCTCCCGGGAGCCCGCAGGTCATTGCGGCAGCCGAAAAGCTGGCGAGCGCTGTTCCAGGCAGTCTGGGCTTGGGGATCTACATCGACGATGCAGCAAAGTGCGCCGAATGGGCCACGCGACGCTTCGCGCTGCAATGCGTGAGCTTTGACGGCCGCATGTTGTCGAACGGCGCGCGCTCCGTCGTGACTCAAGCAAGACTCGCAATGCGCTGGAAGGATCGAAATGCCTGAGTGGAGAGTGATGCATGGCCCCGGGCTCGAGCACGGCGGACGTCATTGCCCGATGCGCGGCTGAGCTGTTCGCGGCCGAATCGGCGCGGCGTTCGATCGAGCCGCTCACGAAGATCTATCCCGGCCTCAGCGTGCCGGAAGCCTATCGAATCCAGCAAGCCAACGTAGAACGCCGTCTCGCGCGCGGGGAACGCATCGTCGGCCACAAAATCGGCCTTACCGCGAAGGCGATGCAGGAACTGTTTGGGGTCAGCGAGCCCGACTACGGCCACCTGATGAATACGATGCTGCACGATGAACGCACGCCGCTCGACTTGAGCGCGCTGATCGATCCGCAGATCGAAGTCGAACCCGCGTTCGTTCTCGGCAAGCGACTGCAGGGACCGGGCGTGAGCATTGAGGACGTGCTGGCCGCCACGAAATACATCTCCGTATGCCTCGAGGTCATCGATTCGCGCATCACCGACTGGCGCGTCAAGCTGCAGGATACGGTGGCCGACAATGGCTCGAGCGCGCGCGTCGTCCTGGGCGCAGAAAAGGTCTCTCCGTCCACTGTTCGGCTGGACGACATGGCGACCGAGCTCGAGCTGGATGGTGCCGTGGTCGAAACCGGCAACACCAGCGCAATCCTGGGCCACCCGGCGAATGGCATCGCCTGGCTCGCCAACCGCATTGCGGAATTCGGCCTCGCGTTGGAGCCGGGGCACGTCGTCCTGCCGGGGACTTGCACGCGTTCGGTGCGCATCGGCGGCCATCGCCGGACCGTGGGCCGTATTGCGGGCCTGGGGGAGGTCGGTCTGCAGCTGGCCGGCGCACCATCGGCATCGAAGAACAGGGGCGCATAGACACGCTTGCCACGTGCTGAGCGTGCAACCTGATTTTGGAGCAAACCACCATGCGAGACACCACGGCTGCCGGGCTCGAAGCGACCATCCGCGAGTATTTCGACGCCTGCAACGAAGCCGATGCCGCCAAGATCAGCGCGTGCTTCGAGCCGGATGCCGTGCACTATTTTCCAGCCGGCGCGCCGCAGGGAACCTTTGTCGGCGCGAAGGCAATCGCCGCGGGATGGGTAAATGCCGTCAGGAACCTGGGTTCTGTCTGGACCATAGACCGAATCATTGTCGACGCTCCACGGCTCGAAGCCGTGATCGAGTGGACGCACTTCAAGCCGAAACAGGGTGTGCACCTGCGCGGCGATGAGTGGTACATCTTTTCGAAAAGGGGCCTGATTCGCGAGATCCGCGCCTACTATTCATGTCCGCCGGCGACGACCGAGAGGCGCAATCACGAGATCGGCAACTTCGACTATGGTGCGCGCGGCTATCCCATGACACCGCCGCCAGTGAAACGCTGACCGATGAAAATCACTGCGGCGGAAAGCTTCGTCCTGCGCGTCCCGATCGGCTCCGGGATCGCCGACAGCATGCAGTTCGTGACGCAGCTCGAGTTCGCCGGGCTCACGATCGGCACCGACGCGGGAATCACCGGAACCGGTTACACCGTCACCGTGGGGCATGGCGGCGCCGTAATCCAGAAAGTGATCGACACGCTGCTCATCGACGATCTCGTGGGCAAGGATCCGCGCAACGTCCGGGAGATCTGGCAGCAGCTCTATTTCGGCAAGTCTCATTGGATCGGACGCGCCGGCGCAACGACGATGGCTCAAGCGGCCACCGACATCGCGCTCTGGGACATCAATGCCAAAGCGGCCGGACTGCCCCTCTGGCAGTTGCTGGGCGGTGCGCGGCCTGCCGACATCCCGATCTACAACACGCACGCCGGGTGGCTCAACTACTCGATCGATCAGCTCAGGGAGGAGGCGCTCAAGCTGACCGATCAGGGATACACCGCGCTCAAGATGAAAGTGGGCCTGGCCGATTCGCGCGAGGATCAGCGCCGCGTCGAAGCCGTGCGCAAGGTGATCGGCGACGGCGTGCTGCTCATGGTCGATGCCAACCAGAAGTGGGACCTGATGCAGGCCAGCCACGCCGCCCGCCTGCTCGAGGACATGGACCTCGCATGGCTGGAGGAACCGCTGCATCCGGACGACATCCGCTCGCACCGCGTACTCAGCCAGCGCACCTCCATTCCCATTGCGCTGGGAGAGCACGTCTATACCACTCACGCATTCAGGGACTACATCGAGAACAACGCGGTGGCCGTGGTCCAGGTCGATGTCTGCCGGATCGGCGGCATCACGCCATGGCTCGAGGTTGCCGCGATGGCGAACGCGTTCAACCTCCGTGTCTGCCCGCATGCCGGCGACCTGATGCAGGTGCACCAGCACATTGTCAAGGTGATTCCGAACCATTGGCTCCTCGAAGTGATCCCGATCTGGGAGCAGGGTCCGTTCAAGCATCAGATCAGGCTCAAGGACGGGAAATGCCTCACACCCACCGAGCCTGGCGCGTCTACCGAATTCACGAGCCGGGCGTTTGAACAATTTCGCGTTAGTTGAGCGCGGCTCGACAAGACAGCAACGCAGGTGACCGCGATGAGAATTTTTGCCGATCAGCTCGGTTTTCCGGAGGCCCCGGTCTTGTTGCCGGATGGAGGCTTCCTGTTCGTGGAAATGGATCCCACCAAGGGCTGGATCATCCGCTTCAGCAGGGACGGCAAGTCAAGGTCCGTGGTCGCGCGGACGGGGCGACCGAACGGGCTTGCACTGGACCGCGAAGGGTACATCTGGGTGGCCGAGACCGCGATGCGTGCGCTATTGAGGATGAGCCTGGACGGAAAGTACGAGATCGTCGCGAACGCCTGTGACGGCGATCCCTTTCTGTTCCTGAACGATCTCGCGCTTGCACCCACCGGAGACGTTTACCTGACCGATTCGGGCATCGCGCTCGAGCAGATAGCGCCCGGAGGCCAGCTCAATCCGGACTACCGGAAGCTCAACTATGACGGTCGCGTATTCCGCATCGACGCAAAGACGCATGCCGTGGAATGCGTCGACCGTGGCCTGCTGTTCACCAACGGGATCGCCTTCGGGCCCGACGGAAATTTGTATGTGGCGGAGACTCTGAGCGGCAACATCTACAGATATGAATACAGCGCAGGCCACGTGACCGGAGAGCGGCAGGTATTCGGCAACGTCATCGAGCGCTTCAATGCAGCCGAGCTGAAGGGGCCGGATGGAATGAAGTTCGGAGCGGATGCCAACCTTTACGTTGCTGTCTTCGGGCAAGGCGACGTGACGGTGCTGGGTCCGGATGGAACGGTGGTCAGGAGAATCAGGACCGAAGGGTCGATGCCGACCAATCTAGTCTTCGGTCCGAAAGGTGAAAGGACGATCTACGTCACCGAGGTTGAAACTGGTTCGGTGCGGGTCCTGGACGTCGATACCGACGGTCTTCCACTGAACACGTGAGATCAGCTATCACGCATGCGCCTCTTCCGACAGTCCCAGCTCGCGACAGAGCTGCTCGCGAATGAGATATTTCTGTACCTTGCCGGTGACGGTTAACGGGAAGCTGTCGACGAAGCGCACGTAGCGCGGCACCTTGTAGTGTGCGATCTGTCCCCGGCAAAATTGCTGGATGTCCTCGGCGACGAGACTTGCGCCATCGCGTATCCGGATGCACGCGCACACCGCTTCGCCGTACTTCGGATCCGGTACTCCAACCACGGCAACATCCACAACAGCGGGATGCCGGTAGAGGAACTCCTCGATCTCACGCGGTGAAATATTCTCTCCGCCGCGGATGATGATGTCCTTTACGCGCCCGACGATATTGCAGTAGCCCGCCTCATCGAGCACCCCGAGATCACCCGTGTGCATCCAACCGGCCTCATCAAGGGCCTCACGCGTGCGCTCGGGCTCGTTCCAGTAGCCCCGCATGACGCTATAGCCGCGCGTGAGCAGTTCACCCGAAGCACCTCGCGGCACCACCTTCCCGTGTTGATCCACGATTCTGATCTGCACGTGCGGGTGAACGCGGCCGACCGTCGTCACACGTTTTTCGAGCGGATCGTCGTAATGAGTTTGAAAACTCACCGGACTCGTCTCGGTCATGCCGTAGCAAATCGTCATTTCCGGCATGTGCATTTCCTCGAGCACGCGGCGCATGACAGCGATCGGGCACGGCGCGCCAGCCATGATGCCGGTGCGCAGGCTCCCAAGATCGAACTCCCTGAAGCGCGGATGCTCGAGCTCGGCGATAAACATGCTCGGAACGCCGTGGAGCGCGGTGCAACGCTCGACTGCCACTGCTTCGAGCACCGCAAGCGGATCAAAGGCCTCGCTCGGAAACACGCTCGCCGCCCCATGTGTCATCGCCGCGAGCACCCCGAGCACCATTCCGAAGCAGTGGTACAAGGGCACGGGAATACAGAGCCGGTCCTCCTGCGTGAGCTGCATGCCCTCGCCGACGAAGTAGCCGTTGTTGACCAGATTGAAGTGCGTAAGCGTCGCACCTTTGGGCGTGCCCGTCGTACCACTCGTGAACTGAATGTTGTAGAGCTGATCCGGGTCGAGCTCGCGCGCGCGTGCTTGCAGCGCCTCGGCATCGAGCTCGCGTCCCATCACGGACAAGTCCTCGAACGCCAGACACCCGGCGCTCCTTTCAGCCCCGAGCTGCACGAGCAGCCGCAGCTCGGGAAATCGGGCCACGTTCAAAGCGCCGATGCGCGCATGCTCGAGCTCGGGGATCAGCTCGCGCAGCATGCTGAGGTAGTTGCTGGTCTTGAACGACGGCGCGAATATCAGCGTGCGGCAGCCGACCTGACGCAACGCGAACTCGAGCTCGGTGAGGCGATAGGCAGGATTGATGTTGACGAGGATCAATCCCGCCCGGGCGGCCGCGAACATCGTGAGAACCCATTCGGCACAGTTGGGCGCCCAGATGCCGATGCGCTCGCCGCGCTCCAGACCGCTGGCGAGCAGGCCTCGCGCGACAGCATCGACCCGTCGATCGAATTCGCCGAAGCTTAAGCGGATACCTTGGTGACGAACAACGATGGCGTCCCGCTGCGGAAAGCGCGTGGCGGCCTCTGCAAGCACATCGCCCACCGTGCGGTAGAGCAGCGGGTTGTCGCTCGCCCCGCAGACGTAACTCGGGCAGATCAGCGCCACGGCACCTCATCGGGTGCGGGCGGCACGATGTAACGGCCGGCGCCCTCGCGGCGCGGAAATGGAAACTTGCCCCTGCCGGTCGGCGGATTGGCCTGCAATTTCTTCAGTGTCGCCTCGTCGATCTCGATCCCGTATCCCGGGTCATCGCTCAACACGATGTATCCGTCTTCAATGCGATGATTCCATTTCAGGCAATGCTCGCGCCCCGGATCCACCACTTCCATCATGTTGTGGTTGGGCAGTGCGGCCGCGATCTGGGCCATGTAGTTCGCTTGCGCGTTCATCATTGAAACCTGGAGTCCATGCGCATGGGCCATGTGCGCGATCTGCATCAAGCCCGTCACTCCGGATTGCCCCGTCCAGACGTTGATCACGTCCACTGCCCGATTGGCGATCAGCGGGTAGATGTCCGCCAGGTTGTGCAGGTTCTCACCGCTGGCCACTGCCGCAGACACCTGCTGCGAAACGAGCCTCAATCCATCGTAATCCCAGCGCCGCGCGGGTTCCTCGACCCAGATCAAGTCGAAGTGCTTTTCCAGGCGCCGGATGTAACGCACCGCCTGCTTCGGCGACCAATACTCGTTTGAATCGATCATGAGGCCGGGTCGCGGCGAGGCAATGCTGAGAGCATCGCGCATGATGCCGAGCCGGCGCAGATCCGCCTTAGGATCCAGCCCCACCTTGAGCTTGCCGCTGTCGATCCCCTGCTCCGCCATGCGGCGATAAAAAGCGAACAGGTCCTCGTCCGAGAGGCAGTAATCGAGGCCGCTGGCATAGGCCTTTACCCGGCCAGCCGTCGCACCGAGCGTTTTCCACAGCGGTTCCTCGGCAAGCTTCGCCTTCAGGTCCCAAAGCGCCATGTCGATGGCGCTCAACGCCGCACTGGCCGCGCCTTCGTTGCCTCCCTTGTGCAGGTAATCGTTCATCCTGATCCAGAGCGCAACGACCTCGCGCGGATCTGCGCCCTCGATGACGCCGAACAGACTTTCGATGCCGCCGCCGTAGCCCAAGGAGACGCCAGTGACGTTTTCATCGGTTTCGAGCCACAGGATGGACCCCGGCAACATCTCCACGCCGCTGGGAAGATTGGCGTCGCCGACCAGGCGATCCATCTTCATGAGGTACTGCTCGACCCTGTAGCCGGTGATTCTCATTTCATCTGCTTCGCGCGAGTTGCCGTGGCGGTGATCGCCTTCAAAGTCACGGCCAGTCCATTGCCCGGCGCGTCGCCCGCAATCGCCCATCCCTGCTCGATCCGCACGTCGGTGGTGTAGAACTGCTCCGCCGGGATCGGATCGATGACTTCCAGGCTCATGAAATACGGCATGACACCGGCGAGATGCGCATGAATGTTGCCGGGTGCCGCGGACAGCGCGACCGGAAGCTCGTACCCGAACGCGGCATCCGCAAGCTGCAGCGCACCCGTGATCCCGATGGCGCCGATATCGATCTGAATCACATCCGCGGAGCGGTGATGGAAATGGGGCAGGAATTCGCCAACCGTCGCGAATCCTTCGCCGACGCATACGGCGGCGCGAACAGCACTCGAGACCTGCTTCAGTCCAGGGAAATCCCAGTCGCGCGCGGCTCCCTCGATCCATGCGAGATCGAAGTGTTCCTCCATCTCGCGCGTCCTGCGGATCGCCTCTTTCGGCGACCAGGACTCGTCAGCGTCGATCATCAATACCGGCTCCGGCGTTCCCTGCATCAATGCCGCGCGCATCTGCCCGAGGCGCTGCAGATCGCTGATCCGGTCACGGCCTACCTGCAGCTTGCCGCCGCGCAGACCGTAATCGCGTGCCATCCGGGCATACCAGGCGGACATTTCTTCGTCGCTCAAAGCCAGGTCGATCCCGCTCGCGTAGGCGTTGGCTTTCGGTCGCGTCCCACCGAGGGTCTTCCATAATGGCTCATCGTTGGCCTTGGACTTAAGATCCCAGAGCGCCACATCGAGTGCGGCGATCGCGTCGTGGAGACGATGCCCGCGCCGCTTTGCCATCTGCACGTTTGCCATCCGCTGCCACAGCGATCTCACGCCGCGCGGGTCCGCCCCGACGAGCACGTCACTCACCAGGCCCTCGATCGATGTGATCGCAGCTTCATCGCCAATGGCGATTCCCGTGAGACCGACGTCGGTCATGAGTTCGACGACGCAGCAGTGTTCCGTCAGCCTGCCGGCAGG
Organism: Steroidobacteraceae bacterium; assembly: GCA_036515135.1. Taxonomy (GTDB): domain Bacteria; phylum Pseudomonadota; class Gammaproteobacteria; order Steroidobacterales; family Steroidobacteraceae; genus DATBVX01. The sequence continues at coordinate 12,058 of DATBVX010000140.1, forward strand.
CGCGTGGGCTTCGCCCATGCGCCGGGAGAGAGCGTTAGCGTGCGGGGTCACCTTTACGCTGGTGACCTTCATGTTGTTGTCTGACTCATGTGCTCCACACCGAATCCGCGGAGCCTCGGTCACTTGACGCTCTTCAGCCTCGCCTGGCTCGCGGTCTCAGCGGCATCCCGCTCGATGGCGCGCGCCACCATCGCGATGTGCACGCGCATTGCAGCGCCGGCCAGTTCAGGGTCACCCGTACGAATCGCATCCGCGATGCGGCGGTGTTCCGCGAGCGTCGCGTAGGGCCGGCCGTCCTCGGGCAACGCATGAAATCGCGGCCGGTCGAGCAGCGCCCGAGCCGCGTCGAGCAGGCGCTGCGCGCGCGGCGACTCGAGTCCGGCAATGATGATGGCGTGGAAGGCCTCATCCAGATCATCGAGCCGCGCCATGTCGTTGGCCCTGACTGCCGCGGCCTGGGCCTCGAGATTCGCATCGAGCCGTTCCAACAGTTGCGGGTCGGCCATCTGCGCGACACGGCGCACCGCCTCGACTTCGAGTCCGGTGCGGATCAGCAGCGCTTCGCGCACGTCCTCTGACCGGATTGGCGCCACGAAGCTTCCACTTTGCGGATACACATCCACGAGTCCCTCTTCCTGAAGCCACGCAATGGCCTCGCTCACCGGCGCCCTGGATACGCCGAACTCGAGCGCAATCTCGTTTTTCTGCAGTCGCGATCCGGGCTGCAGATCGAGCTCCCTGATCCGGCGGCGCAATTCCCGGTAGACGCGCTCCGCCTTCGTGTGTTCGGCGGAAGAATCGGCGGCGGGTCGGCCCTTG
>DATBVX010000141.1:0-9688 GCA_036515135.1 Steroidobacteraceae bacterium
ACTCTCCCTCCGTCGAGGCTTCGGGGCGTTGGGCGGCTCTACTGATCCGGCTGGCCAGCCGCAGCCGTCAGCGCCGAGACTCGGGCCATGTCCAAACGCTACCCCAGCGCGGCGGAACTTGACGTAACCCTTTTTCTGGAACTTCTAGGAAGAGAACATGAAAAAGTCGGACGCAAGCCAAGGCCAGTCGGCATCGGAGCTCATCTCGAAAAGAATCGCCGAACTCTGGGACTGGCGCGGGAAAACCCTCGGCAGAATGCGCAAGCTCATCAAGGAAGCAGACCCGGACGTCGTCGAGGAGTGGAAGTGGATGGGCACTCCGATTTGGTCGCACGACGGCATCATCTGCACTGGCGAATCCTACAAGAATGTCGTGAAGCTTACGTTCGCCAAGGGCGCGTCTCTGAAGGATCCGGCCCGTCTCTTCAACTCGAGTCTCGACGGAAACGTACGCCGCGCGATCGACATCCACGAAGGAGAAGAAGTTGACGAGTCCGCCTTCAAGGCGCTCGTTCGCCAAGCGGTCGCCCTCAACAGTTCTGGCAAGTCGAAACCTTCGAAGAAAGCGCAGTCCTAAGGAATTCCGCCCCTGAACAGGTCCGACATCGGGGTGGCGGAGGTGTCGATGCTCTGCGGATCACTTTGTGGCGGTGGCGCGAAGTACACATACACCTTCAAGGATGGTCACTGGAGTTACGAGTACACATCCGGAAAGTGGGTAAGTTGAACGCGCATCTAACAACTCGCTGGAGCGCACGCGTGGAAGATAAAGTGACAAGCCCAAACTGCTGCAGCCGCGGCGCTCAGCTCGACCGTTAGACGGCGCGAACTCCGTTCAAAGTAGGCCAAGATGCTGTTCAAGATCCATCCAGCCAATACTGTTGACGCGCGGACCACGATCAGTCTCCGCTGCCCAGGCAGCAGGAAGGAGAAAAATATGAATCCATACTGGAAATTCCGGATGAGGGCTCTCACAGTTGCATTGGCTATTGCCGGCCTCGGACTTGCTGGCCCTGCAAGCGACGACGCCACGGCGGCAGCACCGCCCAAAGATCCCTGCGCGCTCCTTAAGCCCGCCGACATTCAAGCGCTCGCTCCGAACGCCAGGATCGGCAGCGGGGTTTTGACCACTAACGCACCCCTCGGTGCTACCTGCGCGTACAGCTGGGGACCCAGAACCAGTGAGTGGGGGGAGACCTCTCTCAGTGTCATCCTCGTGGAGGCGTCGAAAGTCTGGCCGGCGGGCTTGAGCTCTGATGACATCAAGCAGAGAGTTCTCCTCGAGGTCAGAACTGGTGGGCCAGATGCATCGGAGATCCCCGGCATCGGCGACGGCGCGGTGTTCACGACGGACCCCAAGGCGCACAACGCTACGGCGAAGGCGTACCTCGTGAAAGCGAAAGGCGTCCTCCTGGATGTGACATTCCACGGAGGTAACGCGCTCGCACAGAAGGACAAACTCATCGCGCTTCTGAAGGCCGCAGCAGCTAGGCTCTAACTTGGACACACATCTGTGGCCCAGAAAGCGCCGTCGGCACCATAGGATGTTGGGCCGACCTTACTCAAGGAGATACCCCACTTCGAAGATCTCGGCGCGCCGTCTAACTATGCGTTGGAGCGGCCCGTCAAAGCTCCTCAGGTAGGCGCCGCGGGCGCCTCTGACGATCTTGCGCCCGCGGCGCCTGGTCGGGCTGTACCGCGGCCCGCTCAACGCGGACGTTAGGTGCTTGAAAGAAGCGAGATGAGGAACATGAGAAAACTGGTTGTTGGTACTTTCCTGACTCTGGATGGCGTCATGCAGGCGCCCGGCGGCCCCGACGAGGACCGCGACGGTGGCTTCCAGCACGGCGGTTGGCTGGTCCCCTATTTCGACGAAAAGTTGGTCGAGATCATGACCGAGTGGACCAAGCGCGCTGGCGCCTTTCTTCTCGGCCGCAAGACCTATGAGATCTTCGCAGGCTCCTGGCCCAAGTCCACCGATCCAGCGGACGAGATTGCTACGGCCCTCAATACCCGGCCGAAGTTCGTCGCTTCGCGGACTCTTAATAAAATCGACTGGAACAATTCCCGCCTGCTCAAGGGCGACGTTGCCGAGGAAGTCGCTAAGCTCAAGGTTCAGGAAGGCGGGGAGATTCAGGTCCACGGCAGCGGCAACCTCCTGCAAACCCTACTCAAGCAAAATCTTGTCGATACGCTTCGCATTTGGCAGTTCCCTGTGGTTATCGGTGCTGGCAAATGCCTGTTCGGCGAAGGCACAATCCCGGGCAGCTTCCAGCTTGTCGAGACACAACAGACCACTACCGGTGCTGTCCTGCATGTGTACGAACGCGCTGGTGGCCTCAAGTACGGCGAAGTAGAAGTCGGCCAAGAGACTGTGATCTTCGATTCGGGCGCGGCACACAAGTGACGCATCACCAGCGCCTAGCAGCCGGTTGCAGAGGACGGTCCGTTGCGCGGCCCGCCGCTGAACCGGAACGTTGGGCGACTACACGGGTGAGACGTGCGTGGTGGTGTTGAGGGCAACTCACAAGGTATTGAAGTCGCTGCCGACATCGGCACGGGACTCCGATGTCTCGGATACTGCGCTTGGCGATTGGTACGTTGATCGGCTCGTGGTTGATCGGCAGCCACTTCTGCTGTTGGTGAGCTCGAAGTCACTTCTCTCGATACTTGCGCCTGCCCGAGACGTGAAGACATTGCCGGAGCGCCTCGCTGGAATCGTAGGCGATCGACTGCGGCGCCTTGATGTTAGCGAGAGCGTGATTGCTTCGGAGGTCGAGGCCACCGGTGCCGTAGGCGTCGGGAGGACGCTGGATCGCTCGGTTACTGGGCAGCTGGTTGATTTCGCGAAGTCCATCCCGTATTACCTGCCCGTAGAGGGCTGGGATGCGACGACGCTTCGGGCTGCTGAGGAACGGTTAGCTGAGACGCCTTGCCGGTCGAGCCGCCGATTCAGCGAAGTAATTTTTCCTCGGGACACGGCGATACGATTACTGCAGAGCACGTGGCCTGCGGGCACAACCAGACACTAGTTTTGGCAGTGCCAATCGCCTAACGACTGCGTGGCGACTTTGCGATCCGATGTAGTCCACTTGCCGGCTAACAACCGGTTGCAGCGGCCCGTGAGGGATAAAGTGCCAGCATTCCATTGTCAGCGTGCGGCCGCTGAACCGGGACGTTAGCGAGGTTGACTTTGTAACGCGTAACGTTACAGGGGGCAGGTGATCGCTAGTTTCCGCCATCGAGGCTTGCGGCGATTCTTTTCGTCAGGATCCAAGGCGCGAATTCGTCCGGAGCACGCGGAGCGCTCACGGCTCATTCTCGGTCGGCTCAATGCGGCGATCACACCCCAGGACATGGATCTTCCTGGGCTTCGACTGCACCGGCTAAAAGGAAATCTTAGGGATCGGTAGTCGGTATCAGTGAGCGGAAACTGGCGCCTGACTTTCGCTTTCTCAGGCAAGGACGCAACACAGGTCGACTATGAGGACTACCACTAGACATGGCTACCCAGATGCACAATCCGCCTCACCCGGGAGAGATTCTCCGATCGCTGTGCCTGGAGCCGCTTGGGCTATAGGTGACGGCCGCCGCAAGGGCTCTCGGAATCAGCCGCAAGACGTTATCCGCCATTCTCAATGGTCGCGCAGGCATTAGCCCCGAGATGGCGGTGCGACTATCGATCGCGTTCAACACAACTGCGGAGAGCTGGCTGAACCAGCAGATTCAGTACGATCTTTGGCAGGCGGAGAAACGGCGCAAGTCATTGCGGGTTGCTCGTATCGCCGCGTAGGCAAGTTGGACTGCTACCGGTTCGGATGACACCACCCGCAGCCTGAGCTCGCGGATTTCTCATACTGCGCCTGAAGGGCCCGTCAGGATTTCCGTACGCGGGAGCCCTTAGTTGTCGGTTAGAGAAATCGTAGCTGTCAGTGGCGACGTTTGGATTCGGCCGCCTCGCGAACGCGCCGGGCTGGAGGCGTCGCTCCACGCCCGCGTTTCCACAGCACTTCGCTGCCCCGTTCGTGGCGCGCCAGCACGCGCGCCAGCACGAATAGCAGATCGGACAATCGATTCAGGTACTTGAGGACTTCGGGCGCAATCGATTCAGCGCGCGCCAGCGTGCAGGTGCGCCGCTCGGCGCGGCGGCAGATCGTGCGCGCGAGGTGGCAGGCGGCGGCCGCGGGCCCACCGCCCGGAAGGATGAACTCCTTCAGCGGCGGCAGGCGCCCATTGAACCCATCGAGCGTCTGTTCGAGCCGTGTCACGAACTCTTCCGTGATCGCGCGATGACCCGGAATGCAGAGTTCGCCGCCGAGATCGAAAAGATCGTGCTGAACCTCCGTCAGGCACGCCCGTACCGGCTTTGGGATGCGACGCACCGCGAGCACCATCCCAATCGCACTGTTGAGCTCGTCCACTGTTCCATAGGCTTCCACCCGCGCCGAATCCTTGGCTGTGCGCGAGCCATCGCCCAGGCCGGTGGAACCATCATCACCGGTGCGCGTGTAGATCTTGCTGAGGCGGTGACCCATTGGGAAAAGGTTGACAGTTGAGAGTTGACAGTTGGCAGGGAAGATTGGCAGAACGAAGAACGACTCTTGCTGTCAACCGACAACTGTCAACCGTCCACTCACTTGAACTCATACCTCACCGCAACGAACAAGCTCCGGTCGGGCGTATTGTATGTCGAGGCCAGCTCGTACTGCTCGTTCAACGCGTTTTCGAGCCGCGCCTGCAGCGACAGAGCGGGCGTGATGGCGAAGCGGCCATAGACGTTCAGAAGCGTGTAGCCGTGGAGCACGACCGGGTCCGGGAACCCGACGTCCTCACGCTTTCCGGTCACCAGCGCATCGATCCCGATTTCGTGAGTGCCAAACGCCTTGGCGAGTGACACTGTGAGGCTCTCTTTCGCGCGGCGCGGGAGCTCAGAATCGGTTGTCAGGTTGCGCGGGTTCTGTGCGATCGCTTCGGCGCGCAGTCGCCAGCTCGCCGCTTCAAACTCGTAGGCGAGCTCCACGCCCTCGATCCGCGCGCGCTCGACATTCTGGTTCTCGCCCACGAAGTTGCTGGGGTCGGTGAAAACGAACACGATCAGATCATCGATGTCGTTGCGGAATGCGCTCAGGCGCAGGCCGTGATGCTCCCCGATCCGCTGTTGCACGCTCAACTCGTAGTTGCGCGAGCTTTCCGGGTCGAGGTCCGGATTGCCGCCAAAGCCGAATCGATCGGTGCTGTCGGGCGCGCGAAATCCCGTTCCCGCGGAGCCGATCAGGCGCGTACCGGCGTTGCCGAGATCGATGCCGTATTCCGCGTTCCAGGTGACTTGGTTGCCGAAGGTCTCGTGATCGAGCCAAGCGGCGGCGAGTAACAGGTCCTGGCGCCCGATGTCGATGCGGTCCTGCAGGAACACCATGTCGGTGTCGGTTTCCTCGTCGAACGGGGAGAAGGCGTCGGTAGAGTGCGTCTCCTCTCTGGTCAGCAGGATGCCCGTGGTCAGGAGATGGTGCTGCCCGATGCGAACGTCGTTTTGCCAGTCGGCGGCGTTACGCCGCGTGCGCACAAATGCGAAGGCGTTCGAGAACGTATCCGGCTGGTTCTGCTGAATGTCGTCTTCGATGCGGCTTACGGTTGCGCGCGAGTACCAGCGCTCCGTCGGCTGAAACGCGACGTCGACGGCCGCCGTGCTGTTCTCGAAATCCTGATCGACCGGTGTCACGAAGAAATCCGAGTACTCGGAAGTGCCGCTGGCCCGCCAATAGCGCGCGCCAAGATTCGCCGGTCCGAGCTGCGTGCGGCCCTTGACGGTGAAGCTGCGATTCTCATAGCCACGGTCGGTGTCGTCGAACGAGCGCGTCGGAAAGCCCTCGCTGTCGAGCCAGTTGGCGCTGAAAGCGAGCTCGCCGCCGGTTCCACTGATGCCGCCGCTCGCCGTGGCCTGCCACGTTTCGTAGCGCCCGTAGCCGGTGCTGGCCTCCATGGCGTTGCTCGAATACTGGCGCGTGATGATGTTGATGACGCCGCCGATGGCGTCGGTGCCATAGAGCGCGGAGCGCGGACCCTTGACGATCTCGATGCGCTCGATCGCTTCGGGGGCGATGTTCTGGAACGGTGCGCGGCCGATCGTGCCGGGGTTGATGCGAACGCCGTCCACCAGCACGGTGGTGTGATTGCTCTCGGCGCCGCGGATGAAGACCGTAGTGGTCTGTCCCGGACCTCCGTTGCGGGCGACATCGAGACCCGCGTGAAACTGCAGCAACCCGGCGATGTCCGGCGCCAGCGAGCGTTCCAGTTCCTCGCGCGTGATGACGATGACGGGCGCCAGCACCTCGTTGCGCTCGGTTTCCGTGCGAGTGGCGGTGACGACAGTGTTGCCGAGTGGCGCGGGTCCCTCAGCGGCGGACAGCGGCAGACTAAGAAACGCCGCAGCTGCGGCGCAGATACGAATGATCGCAAGCACGTAGTGACTCCCCCATGCTCGCCCGCATGGTTTTGAGGCTCGAGGGCCAGTCGAGTGGGGAGGGTGGGGGTTTAAGCCCAGTGCTCTCGCCCGCCGCGAAGCTGGATCCGGCTGTCAGGCCGGTCTCCGGGCTCACGAGTCGCCTTATCTTGCAGGCTGATCGGCATCGCCTTCCCGCGTTCGCGAGCCGCAAGGCTCTTGAACGCAGTGGCTTCGGGATGCCGTCATCACTCGATTACCGTTGCGGGGGCAGCGCCGGGATTGTCGCTCTCGCGACTCACCGGCTTCCCGTGCACCTGACAGTGGGGCGGGAGCGTAGGCAGCCGGCCATGAGGTGTCAAGAATCTAGTGCTAGCAGGATGGAGATCCTGCCGCGAGCCAGCAAGTGGCCGCGATTCGTAGCCTCGAAGAAATAGATGAGCCCGTCGGTCCGTGCCAACTCGCAACGCACGTCCAAACGCAGCGGTCCACGGAGATCGTGAAGACAATCAACGGCCAATTCGCAGTCGCGCACCGACACGAGCATCCCCGAGCGTCTCGCATTTGTCTGATCGGGCGCGAGCAAGGCGCCGTGGATGGCGGCCGCTTGTGCTCCGTACTCGATGAGACCTACCGCCGCGAGTCCGCCGGCGCGTCGCAAGGGATGCGCCGGGTCGCGGTGATTATCCGACTCGCACAGGATCTCGGCCTCGCTCCATCGCAGCACCCGCTCGATCAGGCACATGCGGCCGGCGTGCGGTATCAGCGCAAGAATCTGTTCGCGCCCGATCATGGCGCCTCGATGCGCACGCCGAGGAATCGATCGTCGTAGGAACGGATGCCGACGATTCCCGAGCGTTTTTGGGCGAGCAATTGCAGGAGCGGCAGCGCACGGGCTGCCGGATTTGTCCGGCGCAGTGCTTCGAGGCCGGCTTCGGCCATGGTCTTTTCGGCCGTCGCCTCACAAATCGAGAGTTGCGCCAGCGTCCTCGCGCTGCGCTGGCGGCAAAGCAGCAATGCGACGGCCGCTGGTTGTGCCACGGGGCGCGCGGCATACAGCGGCGGTGGCGGCGGGACGTCGAAGAGCACGAGCAATACGTCGATGTCGTCGATGCTGAGCAGCGCCAGTGCTTCCTGCAGTCCGGCGGCGAGATTGAAGTCGTACGCCGACAGAGCCGTCGAGGGGCCACGCGCGCCGATGCCGATGCTCCAGTAGCCGGAGGCTGCGTTGTGCACGGAGTTGTGGAAGTCGGTCGGTGAGACCGTGCGTTCGGGCTCGGCGAGCGCGGCGCAGATGCGATGGATGATCTCCATGTCCGCATCCGACGTGGCAAACACGGAGGCGAGGGCCGATGCGTCGACACCCGCGGCTGATGTCGCTTCCTCAGCGGCCCGCAACGCGATGCGCACGCTGAGCGGGGCGCGACGCCGCTCATTGGCGGGCAGCAAGGCGGGCTGAATGGGGCCGATCGGCTGGGGCGCGTACGGAGCCGTGCCGGAGAGAATCGGCACCCCCGACTCCCACGACGCCAGCCCGGGGGCGATCAGGCCGATCGCGTCGACAAACGCGCCGTTCACGCCGCGCTCCCGAAGACCAGCGAGCAATTGCTGCCGCCGAAGCCAAATGAATTGCTGAGAACGCGCTCGACGCGTGCGCGCCGTGTTTCCAGGAGGACGTTGCTGGCAATTGCCGGATCCTTCTCGCGCGTATTCAGGCTGCGCGGCAGGATTCCTTCCTGGATGCAGATCAAGGACAACGCCGCTTCGACGATGCCCGCGGCACCCAGAGTGTGCCCGGTCCATCCCTTGGTGGAGCTCTGCGGGACCTCGCGACCGAAGACGCTGCGCACGGCGCAATCCTCGGCGAGATCGTTGGCCGGAGTCGCCGTGCCGTGCAGGTTGATGTAGTCGATTTGCCGCGGCTCGAGCCCGGCGCGCGCCAGTGCAGCACGCATCGCGGCAATCGCTCCGTGACCTTCCGGATCCGGGGTGGACATGTGGTGCGCATCGCTGCTCTCGCCGTAGCCGAGCAGCATCAGCTCGCCAGAGCCGGGCTCGAGCAGGGCAAAACCGGCCGCTTCGCCGATCGACAGGCCATTGCGTCGGATGTCGGCGGGTCGACAGGGCTCAGCGGACACGAGTTGCAGCGAGTTGAATCCGTACAACGTCGTAAGACAGAGGCTATCGACGCCACCGACGACCGCGGCATCGCAGCGACCCGCGGCCATTGAGCGTCGTGCGGAGGCAAAAACCTTGGCGCTCGAGGAGCAGGCAGTTGAAATGGCCAGTGCCGGTCCGGTCAGCGCCAGCGCGTTGCGCACGAAATCGGCGGCGCTGAATGTGTTCTGCGTATATCGATGCTGGAACCAGTCCGGCAGATGATCCGCGGTCCGGTCGCGGTGCCGATAGGCCAACTCGACCTGCTGAACGCCGGAAGTACTGGTGCCGATGAATACACCGATACGGTCGGCGCCAAACTTCGCACGACGTTGCTCGATCGCGCCTCGAAATCCATCCTGCGCCAGTGCCAGCTGTGCCAGCCGGTTGTTGCGGCAGTCCCAGCGGGACGATTCGCCAGTCAATGGGGCATCAAAACCGTCGACCTGGCCGACATAGGTTGACAGCGTGCACGTCTCGACCTCTTGCGGCGCGAGCCCGGTCCGCTCGCTGAGCAGCGCATCCAGGTGGGCTGCACGCCCCTTGCCCAGCGCAGAAGTGAGCGTGAACGCGCTAATGTGTACGGGCTGCATCGCGTGGCGTCCGCTCCTCGAGCCAGTAATCGTAGAAATTGAACCAGTTGAATGGTGACGCGCGGACCTGCTCTTCCAGACGCTCGGCAAAGCGCTGCGCGTGGTTGCGCAACGCCTCTTCGCGAGCCTCGCGCGGCAGCTCCACGTGTCGTGCAAAGAGTTCCAGCCGGCATTCGTAGCGACGCCCGCCGCGGAAGGTGCCAAAGCCGAGGATGACCGGCACGTCGAGCATTCCGGCGACGATCCACGGGCCGGCGGGGAGTCTGACCTCGCCACCCAGGAAGCGAACGACGACCGCGCGCTCATCGGCGCGGGCGCGGTCGGCCATCATGCCGACGATGTCGCCCGCCTCGACGGCCTGTTTGATGTCGAGCATGAGTTCCGGGCCGCGACGCGCAGCATCGATGATCCCTGAGGCCAGCACCGGATTGAGCTTCTCGAGCAGGCTCATCGCCATACGCCCGACCTGGCGATCGAGCACGATGCGGATCGGCGCCTC
>DATBVX010000142.1:0-5684 GCA_036515135.1 Steroidobacteraceae bacterium
CTCACCCCAGCCCTCTCCCGCAAGCGGGAGAGGGAGCAAGAGACGTCCCCTCTCCCCCGTTCTCGAGGGAGAGGGCTAGGGTGAGGGGGCGCCTTTCGCGTCCTTGCGCCGGATGTGCAACACCTTTTCGACTTCGGCAACGACGTCACCCTGTTCGTCGCGCACCTGCACCACGAACTTCGGCTCGATCTTGCCCTGAGCGTCAACCTGCGCACGCAACTCGTCCAGTTGCTGCTGTGTCAGCCTGAATTCCGCGCGCACAGCGCCCCGACCCGGCTTGCGGAAGCGGATCGACGCGGCCTTGTCCCAGACGATGTAGTCGCGCCCGAGATTGTCGATCAGCATCAGCATGTAGAACGGGTCGGCCATCGAGTACAGCGACCCACCGTAGTGCGTGCCGACAAAGTTGCTGTTCCACCAGCGCCGCTTCATCTCGACGTCGATCTCGCGCATGTCTGCACTCATGCGCTTGATGCGGATTCCGGCGCCGAGAAACGGTGGGTAGACGTGCAACAGTTTCAGAAGCCGACGGGACCGCATGTTCTCTCAACACTCCCGGCGCCTGACACTGGCCAGCATGAAGCCCGCCGCCACCAGTGTAATGCCCGCAGCGGCCGCGAACGCACTAGTGGATCCCTTCCATTCCCACAGGCCGCCGAACAAGAGCGCACCCGGCAGGACGAACACTCCGCTCATGAGGTGATACCAGCCAAACGCAGTTCCGCGGTCGGCCGCAGTCGCGATGTCACCCACCAGGGATCGTTCGGCCGGCTCAGTGATCGCCAGTGTGGCGGAATAAGCCAGGAACAAGGCCGGGACCAGCCAGACTCTCACCGGCAGCCACGCCAGCGCGAGCAGTATCCCGACGCGCAGTGTCCAGCCGAAAATCAGGATCGCCCGCCGCCCGATGCGATCCGACAGTATGCCGGCGGGCATCGCGAGCGCCATCTTGAGGACACTCGCCCCAGCCCAGAGCAAGGGAATCATCGCGACTGCCGTTCCATTCTGTGTCGCCCACAGGACCAGGAACACTTCGGGTGCCGTCGCGAGTGCCAATACACCACAGGCCACCAGCAGGCGGCGCAGTCTGCGATCGAGCGTGCGCCAACGCAGCGATGTTGAGGGCGCAGCCGGTCGTGATCCCTGATCCGGCAAGCCGATGAGCAATAGCCCCACCACGCCGGCGCCGATCACGCCCGACCACAGGAACACCTCGGCGGTGGAGAGACCCGTGGTGAGCAGCACGAACGCGAGCAGTGGACCGATCACCGCGCCCAGGTGATCCATGGAGCGATGGAATCCGAAGGCGCGCCCGCGGACCTCCGATGCCGTGGCGGCCGCGATCAGCGCATCGCGTGGCGCTGTGCGCAGTCCCTTGCCAACCCGGTCGAGGCATCGAAGCGCAAGCACCGAGGTCCAACCGAGTGCCAGTCCGAGCAGGGGACGCACGGCGTTCGAGAGCGCGTAACCACCGACGACCACGCGCTTCGGGTTCCAGCCGCGGTCCGTCAGCCAACCCGAAACGAGCTTGAGCACACTCGCCACGAATTCCGCTGCCCCTTCAATCAGTCCCACCACGGCGGGACCGGCGCCGAGCGTCGCCGTGAGAAAAACGGGCAGCAAAGGCGTGACCATCTCGCTCGCCGCATCGTTGAGTAACGATACGAGGCCGAGAACGATCACCGTGCGCGGCAGGATCAGACCATGAACTCCGTGGCTGGCGCACGCAGATTGTAGTGAGAACTCATGGCGTGGCCGTACGCGCCGGCAGTCGCGATGAGGAGGATGTCGCCCTCGCGTGTCGGCGGCAGCAATCGATCGGCACCCAACAGATCGCCGCTTTCGCAGATCGGCCCCACGATGGTGCAGATTTCCGTTGCCGGTTCACCGAGCCGAGTGAGATTCACGATCTCATGGTGCGCGCCGTACAGAGCGGGCCGGATGAGCGAGTTCATTCCGGTGCACACCCCCACGTAATGCAGATCGCCCTTGGTCTTAAGCTGGGTCACCTGCGCGAGAAGTACGCCTGCCTCGGCGACCAGGTATCGCCCGGGTTCGATCCAGATCTCGATGCCGGGGTGTGCCTTGCGAATCGGGGCGAGACCGGCATCGAGCGCCTCGAGATCCAGCGGCAGCTGACCGGGCCGCTCGGGCACGCCCAGCCCGCCGCCCAGATCGAGGCAGCGAACGTCCGGGAACTGCTTCAGCAGACCGGCAAGCCCCTCGCCCGCCTCGGACCAGTTGCGGACATTGAAGATCCCGCTCCCGGAATGCGCGTGCAATCCGCTGATGCGCGTACCAAGCGTCCGTGCCAGCGCCGTGAGTTCAGGTATCTCCTCGAGAGGCACGCCAAATTTGGATTGCTCGCCCGCCGTGCGCACGTGGTCGTGGTGGCCGCGGCCATGACCGGTGTCGACGCGCACGAACACATCGCGACCCTTGAACAATGGCTGCCACTCGCGCAGCGGATGCAGGTTGTCGAGTGTGACGCGCACTCCGAGATCGAACGCACGGGCATATTCCGCGCGGGGCGCAAAATTCGGCGTGAACAGGATTTCATCGTGCTCGATGTTGGGAAACAACTCCAGCACGCGCTCAAGCTCACCCTGCGAAACGCACTCGAAGGACAGCCCACCGGCGGCAATACGACGCAGGACATCCGGATTGGGGTTTGCCTTGATGGAGTACAGAACGCGATCGACAGACCTGATCCGACGCAAACCGGCGATGTGCGCATCTATGGTCCCGCCGTCATAGACGTAGGCCGCACCGTGCTGTACACCGAGCCCGAGCAGCGCCTGGCGTTTCTTCTCCCACCAGCGCGCAGGAGCGCCCGTGGGTGTACCGGGTCGGGCGAAGAGCTGTTCCCACGTTGGGCCAAAGACCTTGTCATTTGCGGAGGCGCGGATCAGCAGGTCGTGCAGCTGATGCACCAGCCGATCACCTTGCTCCTCGTCGATCACGAACGTGAAATTAAGGTCGTTCGCCGCCTGGCTGACGAGATAGATCCGTTGCTCCTCGAACAACTCCAACGCAGCCCCGAGCTTGTGCAGGATCCCACGGATGTTGCGGCCGACGAGGCTCAGAGACGCGCATGGCCCGATCGACTGCGCGCGGCACAATCCCCCGAGATCGGCGAGCAGCGCAGCAACATTGTGCGGATCGAGCGTGTTGGCGGTCGGGTCGAGAGACACCGTCACGTTGGTTTCGGAGGTCGACACCAGGTCGACCGACATGCCGTGGTTCTTGAACACCTGGAATGCGTCAGCGAGGAAGCCGACCTGATGCCACATCCCGGGACTGTCCATCGAGATGAGCGTGATGCCCTTCTTGAGTGCGATCGCCTTGACCTGTGCAGCACCCTCACTCGGTGCCGAGGAAATGTGCGTACCCTCGAGCTCGGGTGTCTGAGTCGCAAAGATGTGCAGCGGAATCGCGTACTGGCGCACCGGCAGGATGCAACGGGGGTGCAACACCTTGGCGCCGTTGCTCGCGATCTCCTGTGCTTCATCGTAGTGAAGCGACTTGAGCAGCCGCGCGTTCGGTACGGCGCGCGGATTGGCACTGAACATGCCGGGAACGTCCGTCCAGATCTCCAGGCGGCGCGCCTGAAGTTTGGCGGCGAAGTAGGACGCCGACGTGTCCGAGCCACCCCGTCCAAGCAGGACCGTGTTGCCCTCACCGTCGCTGGCAATGAATCCCTGCGTCAGGATCACCGGACTGAGCGCGGCGAGGCGCCGTTGCAGCGCAAGATCCGGCTCAAAATTGCAGGTGGCCGAAAGCAGGTTCGCGCGCGTGCCGGCGCTGCGCCGGGACTCTGCTTGCAGGAGCGTGCGCGCATCAGCCCATGAAACGTCGAGACCCCGGCTCTTCAGGAACTGCGCACCCAGAACCGTGGCCATGAGCTCACCGCTCGCCATCACGCGTGCGCGGACCCGGTCACCGATATCGCCGACCAGCGCGATGCCGGCTGCGAGCTGTGTTAGTTCGGCGAAGTGGCGCTCGCGTGCTGGATCCGATGGCAGGCCGAGTTCGCCCGCCAGCTCACGATGACGCGTTGCGATCTGTTCCAGGATCGGGCCATACGCATTCGTGACTGCTCCCTCGAGCAGGGCTTCGAGGCGATCGGTGATCCCCGACAGCGCGGAGTGCACGATCACCGGCCGCAATCCTTCGGCCAGCCGTGCCCGAACGACCTGGACAATGTTGTGCCAGTTCGTCGCCGACGACACGCTGGTGCCGCCGAACTTGAGAACGACCCAGGGAACGATTGATTGCGTGCTGATGAGTTAGGCGACCCGCCGTGGAACGGGCATCACTTGTCTTCTTCGAAGATCTCGCGCAGCTCTTTCTCAAGTCTGCGTTCGGCCAGAACATCCTCGAGCCGGCTCCAGGCCGCCTTGCCACGCTTGACGCTCGCAGGTTTGGCGCGCCTGTCCACGCGATCAAACACGATGCGGTCGACTTCCGACGGAGACTCCTCCTGCTCGTTGAGGAATTCCTCGTCCAGCTCGAAGTGCTCGTCGTCTCGTTCGGACATGGCCTGCCTTTGCATAAAGTCCCGCCAGATCAGGCAGATCCAGCAGTCGGGGCGACGCTCAAGGCAGCGGAATATATACGATTTGCGGTGGCGAGCAACACCCTCTTGCGTCGCCAGAAGAGTCGCGTCGACGCGCTCTGCGCACCCTGAATTGCAGGTCAGTCAGCATCGTTTTTATGCTTAGGTTACAAACACTTACGCACTATCCCTCGGTCACGCTCACTGGCGCGCCGCGCTCGAGCCCGAGACCTTCGGCGGCACTCTTTTCCGCCCGCGCGATCTCCACCACGCCGAATGCGTTGATGAGCGCCAGGTAGTCACCCGGTCGCACATCCCCATAAGTCCTGTGCACTGTCAGCCGGTGACTGCCTGCGTGCACAACCGGCTGCCTGAAACGCCTGAGAAACTCCTGGTCGATGTTGGTGATGAGATTGCCAAAGTGATCGATCGTGATGACGACGCCCCTGACGGCCTCGCCGACCACTTCCGGTTCCTCCACCCACGCCGGCACAAACTCCGTAGTCGCCTCGCCCAGGTCTGAAGGCTGGCAGCGCCCAGCAGCCAGTTCGGCAACCAGGGGAGCAAAGATGTCGCGGCCGTGAAACGTCGCGCTGGGTGCCGTGATCCCGAAGTTCTCGAGCACCTTCGGCGTCAGACGATGGATAACGACTTCCGGCAGGCGCGCGATCACCGGGGCTAGGAGCCCGTTGTCGGGCGCGAGAAAGAGATGGCGATCGGTGGCGACCGTGATGATGTCCCGGCGCGTGCCGACGCCCGGATCGACCACGGCGACATGGACGGTGCCGTCCGGAAAGTACGGCCAGGATCGAGCCAGCCAGAATCCGGCCTCCGCCGGCCAATGCACCAGGATGTCGTGCGTCACGTCGATGATACGGGCTAATGGGAAACGCATCAGAATGCGGCCCTTCATCGTGGCGACGAATGGACCCTCATAGCCGAAGTCGGTGGTGATGGTGACGACGCCGCAGGCGGCGAAGCGATTGGTCATGGCGAACCACTGGTGATCTTCTGACTCACTGAATAACCCAAGTGCGGAATCGGCGCCACTTGAATATGCTGCGCCGCCATGTCGCCACGCAGCTTGACTGATGCCGAAAGAAGCCCCTTGACCAGCTCGGCTCCC
>DATBVX010000143.1:0-6071 GCA_036515135.1 Steroidobacteraceae bacterium
GTGGGTACGCGAACCGGAACAAGGTGTGCTCGCCGCCTGCCGCGAGCTAGGGGTCGGCTTCGTTCCCTACAGCCCGCTTGGCCGAGGCTTCCTGGCGGGCAATTTCCGTTCGCTCAGCGACCTGCCACCGGAGGACAACCGGCGGCAGGTTCCTCGCTTTCAGGATGCGAGCATCGCGCACAACCTCGCGATTGCTGACGCCGTACGCTCTTTTGCGCAGCGCAAGGGCTGTACACCGGCGCAACTCGCGCTCGCCTGGGTCCTGGCGCAGGGCGAAGACATCCTGCCGATACCGGGCATGAAGACCCGTGCGCACCTGGCCGACAATCTGGGCGCCCTCGAGGTCAGGCTGTCGCGCGAGGAGCGCGATGAGCTGACGGGGCAGGTGGAGCGGATGACGGTGCAAGGCGAGCGCCACGCGCCGGCGATGATGCAGCTTCTGGATCGCTGAGACGCCGGCGAGACCTGGAAGGCTCGGCCGTTCGCGGAGAATTCACGCACTCTTGAGCATCCGTTCCAGCCGATCGAGCGTCTGCATCGTTGGCAGCACCTGTCGCACGCTGGCGTTCGGCTCACGGCGTTCCTGGATCGCCGCAAAGAACTCGCGATCCTGCAGCTCGATGCCGTTTATCGAGCCGTCGACCTTTGAGACGTCGATCGGATTGTTCTTGCCGTCCAGCAACTCGTCATAGCGCGCGATATAGGTGCCGTTGTCGCAGATGTAGCGGAAGAAGGTTCCCAGCGGCCCGTCATTATTGAACGACAGGGACAACGTGCAGATCGCGCCCGACGGTACTTTCATGCCGATGCTCATGTCCATCGCAATCCTGAGTTCCGGGTGAATCGGACCCTGCAACGCGTAGCAGTCGGAAACGACCTGGCCCGTCTGGTACATGAAGAGATCGACCGTGTGACAAGCGTGATGCCAGAGCAGGTGGTCCGTCCAGCTCCGCGGCTTGCCGAGTGCGTTCATGTTGGTGCGACGGAAGAAATACGTCTGCACGTCCATCTGCAGGACCTTCAGCTCTCCGGCCTTGATGCGCCTGTGAATCCACTGATGGCTCGGATTGAAGCGGCGCGTGTGACCCGCCATCGCCACCAAACCCGTCTCCTGTTGAACGCGCACCAGCCGCTCCGAATCCGGCAGGTTATCCGCCATCGGGATCTCGATCTGCACATGCTTGCCCGCACGCATGCATTGCTCGCCCTGTTTCGCGTGCATCTGCGTTGGCGTGGCGAGGATGGCCGCCTCGACGCCGGGCCGCGCGAGGCTCTCGGCGAGATTGGTGGTCCAGTGCGGTATGCCGAACTTCCTTGCCACTTCGGCAGTCGAGTCCGGGCTGCCGCCCGTCAGCGTCACGACCTCGATGCCTGCGATCTTCTGCATCGCTTCGAGATGCTTGACGCCGAATGCGCCCTGCCCTGCCATGCACACTTTCATCTTGCGGCCCTCCGCTTTCGGGCGCTACGCGGTCTGCTTCTGACGCGGACTCGCGACGCTTTTCTGGCCGCGGCGCGTGTCTTTCCGGCGTTTTCGAGAATGATATGGCCCAGGGCGGTGTTCGAGCACGGCACGTGATAGAAGCGATAGATCTCGCGCACCTCGTCATGGAGCGCGCCACGCGCGATCAGCCACATCACCATTTCGATGGCTTCGGAACCGGCTTCCCGCACGTACTCCAGAAACGGGATCTTCGTGAGCGCCAGGGGGTCTTTCACCAGGTTGTCGAAGAAGCGTGTGTCGAACTCCCTGTTGATCAGTCCCGCGCGTGGGCCCTGGAGCTGATGCGACATGCCTCCGGTGCCAAATATCACCACCCTGAGGTCCTCTGGAAACGACTCCACCGCCTTGCGGATCGCCTTGCCGAGGTTGTAGCAGCGATGGCCCGTGGGAGGCGGATACTGCACCACGTTGACCGGCAACGGGATCACCCGGCACGGCCATTCGCTCGGCTGTCCAAACATGAGCGATAGCGGCACCGTGAGGCCATGATCGACGTCCATCTTGTTGACGATCGTGAGATCGAACTCGTCGAGGATGACGGACTGCGCGACGTGGCATGCAAGCTCGGGATGCCCCTTCACGACCGGCACGGGCCGTGGCCCCCAACCCTCGTCCGCGGGCGGAAATTCGGCGGCACAGCCGAGTGCAAAAGTCGGAATGATCTCCAGCGAGAATGCCGAAGCATGATCGTTGTAGACCAGGATGATGACGTCCGGCTTGAGCTCCGCAATCCACTTCTTCGAGGGCTCGAAGCCCCTGAAGATCGGCACCCAGTAGGGCTCGCGGGTCTTGCCGAGGTCGATCGCCGCGCCGATTGCCGGCACGTGCGAGCAGTTCACGCTTGCAATGATCTTAGCCACGCCGCTTTCGCTCCGACTCGCTGTGCCGGGGTTTGCGCCCCGACTTGCTGCGGTTGCCTTCGACCGACCGGCCGCCCTCTAGCATCATCTGCGCGTATTGTTCCTGCGTGGAGCCGGTCATGAGCGCGGCGACGTGCTGGAAGGACAAGCCGTCGGAGGAGAACAGCTTGGAGAGAAAATAGATGTTGCCGCCGAGCTCAATCATGCGGTTCCAGTCCCGCTTCAGCACGGCCTCGCGCTGGCCCGGTGACATGGGAAATTTCTGCAGGTAAGCCGCTTCGTTGACTCGGAACTCCGCGCGATTCTCCGGCTTCATCAGCGACATGCAGAACATGTTCAGATGGTACCCCTGCCGCGAGCGCTGCATGTCGAACAGCGTAGTGCCAGGGATGTCGTTGAATTCTTCCGGGGTGCCGGGCGCGGGGACATAGGTCGGATCGACCGCGATCTGCTTCATTGTGTTCAAGCCTCGAAGCCGTACAGGCGCTGTGGATTATCTACGAGTATGCGCTCTTGCGTGGCGACATCGGGTGCCATGAGCGGAATCAGGTCGACCAGATCGCCGTCGTTCGGCATGTGCCTCGAGATGTTCGGATGCGGCCAGTCGGTGCCCCACAGAATTCGGTCCGGTGCGGCTTTGATCAATGCCTGCGCGAAGGGCACCGCGTCGACGAAGGGTGGGCCGGCGCTGGAGATGCGCTCCGCGCCGCAGATCTTGACCCAGCAGTTGTCCCGCCGCGCCAGTTCCAGCAGACGCCGAAAGGGTTCCTGCTCGAGACCTCCGGCGGTAGGCACGCGCCCCATGTGATCGATCACGAACGGAACCGGCAGCCGCTTGAGCACATTGTCGAATTCAACCAGGTCGGCGGCGTCGAAATGCAGCACGACGTGCCAGCCCAGCGGACGGATGCGCTCGATGATGCGATCGAACTCGTCGAGATCCGGCATGCCGCCCAGATGGCGCACGAAATTGAAACGGACGCCCCGGCAACCGCCCTCGTGGAGCGTGCGAAAATCCCGCTCGGTGAATGAATCGTCCGCGTTCGCCACGCCGCGGTATCGCCCGTTGCTCTGCGCGATCGCATCCAGGATCACCGTGTTGTCCGTCCCGTGACAGCTCGCATTCACCAGGACGGCCCGCTCCAGACCGAGGATCGCCTGCAGCGCCCTGAACTTCTCGAGCGGCGCATCCGGCGGCGTGTACGAACGATCGGGCGCGTACGGGTACTTGGCACCGGGTCCGAAGACGTGGCAGTGCGCGTCGCAGGCGTGCGGCGGCGCCCGGAACCTCGGGGGACGGGTATTCGGATCGGGAGGCTTACAGGTGGGAATCTCTCGCGTCACGCTGCCGTCTCGAATCAGCTGCAATTTGTTATCGTAGCGATGGGCCGGGGGAGAGACAATCAGCAGCGCCGCACGCGCGCATCCCACCCGAGGAATTTGCATGACTGCACAGCGCATCGAGAGCGCGGCCGCGCTCAATATGGACTTTGCGCAATTGATCGACGGCGAGCTGGTGGGCAGCGAACGCTCGCTGGACGTCATCAATCCGGCCACGGAACAGGTGTTCGCCCGTTGTCCGGCGGCTACCCGGGCCCAGCTCGATCAGGCCGTGGCGGCAGCGCGCCGAGCATTTGAGGCCTGGCGGCGCACCTCGTACCAGGAGCGCGCCGCGCTGCTCAAACGCGTCGCCGAAGTCCTGCGCCAACATCAGGACCGGCTCGCCGAGCTGCTGACCCGCGAACAAGGCAAACCGCTGTCGCAGGCACGGGACGAGATCGGGCGGGCTTTCACTCAGTCAGAAGGCATGACGCGGATCGACATTCCGGTTGAGACGCTAGTGGATGACTCGGAGCGCAGGGTCGAGCTTCACTACGTGCCGCTGGGAGTGGTAGGGATCATCACGCCATGGAACGCCCCCATCAATCTGGCCGCCGGCCCGCTCACCTCCGCCCTCTACACCGGCAACACTGTAGTGCTGAAGCCCTCGCCCTACACGCCGCTCAGCACGCTCAAGATTGGCGAGCTGATCCGGGAGATTTTTCCACGTGGCGTCCTGAATGTACTGGGCGGCGGCGATGACCTGGGGCAATGGATGACCGAACATCCGGGGATCGACAAGATCTCCTTCACCGGGTCGGTCGCGACGGGCAAGAAAGTGATGGCGAGCGCGGCCGGCAATCTGAAGCGCATCACGCTGGAGCTCGGCGGCAACGATCCCGCCATCGTGCTCGATGACGTGGATCCGCAGGCGATCGCGCCAAAACTGTTTTTTGCCGCGTTCGTCAACAGCGGCCAGGTATGTATGGCGATCAAGCGCATCTATGCGCACGAATGCATCTACGACGCCCTCTGCGCGGCGCTCGCGGCGGAAGCACGCAAAGCGATCGTCGGCGACGGGCTCGACCCGAAAACACAGATGGGGCCGATCCAGAACCGCAAGCAGTACGAGCGCGTCATTGGCATTCTGAAAGACGCGAAGCGCAGCGGGGCACGCATCGTCGCGGGCGGTGAATTGCCCGATCGCCCCGGTTATTTCATGACGCCGACGATCGTCACGGGCATCGCGGACGACAGCCGATTGGTGAAAGAAGAGCAGTTCGGGCCGATCGTCCCCGTGCTCAAGTTCACGGACGTCGCCGATGCCGTCCGTCGTGCCAATGACACGCGCTACGGTCTCAGTGGCTCCGTCTGGAGCAGCGACCTGGATCGTGCCGCGGCGATCGCCGCGCAACTCGAGGTTGGAACGGCGTGGGTCAATCAGCATCGCGCCACATCGGCGGTCGTCCCGTTCGGCGGTGCGAAAGAGTCCGGCATGGGCCGTCAGTACTCCGCGCTCGGCCTCAAGGGTTACATGGAACCCCGCGTGGTCAGCGTGCTCAAGAAATTTCCATGAGACTGCGCCAGGGAGCCAGCAACGACATGAACTCCTCCAACCTGCACCGAGTGCTGACAGGCCTCCTCCTGGCAGCCGTCTCCTTCCCCGCGTGCCTGCTCGCGCAATCCGTCGCGCCGATTACCGGCAATGACATTCCCGCAAAGTTCGACCCGCAGACGGACGCTCACAACTTCACGCGCCGCGAGGAGATGATCCCGATGCGCGACGGCGTCAAGCTCTTTACCGTCATCCTGATTCCGAAGCATTCACGCGAGCTGATGCCGATCGTGCTGACGCGCACGCCGTACGACGCCAAGAAACGCACGGACGCGCGCGAGACAGCGAGCCCACTCATGGCAATGGCGCTGCGCCAGGACGATGAGCCGCTGGTCCGCAACGGTTATGTGCGCGTCTACCAGGACGTCCGCGGCAAGCACGGGTCAGAGGGCAACTACATCGTGAATCTCCCGCTGCGCGGGCCGCTCAACTCCGGCAGCGTCGATCATGCGACGGATACGTGGGACACGATCGACTGGCTGGTGAAGAGCATCCCGGGAAACAACGGCCGGGTCGGCATCACCGGCATTTCCTACGATGGCTTCCTGACGCTCATGGCGCTGTTCGATCCGCATCCGGCGTTGAAGGCGGCCGTTCCGATCAACGCCATGGTCGACACCTGGATCGGGGACGACTGGTATCACGGCGGCGCGCTGCGCCAGACCATGATCGAATGGACTTACCGGCAAACCGCCACGAAAAAGTCCGACGTCGACCTGCCCTACGGCTACTACGATCTCTACAGCGCCTTCCTCGATGCGGGCTCGGCGGG
>DATBVX010000144.1:0-10392 GCA_036515135.1 Steroidobacteraceae bacterium
CGAGATCAAGGTGCCAAACGGCGGCGCCAACGGCGTGATCATCGCGCAGGCCGGGCGGTTCGGCGGCTGGAGCCTGTACATGAAAGGTGGCCGCGTGCACCACGTTTACAATTTCGGGGGTCTGGAGCGAACAACGGCTTCCTCGCCCCAGGCGCTTTCGCCCGGTCGTCACACAATCCTCTACGAATTCGCATACGACGGCGGAAAGCCCGGTTCCGGGGGGATGAGCCGGTTGACTGTGGATGGGAAACAGGTCGCTGAGGCGCGCGTCCCGCAGACAATGCCCTTCATCTACTCCGGCGACGAAGGAGTCGACGTCGGGATGGATAACGAGACGCCAGTGACAGAGGACTACAAGCAGGGTGCCACCCGATTCACGGGGCGCATACTCAAGGTGACGGTCGAGGCGAAGTGATTATCCGCAGGACATGACAATGAAAATCACACTCCGACAGATCCCCTTGGCCGTCGGACGCCGCATCCATTGCCGTGCGGCAATGAAGCTTGGCCTGTGCCTCGTATCGGCGGCGATGTTCGCCGGTTGCGCGCACGTGGGCCCATCCACGATCCCGGTGGACCGTTTCGATTACAGCGCGTCCGTCGCCGACTCGTGGAAGCAGCAGACGCTGCTGAACATCGTCAAGCTGCGCTACATGGACCTGCCGGTGTTCGTGGACGTGGCGTCCATCGTCGCCGGGTATTCGCTCCAGACCGGGGTGGCGGTCAACGGCGTCGTTTCCTCGAAGGACGCGATACAGGGCAACTATGGATCGCTCGGAGGACAGGCCATCTACACCGACCGGCCCACGATCACCTACGTGCCGTTAACCGGGGAAAAGTTCCTGCGCGGACTCATCACGCCGATCGATCCGAAGAACATTTTCTTCATGCTGCAGGCCGGTTATGCGGCGGATTTCATCCTGGGCCTGACCGTCGAGTCGCTCAACGGCGTGCGCAATCGCTCGACGGCGGGCGGCGCCGTGCGGGAGGCGGACCCAGAGTTCTTTCGAGCGCTGCAATTGATGCGCGAATTGCAGGTCGCCGGCACCGTCGGGATGCGCGTCGAGGAGGACAAAGCCAAAGGCTCGACCGGCGTAGTCTTCTTCCGGCGTGACGACGTGTCCGCCGACATCGTGGAAAAGGCGGCGGAAGTCCGGCGGCTGCTCAAGCTGTCGGAGGAGCAGCAGAAGTTCGCGCTCACCTATTCGCCGGCGCGCGGGGCAGAGGGCGAACTGGCCGTGAACAGCCGCTCGATGCTGCAAGTCATGGGCGCTTTCGCGAGCTATCTGGATGTGCCCGAGGCGCATCTGCAGGACCACAGCGCAGCGCCCGCCTTCGAACACGCCACCGCGGACAGCAGCCAGCAAGGGGTGCGGATTCACAGCGGTAAGGACAAGCCGGCGGCCGCGTTCGCCGCCGTGCATTACCGCGATTACTGGTACTGGATAGACGAGGGCGACTGGCTAACGAAACGGGCGCTCACCGCGGTCATGTTCTTCTTCACGCTGGCGGACACCGGCGGCAACGAGAAGCTGCCCTTGATCACCATTCCGGCTCAGTAGTGATAAATGGTGCCGGAGCGGTATATCGGGCTTATCGCCGGAATAATCCCGATATACCGCTCCGGCGCCCTTCTCACTTACTAGCGTGAAGTGCACGCAGCCGCCCGACGTAGTAGCCCGCGGCAAACGGTGCGCCCAGGATCACCACGTACAGCAAGATCCCGTAAAGCATCCACTCGCGGGCAAGCCCACGCACCTGTGCGCCGCCCGACGCAACCACCTGGTCCGCGATGCGTGAAGCGTCCTCGGCCAACGCGGCACGCTGCACATCGAGTGCCTGCACGGCGGCCTCACGTTCCACGCGTACGTTCACGGCGAGCGCCTCTCGTTCCTCATGCACTGTACGCAGCACGAGCGCCCAGGTTTCTTCGAAGCGGTTGGTGACCATCAGCATGCTGGTGCGGAGGTCCGCGATCGCAGCGTGAACCTGCTCGGGGCTGGACTCGGCGAATCGACTCAGGCGGTCGAGGCTCTCGTCGACCCGGGCGAGCCCGCGAACGAGGTCGGCGCGGCCATAGCCAGACTCGCGGATCGCGAGCTGCGCCTCCCACACGGCCTGCGTCGGTGCGTGCTCCCCGTACAGGCGCATGCGGTCCGCGACATCAGTCATCGCCTGCGACACGGTGCCGACTGTCTCAAGGAGGGTTGCCTGCTGGTTGGTCTCCGTGACCCATTGATCCACGACCGAGACGCGGGCGAAGCCCAGATCCGTGAGCGGGTACTCGCGGGTGTAACGCTCGACGAAGGATTGGAAGCGTTCGAGCTCCTCCGCAGAGGTGAGACCGCGCGCGAGTCGCTCCGCGCCTGAGGCGAGCGTCTCCGCGAGCTCGCGCGCGGTGGCCTGCTCGGCGCCGAAGAGCGTGGCGCCTGCCCCTGCGCCAAAGAACTGCCACATCTGTTCGGCGAGCGCCCACGTGTCGAGCAGCGCCATCATCGGCGCCATCTGCGTGGCCGCGTGCTGGCTCGCATTCGAGGCGCCGAGCTTCCAACGCAGTGCGTTGAGCTGCACCTCGGGATCCGCGGATCGAGTCGCGATGTCATCCGCCGCGGCCTCGACCCGCGTGGTGAAGTCCGCGGCGAATTCGCGTGTGAGCATCCGTGCATTGAGCTCGCGCTGCGGGAGCGGTTTGTCGGGCGTGCGGATCGAGAACAGCGTGCAGGCAACGAGGCTTGGCGTGAGCAGCGTGCAGAGGATCGCCAGCCGTCCGAGCCGGGCCCTCACGCGTCTCTCCGCACACGGTCGCTCAGGGCATGAATGTGCATCTTGAGGTTGAAGCTCATCTCGCCGAAGGACCGCGGCACCTTGACCTCGAGCGCGCGGCTCTCGAGTTCCTCGATACGCGCGATCATCCGCGCGCGCTCCTCGGGATCCGTGCTTCGGCGCAGCGTGCGCTCGATCAGCCGCAGCTCACCGTAGACCCGGTAGATGCGACGCTGCATCTGCCATCGATAGGCCCTGGGCAGCAGGGACCAGAGCGGATACAGGATGCCCGCGACCGGCAGGATGATGATCAGCAGCCGCTGCACCAGCTCTGCGAGCCAGAAGGGGAGGGTGCGCTGAAGGATCGAGGGCCCCGACTTGTACATTTGACGCGCTTGGGAGCTGAGCGGCAGATCAATGACCTCGGGCGCCGGGAACTCATTCGCACGCTGGAAAATGCCGGGCCGGGCATGCACCTCGATGGCTGTTCGTAGCAGTAGGTACTGCAAGGCGGGGTGCAGATCCCGGCGCACGACCAGGCTCGCCTTGGGCGCGATCAGCGACACATCCTCCGGCGGACGATTCGCAGCGAGGTCGGCCACACCCGCGGGCAGCACAAGTCTGCTCAATTTGGGGTAGAGCGCGACGTAAGCGTTGGCGCGGTTAAAGCCGATGAGCTCGATGCCGGGCGCGAGCAGCAGCTGCTGCACAGCGGGCGAATCCCATCCTGAAAGAATCCAGGTAGAATCGATTTCGCCCGCGATCAGTCGGCGCGCTGCTTCCGCCGGCGGGTAGTCCAAAAGCCGCAGGTTTTGCGCGTCAATGCCATTGAGCGTGAGCAGCTTGAGCGCGAGCGGGCGAGTCGCGCTGCCCAAAGGGTCGATCGACATTCGCGCATTCGGCATATCGCGCAAGAACTCGGCCAAGGTTGGGCAGCCGCAGAAGACCCACAGTGGCTCGTAGAACACGGTGCCGAGCGAGACCAGATCCGGCGACTCCTGCTCGCTCGTGGTCCCGGCCTGCACGAATCCCGCACCGATCCCGGCTCGCGGGTCGCGCAGGTGCTCAAGATTCTCGACCGCGCCGTTCGTCGGCACGAGACGCAGCCGAACGCCATCGCGCGCCAGTACTTCGCGGTAACGCTCGGCGACCTGCACGTATGCGCTGCCAGCGGGGCCCGTCGCGATCGCTATGTCGCGGTCCGGCAGCGGACGAAGGGCGGCAATGAGCGCCGACAGCAGCACGCCGCCCGTGATGATCAGCACCGCGATGCCGGCAGGCGTACCGAAGAAATGACGATTGAACTTCGGGGAAATAGCAGCCTCCTCAGACTGATGCAGGACGGTTCTGGATCGCCGCGATTACGTCCGACGGGGTCCGCACGACGTAGTCTTCGGTCTCCAGCGGTTTGCGCAACGAAGCCGCCATCGCGCACACGTCGGCATAGTGCCGAGCCGGCGAGGCGGCGTGCCCGATGCTCTGGCGGGATGCGGACCCTAGAGGCATTTTCCTTTATTCACGGGACCGGGATCTTCAGGGTACCGATGCACTTCGCCAGCGTCAAAATACCCCGGTTCCTTTACGTGAATGGTGCCGGAGCGGTATATCGGGCTTATTGCCGAATAACTCCGATATACCGCTCCGGCACCCTACAAGACTTCGTCGACTGCGCGTAGCCCTTGCTCAATTGCGGCGTGCGCATAGGCACTCCCGGCGGCATCGGAGTTCGCAATCGCGATCCGTCCGATTGGCTGGTGGCCATAGACGGACAGTTCCGGGTCCTCTTGTTTGTCGTAGAGGCTATTGAAGCCGTACGCGTAGCCGTGCCCCCAGCGGTAAACGCTGATCGCCGCGATGTCGCGACTGGCAACGAAACCGTGCGGTCCGAGGATGCGCGTCAGCTCGTCGATCGCGTGTGATTCATATTGTTCGAAGGGCGTCGCCAGCATTACTGCGCTGCCCGCGCGCCATGCGGAGCGCTGATCCATGCCTGTGTTGCCCGGCGTCGGCACGTGCACCAGGTGCAAACCTATCGGATCGCGCGGCGAGCGAGCGAAGCGATACGTGCCGAGGCTCACCGGGTAGTCGAGCTTGATGCGCGAAAAGAATCCCATCGGATTCGTGACCTCGTGCACGCCCGCTTTGACCCACGCTTCCCAATTGCGCACGGCCAGTTTCACGTACACGAGCGGGGCCTTGACGCCCTTGGTCAAAGCCTCGCGTTGAGCTGACGGCAGCTCGCTCAACATGTAGGGCAGCATCATGTTGTAGCCGGCATGGATCGCGCGCTTTGCCTGGACGCGCTTCAGCGCGCCGTCGTGGACGTAACCGACGTCTACTCGGCCGTCAGCGGTGTTGCCGAGCGAGGTGACTGTGCTGTCGAGTCGCAGGCGAATCGCCGCGCCGGGCCTGTCGAGACGTGAATAGTCGAACGGCGCGGTGACGACGTCTTCCATCGTCGATCCCGCAGCGACGCCTCGAATGAGTCGCCGCACGAGCAGGCGCGCGATCGAGGCGTTGCCGTCCGGGAAATGATAGATGTATGGCTCTTCGAACTCGGCCACGGCCTCAGGGTCCACCGGCAAATCCAATCCCTGGAATCCGGGATAGCCTGTTGATGCGGCGTCGAGCGCTGGCACGCCATCGATGCCCATCGCAAAGAAATCGTGGGGTCTCTTCTGGAACGCGTTGGTGGCCGTGTCATCGAGACCCCAATATCGGGTCAGGAAGTCGCGGTAGCTCGTCGCCGCAAGAATCTCCTGCTTCTCGTCGCGTGACTTGCCAGCCAGGACGTCTCGAGATTCCGTGTAGAGCGCGATGAGTTTCTTTCGCGACTCGGCGCTCAGTGGAAAGTCGTTCATGAACGCTGCGTAATCGCGCGCATTGAGCCGGTCCGGCGGAATGTCGTCGGCAACCATCCGGGTCGGATCCCCGGTGACGAGCTTGTCTGCGCCGAACGCCTCCTTTACGAAAAGAATCCCGCGAGACAGTCCGAGGCCCGGGTATAGCGCACGGTCGAAAGCCTGCCCCAACCGGTCAACGCTGATGCCCAGATCGGCGAGAAGCGCGATTGCCTGTTTGCTCCAGCTGCTGGCGGGCGCCTGGATGGATTCGCTGCCGCCATAGCCGATCAGCAACTTGCCATCCACGCGAAATTCGCAACGCCGCGCGTGGCCACCGAAGTCGTCGTGATTCTCGAGGATCAGGATGCGAGCCCGACGGTTGCGCCGGTGATAATCGTGCGCCGCGGTCAACCCGCTGATCCCGGCACCGACCACAACCAGATCCACGGTGTCTTCGATCGGCAGTCCGTCGATGGAGAACTTCTGCCCGTCGCGTAGCCGATGCGATACCTCAAATGAAGCGTCTGTGCTGCCGCGGCTCCCACCAAGCGCGGGCGGATAGACAGAGCGGCTGACTGCGGCGCGCAACAGATCGACGGGAGCAAGGCCCGTACCAATCGCCAGGGCCACGCCATTCAGGAAATCGCGCCGCGAGATCCCATCTCGCGTCATGATAGGTTCCTCTCACCGCAAGTACGGACCGGAGTATGCCACCATGAAGCCGATTCTGGATTTCATCAAGACCACGCTTGTCGGTGGGGTGCTGTTCCTGATCCCGCTGGTGATCGTCATCGTGATCCTGGCGAAGGCCCACGACGTTGCGCGCAAGATTGTCGAGCCTTTGGTGCAAGCGCTTCCGATCCAGGAAATTGCTGGCATGGGAGCTGCAAAGCTTTTGGCAGCGTTGATCTTGCTGTTGATCGCGTTCATAGCGGGACTCCTGGCCCGAACCAGTCCAGCCAAGCGCCTCACATCCCAGGTTGAAAGCCTCATCCTGCGCCGGGTTCCCGGCTATACATTGCTCAAGAACATGACCGACGAGTCAGTTGCGCCGCAGACTGGCGGAAAGATCAAGGTCGCCCTCGCCAACATCGACGACGCCTGGATGCTGGCCTTCATCATGGAGGAGGGTGCCGACGGTCAGCTCATTGTATTTGTGCCGAGTGCTCCCACACCAACTCAGGGTTCGCTCTACTTTCTGAGGGAGAATCAGGTCCGGCGGCTCGACATTCCGGTCCGCGACGCTGTCAAGTGCATCATGCAGCTGGGGATCGGCTCGAGTCAGCTGCTGCGGGCTAGGGGTCAGGTCTTGCAATCCGGCACTTCGGTCGAGTAAGCGGCGTATTGCAAGACCTGACCCCTCGTTAGACCCCTCGCTACTCACGCCCGGCTGCGAATCAACCACCAAGCGCCGCTCAGCGTCGCCAGAATCGCCGCGATCCCAAACAGCTGCATGGGATCGGGCTTGCCTTCGAGGAACGCCACCGCAAACTCGCGCATCACCAGCACGAATGAAACCTCGATGACCCCGAGCAGGGGTACGCCACTGCCGTGGCGGAAGTTGCGAAACAGCAGCAGGACCTCGATGAACACCAGCACGTTGAAGATATTGATCGCGACATGTCGGAGCTTGCCGGCCTCCCAATAGACCAGCGAATCGTAAAGCTCATAGGCAACCAATCCCGTGGCGCAGACGAGCAATGCCAGCGTGAGAATGCTGAGCACGTCGGTGATGACGTTGACGCTGACACTGAAGACCCGATCGACCCAGCTCTTGTTGTCGGTCACGATGGACACCTCCGGGCTAGTTTTGGTGCTGGCGGTTGCAGAGCATCCACTACGTTCGAGATGATATGCAATGAACCCTCACCCCAACCCCCTCCCGCAACCGGGAGAGGGAGTGAAACTTCACCCCAACCCGCAAACGGGAGAGGGGGTGGACCCTCACCCTAACCCTCTCCAGCAAGCGGGAGAGGGAACCAGAGGCGGCCCTTGAACGCCCAGACACTTGATCGCGGTCCAGTCCTCGAGGAACTCAAGTCGCTGCTCGGCGAGCGGCTGTCCACCTCGCTGGCGGTGCGGGAGCACCACGGCCGTGACATCACGCATCCAGTCGCGCAGCCGCCGGATGCAGTGGCATTCCCGCAGGACACCGCGGAGGTCGTGCGGATCGTCAGAGCCTGCCACGAGGCCCGGATGCCGGTGATCGCATTCGGAGTAGGAACGTCGCTCGAGGGACATGTTCTCGCGCCGCGGGGCGGCGTGTGCATCGACTTCAGCCGCATGAACCAGGTCATCGCCGTCAATGAGCGCGACCTGGACGTCTGCGTTCAGCCGGGAGTCACACGTGAAGCGTTGAACGAATACCTGCGCGACACCGGGCTGTTTTTCCCGATCGATCCCGGTGCGAACGCGACGCTGGGCGGGATGGCGGCGACGCGCGCGTCGGGGACCAACGCGGTCCGTTACGGCACGATGCGTGAGAATGTCCTGGCCCTCGAGGTCGTGCTGGCTGACGGCTCGGTGATTCACACAGGGACGCGTGCGCGCAAGTCTGCCGCCGGTTACGACCTCACCCGTCTGTTCGTGGGCTCGGAGGGCACGCTGGGAATCATCACGGCGATCACGCTGCGCCTGTACGGGATACCGGAGGCGATGTCCGCGGCAGTGTGCTCATTCGATGCGCTCGGCGGTGCCGTCGACACGGTCATTGAGACCATCCAGCTCGGCATTCCAGTGGCACGCATCGAGTTGCTCGATGAGCTGATGATCGGCGCGGTCAATCAATACTCGAAGCTCAGCCTCAAGCAGGCCCCGACGCTCTTTCTCGAATTTCACGGCACCGAGGCTGCGGTCAAGGAACAGGCGACGATGGTCTCGGAAATCGCGCGCGAGCACGGTGGGCACGATTTCGACTGGGCACTCAAGCAAGAGGATCGCAGCCGCCTCTGGAAGGCGCGTCACGACGCGGCGTGGGCAGCCCTGGCAATGCGGCCCGGCGCGACGTCACTGGCAACCGATGTCTGTGTTCCGATTTCGCGTCTCGCCGAGTGCATTCTCGAGACCCGACGCGACCTGGATGGTTCGAGAATTCCTGCGCCGATCGTCGGTCACGTCGGAGATGGCAACTTTCACCTGGTGCTGCTCGTGAATCGCGATGACCCGGCGGAAGTTGCCGAAGCGGATCGGCTGAATGAGCGACTGGTCCGGCGCGCCCTGGCAATGGGTGGTACGTGCACGGGCGAGCACGGCATCGGCCTCGGCAAGCAACAGTTCCTCATCGAGGAGGCGGGTGAAGCGGGTGTCGCGTTGATGCGGAGGATCAAGGCGTCGCTCGATCCCAAAGACATTCTAAATCCCGGGAAGATATTCGCTTGAACTACAGCAAGAATTCGTGGATGAAGGGTATGCCGCGGGGCCAGCAGCCGGTGCTGGCAGCAACCGCTGCTGCAGTCCTGATGCTCGCTGCCGTCATCGCAATCACTCCCGGCTGCAAAACGATCAGCCGTCTGACGGGCGCGACGGAAAAGGCCGACCAGCGAGTGGCGCAACTGCAAGAGCTCCAGCTCAAGGTCATGCGTTTCGCCGATGAGTATGTGGGAGGCGTGATTGAGCCGGTCACGATGTTCCAGCTCGAGACGCAGGATGCGACTGAGCGAGAGCGCGCGCAATCCTGGAAGCTGTCGCAGGCGACGGCGGCCTACACGATCGCGAGTGGGCCCAATCCGGTCACGAATGCTCTCGACTTGGTAGTGCTCGCCACGCTCAGCCGGATGGTCTTGGAGGACACGTGGGTGCAGGAGAAGTACGGTGAGCGCGCAATTCCAATCCGTGATGCGCATCGCAGGCTGGAGCCCCGGGCGTGGTCGCTGGTCTCCGAGATACTGACTGAGGCGCAGGTCCAACAGTTGCACAAGGTGATCGACGACTGGCGGGAAAGGAATCCGCAGGTGCGTGCGGTCTCGTATGTCCACTTTAAGGACTTTGCCAAGTCGATCGGCCGGCCGACGGCCGGGGAGAGCCAGTCGCCCGGGAACCTGTTCTCGTTTCTTGGTCTCGACCCATTGAGCACGCTCGATCCGGCGGTGCAGGAAATCACTCAGACCCGCCAGCTGGCCGAGCGCACGATCTACTACGCACAGCGCACGCCGACACTCCTCGACATGCAGATCGAGCGCCTGACCTATCAGCTCGCGGCGATGCCGGAGACCCGCGCCCTGCTGGCAGATGTCGATCGCGTCAGCATCGCGGCACAAGCTGCCGGAAACGTGGCTACGGAGCTCCCGGAGTTCCTGGCGCGCGAGCGCGAGGCGGCGATCCGGCAGTTCATGCAGGAATTGGCAGCACAACAACAGCAGATGCTAGCGCTGGTCACCGAGCTGAAAGGTGCGCTGGAAGCCGGAACGGCGACATCCGATTCGGTGCAGGGCACATTGCGTGGCATCGATGCCCTGCTCGGTCGATTCGACAAGAAGGGCGAGGAGGCCCCTGCACCCGCCACACCCGCCAAACCATTCGATATCGTGGACTACGCCAACGCCGCGCGGGAGTTTGCCGCGACCGCGAAGCAACTCGAATCTCTGGTCGTGCAGCTCAATGCTGGCGCGCCACAGGTGGGCGATCTTGCCGAGCGCACCGTGAGGGACATGCGTGCGCTCGTCGACCTCGCGTTCTGGCGGCTCGTTGTATTGATCCTGGTGCTGATCGCAGGTGTGTTAGCGGCGACGCTTGCCTATCGGTTCGTCGGCCGGCGGTAAGTGGGGTCAGGTCTTGCAATCCAGCATTT
>DATBVX010000145.1:0-8275 GCA_036515135.1 Steroidobacteraceae bacterium
CAGACGATTACGGCGTGGGTCGATGATGCGGGTCCGGGGGTGCCGGCGAGTGGCGAGGAATCGATCTTCGATCGCTTTCGCCGTGGTTCCGGCGAGGAGCCGGCACCGGGCGGCCTGGGACTCGGCTTGTGGATCGTGAAATCGATCATCGACCGGCACGGTGGCTCGATCAACGTGAGTCGCACGCCGGACCTCCACACGCGCTTCAGCATTACGTTGCCCGTGGAACCGCCGCAGTGAAGATCCTCGTGGCCGACGACGATGCGGATCTGCGCGCTCTCATCGGCTTTGCGCTCGGGCAAGCCGGGTACCTGGTGGTGAACGCGAGCGATGGTCCGGACGCGATTCGCAAGTTCGCGGCGGAATCCGCGGATCTGGTGGTCCTCGACATCAACATGCCGGGCGCCAGTGGTTTCGAGGTGTGCGAGGCGATCCGCACCCGGTCCCAGGTGCCGATCATGATGCTCACCGTGAGGGGCGAAGAGAGCGATCTGGTGAAGGCCCTTGAGCTCGGCGCCGATGACTATCTGACCAAGCCCTTCAGTCCACGGACCTTGCTGGCTCGCGTGAAAGCATTGTTACGCCGCGTCGGCAGCGCGCCGGTGTCCGATCTCACCGTCGGTCGCGTCAAGCTCGACGTTACCGAGCACACAGTGCAGATGGATGCGCGTGACCCGGTGCGGCTCACGAAGCTCGAGCTCAGGCTGCTGCAGACGCTGCTCGCCAACCCGGGCCGCACCGTGAGCTCTGAGCGCCTCCTGGTGCAGGTCTGGGGGCACGCAGGTGCGGGAGACCGTCAGCTGTTGAAACAGCTGGTGCACCGGTTGCGTCAGAAGATCGAGGCGAATCCCGCGAGCCCGGCCCTTCTTCAAACCGCTCCGGGCGCCGGCTACAAGCTGGTCGTCGAGTAGAGAAGCAAACGCGGGCTACTGAGCGAATATTCGATCGAATACGCCGCCATCGCTAAAGTGCGTCGCCTGCGCCTTGGGCCACCCACCAAAGTCGGCGATCGTGACCAGCTTCAGCGTGGGGAAACGGCTGGCGTACCTGGCTGCAATCTCGGGATCCCTCGGCCGGTAGAAGTGGCGGGCTGCAATCTCCTGGCCTTCCTTGCTGTACAGGTACTGCAGATAAGCCTGCGCAACGTCGCGCGTGCCGCGACGCAGGACCACCTTGTCGACCACCGCGACCGGCGGCTCCGCCAGGATGCTGAGTGATGGGACGACGACTGTGAATTTGCCGGGCCCGAGCTCCTTGATCGCCAGTAACGCCTCGTTCTCCCAGGCGAGCAGCGCATCGCCGATTCCCCTTTGCGCGAACGTCGTGCTCGAGCCGCGGGCACCGGTGTCGAGCACGGGCACGTTCTTGTAGAGTTTGCGCACGAAATCCTCGGCGCTCTTCTCATCTCCTCCGGGTCGCCCCAGCGCCCACGCCCAGGCCGCCAGGTAGATCCAGCGAGCGCCACCGGACGTTTTCGGATTCGGAGTGATGATGCTGACGCCGGGCCTGATGAGATCACCCCAGTCGCGAATCCCCTTCGGATTTCCTTTGCGCACCAGGAACACGATGGTCGAGGTGTACGGCGAGCTGTTGTGCGGCAGACGACTCTGCCAGTTGATCGGCAGGAGCTTGCCCTTTCTGGCGATTGCATCGATGTCGGCCGCCAGCGCCAGCGTGACGACATCGGCGGCGAGACCATCGATGACCGTACGTGCCTGCTTGCCCGAGCCGCCGTGAGATTGTCTGAACTTCACTTTCTGGCCGGTCTTGGCCTCCCAGTACTGGGCAAAGGCCGCGTTATATTCGGCGTAGAACTCGCGCGTCGGGTCGTAGGAGACATTCAAGAGAGTGACGCCCGAGGCAGCTTGGACAACCGGTGTGAACAATGCGAGCGCGAGCCCGACGAGGAGGACGGCGCGTCGTACGAGGCGGATAGCAGCCATTGACCGGACTCCGTGCATTTTGTCGCGGGCGCCGCATCAGATGGACCAAGCCTCCGATTCGCGCACAACCCGTGAACGAATCCTAGGAGAATGGCGGTTTGAGAGTCAGTCGTGCGGCGGTGACAGCGCGGTTACATTTGACGCCAGGTTTCGTTATTGGTTACTCACATCTCCCGGCGTGCGAGATCGAGCCAATCGCGCTGCACCCTTCGATAGTGTGCCGGCGCCAGCTGCGCGCCAATTCGGGCAGCACCTCGACGATCAGATAGGCGATGGGGCCCGCCAGCGGCAGCAGTGCCAGTGCCCAGATCCACAGCGAATTACGCTTAGTGCGGATCGCGTGCACGATCAGGAGCACCTGGATCGCAAGTGAGAGGATCAGAAGGGGCATGAACAGACCCGATGCAATCCGTTGGCGTGCGGCTCACTGCAGGGAATAGCCGATCTCGACAAACAGCGTTCGCGCGCGCCCGGGGAAGTAGCGGTAGTTTCCGAAGGCGAAGTCGGCCCGATCGGCGTAAGCCTCATCGAGCAGGTTGTTTGCACGTGCGGTCAGCCACCAGCTGTCGGTGACACTCCAGCGCAGGCGCAGGTTGACGAGCTCGTGACCCGAGTAGCGGTTGAGATTGGCCGCGTCCACGAAATACTCACCGACGCTCAACCATTCGAGCTCAGTGCCGAGGCGGTCCACTGGCATCCACGCCAGGCGGATCGCGTGCAGGTTGTGTGGCGACGTATCCACGTCATTGCCATCAGTGATCTGTTCGCCGGCTTCGACGCTGCGCGTGAACTCGTATTGGTGACGCGCAACCGTTCCGGCGGCACTCAAGCGCCACACAGGGACCGGCGACCAGTGGAACTCGTACTCAATTCCGACGTGGCTGGTCCTGCCATCGCTCACGTTGAAACCGTTGGCGTCGCGGAAGATCACGTTTCGCTTGTCGAGCGCAAAGCCCGACAGCGAGTAGCTCCACTGATCGAACCGCCCACGCAGACCGAGCTCGACGCTGCGGATCTGTTCGGAATCGAGATCGGCGACCGACTGCTGGCGCTGCAGCCGATAGAGCTCAGTCAACTCCGGTGGGCGGAAACCGGCCGCCAGGCTCATGTAGAGACGTTGGTTCTCCGTGAAGCTCCAGCCGAGCGCGAGCTTGGGGGCCAGATTGGTGAACTCGTCCGCGCGATCCGCCGGACGATTGAACAAGCAGCCGCCGAACGGACAGGGCACGCCGTTTTCGTCCGTATTGCCCGCAATCATGTGATTGTCGTAATCGTAGTGAACGTACTCGGCACGTAGTCCCGCGGTCAGGCGCCAACGCGCCGCGAATGGCCACTCGAGCTGTCCGTAGGCCGCGGCACTCCAGGCGTTGACCGAATAGTCGTAGTGACGCCCCGCCGGGCGGATGGCATTCGCAGCCGGTGAGCCGCCCGTCGTCGGGCCGTCCTGGATCTCGAGCAGCGTGCTGCGTGACGTTTCGGCATCGATTCCCATCGTGAGTCGCGTGTCACCAGCAAGCGCGCGATCGATCGAGAGCAGCACCGCAGCGCTGTCCTGGCCATTCTTCTCCAGCGGCTTGCCGAGCAGAAAGTGCTGCAGGAATTCCATGCGAGAGGTGCGTGCCACCGCGCGCAGATCGAACTGCGTGCCGGTGCCGATCGGCGCCTGCCAATGTGCCGTGAGTCGCCCGCTATGGGCGTCCCGGAACGCTTCCGGATTCAGGTTCGATTCGGCCAGCTCGGGATCCTTGTACGCCTCGAAGCCCTGAATGAATCCCGCCGTCTCCTGGTTCAGGTTGGTGGCCGCGAGCATCAGCTCGAGCTGGCCGTCGTCGGCTCGATGCGTGAGACCCGCGTTGAGCTTGGCTTCCTCGAATCCGGAGTCGTCGCGCCAACCACCGTCGTGCGTCCAGTGGCCGAGCAATCCAATGTCGGTGCTGCTGCCGGTGTGCGATGTCGATAGGCGAGTGCGGAAGTAGTCGTCGGGACCCCCCTCGCCGGAAACGCCAACCCGCGGCATCTGCGATGGGATGGGCATCAGTACGTTGACCGTGCCGTGAACCGCGCTCGAGCCGTACAGCGCGGAACCCGGCCCGCGCACGATCTCGATCGCTTCCGCCTGCTCGCTGTTGACCTCGAACAGGTCATTCACATTGCAGAAACCGGTCGGCCGGACCGGAATGCCGTTCTCGAGGAACAGGAATGCTCCACACGACCCCGGGCCGGTGAGTACCGGAGAGCGAATGGCCGTGAGGCTTTCCTGGCCGCTGCCGCGCTGGATGTATGTGCCCGGAACCCGGTTCATGCTCTCACTGTGATGGGTCGCGCCGAGCACTCGCAGTTCTTCATTCGTAAGCCGTGTGAGACTGCCCGCATGATCGAGCAGGGGCTCCGCGCGTCGAGTCGCGGTCACGATGAGCGGCCCGACATCGGCGACGTCTTCGGCCGCGGTGACCGGCGGTGCAGGCGCGCTCGCCGCGACCAGGACGAGCAACATCGGCATCGAGATACGGATTGTGGTCATTGTCGATTCGCTGCGATCAGGGTGCGCGCTCATCTTCGTCCCGCGGCAGTGCGTAGGCAACGACCGCATCCCCGCGGTCAGTTCCGAGACCGCCGTGCCCCCCGGCCGCGATCACGACGAACTGGCGGTTCCCGGCCCCGGCACGATAGGTCATCGGTGTCGCCTGACCTCCCGACGGCAGCCTTCCTTTCCACAGTTCCTTGCCCGTCTCGATGTCGAATGCGCGCAGGTAGTTGTCCATCGCCGCCCCGATGAAAATGAGTCCCCCTGCGGTAACGATCGGCCCGCCGAGATTGGGCGTCCCCAGCGTTCGCGGGGGCACGAAGAAGGGCGCCAGGTCGCGTGTCGAGCCCAGGGGCACCTGCCATTTGATTTCGCCACTGCGCAGGTCGACAGCCGACAATGAGCCCCAGGGTGGCGGCGTGCACGGCAAACCGAATGGTGAGAGCAAGGCTTCGCGTCTCATGCCAAACGGTGTTCCGGTCTGCAGTGCGAATTCCGATTCCGGGTAGTCGCCGGAACGCGCCATGGGCCGTACGTCGTCGCTCTTGATAAGTGTCACCACCATCGGCAACTGACTCACCGGTACGATCGCCCATTGGCGCTCGCTGTCGAAGGCGATGCTGCCCCAATTGGTGCCGCCGACGTAGCTCGGATAGAGGATCGTTCCCTCGACGCTCGGTGGCGTATAGATGCCTTCTGATTTGAGCTTGCCGATGAGCTCCCGGCATTTGCCGCGGTCCCAGAACGTCAGGCCCCACGCGTCCTCGGGTTTGACGCGACCCTGGCTGACCAGGGGCGGCGGCAGCACCGGAAACGGTTGTGCCGGCCACGTATGCTCGCCGGGAATTGACGACCGCGGCACCGGGCGCTCGCGGATGTCGAACACGGATGCGCCAGATTCGCGATCAAATACGAACAGCAGCCCCATCTTGGTTGCTTGCACCACCGCGGCGACGTTGCGGCCGTCGCGCACCAGATCGACCAGCACGGGCTGCGCGGCAATGTCGTAGTCCCACAGGTCGTGGTGCACGAGTTGCTGGTGCCATGCGATCTTTCCGGTCGCGGCGTCCAGCGCCACCAGCGAGTTGGCGTAGCGATTCGGTCCGAGGCGTTCGCCGCCGTAGAAGTCGGGGCTTGCCGAACCCGTCGGCACGAACACCATTCCACGTGCCGGGTCAACCGACATGACGCCCCAGGCGTTGGCGCCGCCAGTGCTTGCCGCGGCCATTGCGTTCCACTCCCGGCTCACCGGGTCGCTGGACTGCATCGGGATTGGATCCCACGACCAGCGCAACTCGCCGGTGCGGGCATTGAACGCGCGCACGACGCCGCGCTCGATATCGACCGCACGATTGTCCCCGATGGCAGAGCCCACGATGACGAGATCACGGAACACGGCCGGCGGCGAGGTGACGAGATAGTCCTCCGGATCGCGAATCCTGATTCCGGCTTTGAGGTCCACTTCTCCACGCACGCCGAAATCCACGCAGGGCCTGCCGGTGCGGCCATCGATGGCGATCAGGCGCGCATCCAGCGTGCCGAAGAAGAGGCGCAGGGTGCACACGCCGGCCGCCTTCGGATATGGTTCACGCCACGCGCTCACGCCGCGCGAAGTTGATTCCGAGTAGTGCTTCCCGCGGTCAATTTTTGCGTCGTACCGCCAGCTTTCCACGCCGGTCGCGGCATCCAGCGCGATGACGATATTGGTCGGGGTTGTGAGATAGAGAGTCGCGTCGATCAGGATGGGGGTGGCTTCGAAGGCCAGTTTGTCCGCGCGCGCAAAGCCCTCGCCGAGCTCGCCCGTATGATGAACCCAGACCTCTTCGAGCCGCTTAACGTTGTTGCGATCGATCTCGCTGAGCGGTGAGTACCGCTGCCCGAATTCGTCGCCACCGTAATGCGCCCAGTCGCCCACTTCCTGGGCGAACGCCGGGGCGGTGCCGCTCAATATCAACAGCAGCAGTGAATTCCGGAGGGTGGGCCGCATGAGAGTCTTGATCTTGTGACGAGGCAGTTTAGCGCAGGACATGGAGAATGATCGCGATTCTTGGTAAATGTGTCGCGCCCATGAGCACTGAACCACTGTTTCAGAGCAACGCGTACCTCAAGGACTGTGAAGCGCGAGTCCTCGACTGCACCGGCGAGGGGATCGTGCTCGATCGCACCATTTTCTACCCGCTGGGCGGTGGACAGCCGGGCGATACCGGCTGGCTACGGACGGTGGATGCGCGCAGCGTACGCATTATCGACACGCGCAAAGGCGAGGCCGGGACGATACTGCACGTACCGGAGTCGCCGGTTTACGGGCTCGCTGTCGGCGATATTGTCGAGGCGCAGATCGACTGGGAGCGGCGCTATGCGCACATGCGCATGCACACTGCGCTGCACCTGCTGGGCTCGATTCTCCGCTTCGGTGTCACCGGTGGGCAGATTACCGCGGACAAGGGCCGCCTCGATTTCGACACCCAGGATGAGATCGATCGCGCTCGGGTGACCGCGGCTCTCAATGAGCTCGTTCGGGTCGACACGCCCACCCACTCGAAATGGATCACGGACGAGGAACTGGGGCGCCAGCCGGAGCTCATCCGGACGATGTCGGTACGCCCACCGGTGGGTGCGAAGCGCATCCGGCTGCTCGAGATTCCGGGTGTGGATCTCCAGCCCTGTGGTGGAACCCATGTCGCACGCATCGGCGAGATCGGTCCGTTGCAGGTCACCAAGGTCGAGAGCAAGGGCCGGCACAATCGGCGTGTGATCGTGAGCTGGGGCTAGGGGGATGCGCTTCATCTTGCGGAGCTCATATGTCGGCAAGGCGATCGGGGTGGGCGTCCTGCTGGCACACGCCGCTTGGGTTCAAGCCGTGCCTCCGCCGGGCGACGGCGGAGCGTCACAGGGAACTGCTCCCGATCGTCCTCGAATCGGCCTGGTCTTGAGTGGCGGCGGCGCGCGCGGCACCGCACACATCGGCGTCCTCAAGGTGCTCGAGGAAATGCGCGTACCAATCGACGCGATTGCCGGAACCAGCATCGGCGCGGTCGTCGGTGGGTTGTATGCGGCGGGCGTCCCCGCAGATGAGATCGAAAGGATTGTAACTTCGATCGACTGGCAGGACGCGTTTCGCGACCGACCCTCGCGCGCCGATCTCGCTTTCCGCCGCAAGCAGGACGATGCGGATTTCCCGGTGCGACTGCCGCTCGGGCTCAAGGGCGGCAAGTTCCTGCTGCCGAAGGGCCTCATCCAGGGCCAGAAACTGCATCAGATGCTGCGTTCCCGCACGCTGGCGGTGTCGAACATCGAGCGCTTCGACGATCTGCCGATTCCGTTTCGGGCTGTCGCTACCGACATCGAGACGGGCGAGACCGTGATCCTCGATCACGGTGATCTCGCGACCGCAGTGCGCGCCAGCATGTCCGCACCGGCTGTATTCGCTCCGGTCGAGATCGAGGGACGGCTGCTCGTGGACGGCGGCATCGCCGACAACGTGCCGATTGGGGAAACACGCGCGATGGGAGCCGATATTCTCATCGTCTCGGACGTGAGCCTCCCTCTGCAGTCGCGCGACGATCTCAATTCGCCGCTCGAGATCTCCAACCAGATGCTGGCGATCCTGATCCGCCGCGAGACACTGCGCCAGCGGGCGCTTCTGACGTCGCAGGACATCATGATCGAGGCTCCACTCGCGGGCACGTCATCGTTTGACTTCAGCAAGGTGGCGAGCTCGATTGCCGGCGGAGAGCAGGCGGCTCGTGCGCTCGCACCGCGGCTGCAGGCGCTCGGCCTTTCGTCGTCTCGATACACCGAGGCGGTC
>DATBVX010000146.1:0-7837 GCA_036515135.1 Steroidobacteraceae bacterium
CATCGACGAGGGCCTGATCTCGACGGACAAGCGCGGACGCATCGACTACATGAATGAAGCGGCTGAACGGCTTACCGGCACGACCTCGTTGCAGGCCGCCGGGCGCAGCCTCGATGAAATCGTCAGCATGGTGGACGAGAGCGATCGCAAGTCGCTCGCCGATCCGGTGCGGCAATGCCTCGCCAGCGGCACACGCGTCAGCCTAGGCCGCAAGGCGGTCCTGCTCACGCGCGGCGGAGGCGAGGAGTACGCGATCGAGCTGAGCGTGTCGCCGCTCAAGAATCCGAATCACGAGCTGACGGGCGCCGTAATCGTGCTGCACGATGTGAGCGAACAACGCGGCCTCGCGCGCCAGATGTCGTACCAGGCGAGCCACGACGCGCTTACCGGACTCGTGAACCGGCGCGAATTCGAACGGCGGCTGCAGGAAGCGCTGGAAGCCGCGCGCTCCGGCACTTCGACTCATGTGCTGTGCTATCTCGACCTGGATCGGTTCAAGGTGGTCAACGACAGCTGTGGTCACGTCGCGGGCGACAACATGCTGCGCGAGGTCGCGGGACTCCTGAAGGATGCGGTGCGCGACTCGGACACCGTGGCGCGTATCGGCGGCGACGAGTTCGCGATGCTGCTGATAGGCTGCCCGCTCGAGAAGGCGCGGCAGATCGCCGATGACGTGTGCCGTGCGGTGAACGACTACCGCTTCGTGTGGAAGGACAAAATCTTCAACATCGACGTGAGCATCGGCTTAGTCGAGATCGGGCGGGAAAGCGGCACGACGGAAGAGGTCATGGGCGCGGCGGACTCGGCTTGCTATGTTGCCAAGCAACGCGGCGGTCACGTGCACGTTTACTCGGCGCGCGATGAGGCCGTGGCGCGGCACCGTGGCGAGATTCACTGGCTGCAGAAACTGCAGGTTGCCCTCAAGGAGAATCGCTTTGAGCTGTATTCGCAGCCGATCGTGCCTGCCAACGCGCAGGTCGAGGATGGACCGGCGTTCGAAGTGCTCGTGAGGCTCAAGGACGAAAACGGGCAGGACGTGAGCCCGAGCGAGTTTCTGCGCGCGGCGGAACGCTATCGCCTCATGTCACTGGTCGATCGGTGGGTCGTGCAGACGACGCTCGCCGCGCTCGGCCGCGGGGCGCTGCACTTGCCCGAGGGGCGCAGCGTCGCGATCAACATTTCCGGTCAGACGCTCGGCGACACGCAATTCCTCGAGTTCGTCGTCGACTGCTTCGATCGTTCGGGTGTCACCCCGAGCCAGATCTGCTTCGAGGTGACCGAGAACTCGGTGATCGCCAACATCGAACACGCGCGCCGCTTCATCGGTGTCCTGCACGGAATGGGCTGCAAGTTCGCGCTCGACGATTTTGGGCGCGGCCTGGGCAGCTTCTCGAATCTCAAGAACCTCACCATGGATTTTCTCAAGATCGACGGCTCGTTCATGCGCAACCTGGCGCGGGACACCGTCAACCAGGCAATGGTCGCGGCGATGATCAAGCTCGCGCGCACGCTCAATTTCA
Organism: Steroidobacteraceae bacterium; assembly: GCA_036515135.1. Classification (GTDB taxonomy): domain Bacteria; phylum Pseudomonadota; class Gammaproteobacteria; order Steroidobacterales; family Steroidobacteraceae; genus DATBVX01. Next base: position 1,521 of record DATBVX010000146.1, read on the forward strand.
AGGTCGTCGCCGAGCAGGTCGAAGACGAAGCCGCACTCGAGACGGTGCGCAAGATGGGCATCGACTTCGTGCAGGGCTTCATCATCGCCCGCCCGCAACCCATGCTGGCGGCCACGTGAGGAGTGAGCAGTGAGCAGTGAGCAGTGAGGAGGATTGTCCGATAGCCGCGAGCGGTTAGCGGTGACGATTCTTCGCTGTTCTTAATCTTACTGCCAACTGTCAACTGCAAAGCGTCAACCACTCTCTCCACTCACCCCTCACCCCTCACCCTACAGCAGTGGCACCAACAGCAGCGCGACGATGTTGATGATCTTGATCAGCGGGTTGATCGCCGGGCCCGCGGTGTCCTTGTAAGGATCGCCCACGGTGTCGCCCGTCACGGCGGCCTTGTGCGTGTCCGAGCCCTTGCCGCCGAAGTGGCCTTCCTCGATATATTTCTTGGCGTTGTCCCACGCGCCGCCACCCGTGCACATCGAAATCGCGACGAAGAGCCCGGTCACGATCGTGCCGATGAGCAGACCGCCCAATGCGCGCACGCCGGCACCGGGGCCCATCAGCCAGTTCATGACGATCGCGAGCACGATCGGCACCAGGATCGGTAACAGCGAGGGCAGGATCATTTCCTTGATCGCCGCGCGCGTCAGCAGGTCCACGGCCTTCGAGTAGTCGGGCTTGGCCGTGCCTGCCATGATGCCCGCGATTTCCCTGAACTGACGCCGGACCTCGTTGACGACCGATCCAGCCGCACGGCCCACGGCTTCCATGGCCATCGCGCCGAAGAGATAGGGCACCAGACCGCCGATGAACAGACCAATGATCACCGCCGGATCGGAGAGCTCGAACTGCTGCAGCTTGCCGAGCGCTTCGAGGTTGTGGGTGTAGTCCGCGAACAGCACCAGCGCGGCGAGCCCGGCGGAGCCGATGGCGTAGCCCTTCGTGACCGCCTTGGTGGTATTGCCGACCGCATCGAGCGCGTCGGTAATCGTGCGCACGCTTTTCGGCAAGCCGGACATTTCGGCGATGCCGCCGCCGTTGTCGGTGATCGGACCGTACGCATCGAGCGCCACGATCATTCCCGTCATCGAGAGCATCGCGGTGGCCGCGATCGCAATGCCATAGAGATCGCCGAGCTGGTACGAGCCCCAGATGGCGAGCACGACGGCGAGTACCGGCAAGGCGGTGGACTTCATCGACACCGCGAGGCCCGCAATGATGTTGGTGGCGTGACCGGTTTGCGATGCCGCGGCGATGTGACGCACCGGGCCGTATTCGGTGGCGGTGTAGTACTCGGTGATGATGATCATTGCGGCGGTCAGTGCAAGCCCGATGAGCGCGCACCAGTAGAGGTTCATCGCGTCCGCAGCCATCAACTGCCTCGTGATGGGATAGAACACAATCGCTGCAATCACGCCGGAGACCGTCACGCCGCGATACAGCGCGGGCATGATCTTGCCGCTCGCACCGACGCTCACGAAAAACGTGCCGATGATCGACGCGCCGATCGACGCGGCACCAAGCACCAGCGGATAGATGAACGCGTTGGTCCCGGCGCTCTGCATCACCAGACCGCCGAGCAGCATGGTGGCGACCACGGTGACTGCATAGGTTTCAAAGAGGTCGGCCGCCATACCGGCGCAGTCGCCCACGTTGTCGCCGACGTTGTCCGCGATCACCGCCGGGTTGCGCGGATCGTCCTCGGGAATCCCCGCTTCGACCTTGCCGACGAGATCGGCGCCGACGTCAGCGCCCTTGGTAAAGATGCCGCCGCCGAGACGCGCGAAAATCGAGATCAGCGAGCCGCCGAATGCCAGACCGACGAGTGCGTGCAATGCCTGGTCGTCACTGCCGGTGAGATTGCGCGCGAACATGAAGTAGCCCGCGACACCCAGCAATCCGAGTCCGACCACGAGCATCCCGGTGATGGCGCCGCCGCGGAAAGCGATCTTGAGCGCCGGGTTGAGACCTACGCTCGCCGCATGGGCGGTGCGCACGTTGGCGCGCACTGAGACGTTCATGCCGATGTAGCCCGCGAGACCCGAGAGGATAGCGCCGACGGCGAACCCGCCCGCGGTCAGCCAACCGAGCGCGTAGCCAAGCACCGCGCAGAGCACGACACCGACGATCGCGATGGCCGTGTACTGGCGGTTCAGGTAGGCACGGGCACCGGTCTGGATCGCGGCCGCGATCTCCTGCATGCGCGCGCTGCCCGCAGGCTGCTTGAGGATCCAGCTGACCGACAAGACGCCGTATAGAATGGCCGCAAGACCAGCACCAACGGCGAGCCAGAGGGCTGCACTCGGGGTCATAGAACTTCTCCGTGATCAGGGACTTATATTCGTTTTGCAGGAGGCCCGGATTGCCCGGCCCCCAAAAAAGGGGCGGAACTATAGCACAAAGGTCGTGCTCAGCTTTTTGGCCACCGGCGCGCCCTTGATCTGCACGTAGTCGGGCAATCCGTGCCGATATGGCGGGTAATCCTCGCCCGCAATCAGTGGTTCGAGGTAGCGACGGCAGGGTTCGGTGATGCCGAAGCCGTCGGCGGTGATGAACTCGCGCGGCACCTTCTTTTCCTTGTTCGCCACCGCCTCGAGCGGCACGTGGCCAATGGTCCAGCGATAGGGCTTGTTCGACTTGCGCACGATCGTCGGCATCACCGCGTCGTGTCCTTTTAGCGCGAGCTCGATAGCGGCTTTGCCGACGGCATACGCCTGCTGCACGTCCACCTTCGAAGCGATGTGCCGCGCAGAACGCTGCAGGTAATCCGCGACCGCCCAGTGATACTTGAAGCCGAGGTTCTTCTTCACCAGCTCGGCGATCACCGGCCCGACACCGCCGAGCTGCGTGTGGCCGAATGCGTCCCTGGTGCCCGCTTCGGCGAGAAACTTGCCGTCAGCCGTCGCCGCGCCCTCGGAAACCACGACGACGCAGTAGCCGTAATCCTGCACGGACTGCTTGACGCGTTCGAGAAACCTCGCTTCGTCAAAGGCGATTTCCGGAAACAGGATCACGTGCGGTGGATCGCCGGGCTCAGAGCCCGCAAGCCCGCCCGCGGCCGCAATCCAGCCGGCGTGCCGGCCCATGACTTCGAGCACGAACACCTTGGTCGACGTGCGCGCCATCGAGGCGACATCGAGCGCCGCCTCGCGCGTGGACACGGCGACGTACTTCGCAACCGAGCCGAATCCGGGGCAGCAATCGGTGTGCGGCAGGTCGTTGTCGACCGTCTTTGGCACGCCGATGCAGGTCACCGGGTATCCGAGCTGTGCGCCGATCTGCGACACCTTGTGCGCGGTGTCCATCGAATCGTTGCCGCCGTTGTAGAAAAAGTAGCCGATGTCGTGCGCGCGAAAGACTTCGATGAGCCGTTCGTACTCCGCCTTGTTCCTGTCGAGCCCCTTGAGCTTGTAACGCGCCGAGCCGAACGCGCCGCCGGGCGTGTGCTTGAGGCCGGCGATGGTTGTCGCGCTTTCCTTGCTGGTGTCGATCATGTCCTCGGTGAGCGCGCCGATGATTCCATCGTGTCCCGCGTACACTTTGCCGATGCGATCTCGGTGCTTGCGCGCGGTCTCGATCACGCCGCACGCGGACGCGTTGATGACGGCGGACACGCCGCCTGACTGTGCGTATAGAGCGTTCTTGCGGACTTGTTGGGGCATGGAGGAAGTCCTGAGTTGACGGTTGGCAGTGAAGGCCAAAGATCAAATCTTCTCTGTCAACTGTCAACCGCCAACTGCCAACGCATTTGACCAGACCCGCCGTGCTCGGTAGCGTACCGGCCTTTCGCGTGGCGGCTGAACCGCACGCGATTGCATCCTCCACGCGAGGGAATGAGTCGATCATGAGAATCGTTCTGCTCGGGGCGCCGGGTTCGGGCAAGGGTACCCAGGCACAGAAGCTCGTGAAGCAATACGGCGCACCGCAAGTCTCGTCCGGAGATCTGCTGCGCGACGCCGTGGCGCGCCGCACCGGGCTGGGCCTTAAGGCCAAAGCGGCGATGGATGCCGGCGAGCTGGTCTCCGATGAGCTGGTGCTCGCGCTCATTCGTGAGCGACTGAGCCGTCCGGATGCGTTGCACGGCTTCATCCTCGACGGTTTCCCGCGCAACATCGCCCAGGCCGAGGCGCTGAACGGGGCACTCGAGCGGCTGGGCCAGCCGATCGACGCGGTCGTGCTCATGAACATCGATCCGGCGATCCTGCTCAAGCGCCTGACGGGACGCCGCAGCTGCTCGCGCTGCGGGCGGCTGTTCAACATTCATACCTCGCCGCCGACTGCCGATACGCCGTGCGTCGATGGTGGACTCGAGCACGCGCTGGTTCAGCGGCCGGATGACAACGAGGATACGATCCGCAACCGCCTGGAAGTCTATGACGCGCAGACGCGACCGCTGATCGACCACTATCGCAAACTGGGATTGCTGTGCGACGTCGATGCGGTGGGTGATGTCGAGGAAGTGTTCGCACGAATCGAGCGCGCGGTGCAATCGGCCACGAAACAAGCGCGGCGTTAGCGTCGCTACAACTGATTGAGCAGGGCTTCGCCCACGACTTCGCGTCGCCAACCCTTGAGCGGTGCCACGTCGGTATCGCCGTTCAGGAGCTGTTGCAACTCCCTGCGCGTGGCGAGGATCTCGGGCGTCAAGCGCAGTTGCTCCGCGATCCGCCGCACCGTGGCGGCCAGCGCCTTGAGTCGCGCCTGCTCGATCGGATCCGGCTTCCTCGCGCGGCGGACAGCCTCGACTGTCTCGAGATGGGAAGTTGCCTCGACGGCTGCCAGCAGGTCATCGGCGCAATGTGCGATGACGCCGCGCGGCAGTGACTGCACGCGTTCCAGTTCGACGCGGTTGCGGGGCAGTGCGCGGATCAGCTCATGCAGGGCGTCATCGGCAAGAATCCAGCCGCGCGGACGGTCACGCTGGATGGCGCGCAGTTCGCGCCAGCGGGCAAGTGCTTTCGCCGCTGCCAGCCGCCGCGGATCGAGCGTTTCGAGCCCTCGGAGTCGTTGCCAGGCTTCATCCGGGCTGGTGCGCGCGGCGAAGGCCACTTCGAGTCGCTCCATCTCCGCGTCGAACCAGGTGTGCCGATCGAGTTTTTCCAGCTCGCGCAACAGGACGTCGCGCAAACTCAGGAGGTGGCGAACGTCGTCGATGGCGTACTCGAGTTGCTCACGACTCAACGGGCGCGCCGTCCAGTCGGTGCGCGTGTGTCCCTTCTCGAGCGAATGGCCCAGCAGCCGTTGGACGAGCTCGCCATAGCCGATCTGTGGCTGCATGCCGAGCAGCGCCGCGGCAACCTGCGTATCGAAGAGGTTCGCCGGCACCAGGGCCGAGCGCGTGAGGAGCGCCTCGACGTCCTGGCGTGCGGCGTGAACGACCTTGAGGCTCGCCGGATTGTTCAACAGCACGGCGAGTGGGCTGAGATCCTCGTGGGCGAGTGGATCGATGCAGGCGAAATCGCGAGCCGTGGCGAGCTGGACCAGGCACAGCTTCGGGAAATAGGTGCGCTCGCGCATGAACTCGGTGTCGAACGCCAGCTCCGGCTCGGGTCCAAGTTCGGCGGCGAGCGCAGTGAGCTCCTGTGGCTGATCGATGAAGCGGTAAGCGATCATGAGACGCGATGTTGCACGTGTACAATCGGCGCCGACATTATCGGCAGCCGCGCGCGCCGTTGGAAGCTTCCTGAAACCGTGGTTGAGCTGATCAAGGTATTCGTCGACATCGCGCTGTTGCGGAAGGGTCCGCAGGACCTGCCATCGTCCGCACTGTTGCTGCTCGTCATTGTAGCGATCTACTGCGGATTCACGCTTACGTTTGGCCGGCTGCTTCCTAGTCCCGAGCAGTCGTTCGCCCTCAGGACTGCGGTCGAGTTGGCGCTGGGCCTCGGGTGGATCTGGGCGATGCTGGCGATTTTCGGCCGCGCCGCGCGCTTCCTGCAGACGGCTACGGCCATGTTCGGCACTTCAGCGCTGCTGACACCGCCCGTGCTGGGGCTGCTCGCCATGGTGCTGAAGATTGGACAGACCAATCCACTGGCCGTGCCGCTGCTGTTCGCGCTGCTCGGGGTGCTGGTGTGGTACGTTCTGATCACGGCACACATACTGAGATCCGCGCTCGAGCTCAGACTGTTCGTCGCGATCATCCTGACGCTGCTGTACATGGGTTGCGAATACTTCATCACCACGCGGGTGTTGACCGCGATTTCCTAGGCCTGGCCCATGCACGTCCACATCCTGGGTATCTGCGGCACATTCATGGGCGGAATCGCCGTGCTTGCGAGGGTGCGCGGCCATCGCGTCACCGGCTCGGACCGCAACGTCTA
>DATBVX010000147.1:0-6183 GCA_036515135.1 Steroidobacteraceae bacterium
ATGCGGACAGCCCACGACGCGGGTCAGATCCGGCCCATCAAGACGAGAACCAGCAGCACGATCAGCACCACGCCGACGATCCCGCTAGGTCTGTAGCCCCATTGCCTGCTATGCGGCCAGCGGGGAAGGACGCCCAAAAGAACCAGTACGAGCAGTATTAGCAGTATTGTGCCCAGGCTCATCTTCAATGCCTCGCAAGACTATTCCGACGCCAACCTACCTCGAATGCCATTGGGAATCGGTACGGCACCGCACAGAGAGCGACGCGTACGTGCCCCTCGACGCGACACGACCGGCTACCTACCGCCTCGCCTGGTAAAGCGGCGCCACGCGCGGCAATAGCGCCTGCAGATCGGCGATCCGCGATTCATTGGAGGGATGAGTGCTCAAGAATTCAGGCGGCTGACCAGATCTGGTGGCCGTCATTTTCTGCCAAACCGAGATAGCCGCCTGCGGGTCGTAGCCGGCCCGCGCCATGAGCTCCAGTCCGATTTGATCGGCCTCGGATTCCTGCTCGCGGCTGTGCGGAAGCTGGAAAGTCACCTGGCCTATCGCGTTGGCCAATTCGCGGATGGACTCTTCTGCGCCGAGCGCGGCGCCGCCGAACGCCACTAGGAGCTCTTGACCATAGGCGTTCGAGACTCGCTCGCGCGCATGCTCACGTAACGTGTGAGCGATCTCGTGACCGACGACCGCGGCAATCTCGGCATCGGTTAGGTCGAGCGCACTGATCAAGCCGGAGTAGACCATGATCTTGCCGCCAGGCATCGCGTAGGCGTTGCGCTCCGGCGATGACAGCACGTTGACCTCCCATGGCCAGCTACGCGCGTCCTCTCGAAACACGGTCGTCTGTTGGATCAGGCGTTCGCTGACTGCTTTCACTCGCTGGACTAGCGCGGCGTCTGTGTTGAGCTTTCCTTCCCCCTGCGCCTTTTGCAGTTGCTGAGAGTAGGCCTCGGCCGCGGACCGCTGCATGTCCTGCTCCGAGATGAACGACAACACCCGCTGTTCCCGATCCACTTGGACCGCGCCGGGTCGAGTCGTCTGCAGTGTTTGGCACGCCGCCGTGAGACAGCACACCGTAATGCCAACGATCATTCGTCTCATACGTGATCACTTCTCGTTGAGGTTGTCCTTGATATCGCCATAGACCGCTTGGACCTTGCCGGCGGTTTTCTGGGCCTCGCCCTTCTCTTGGAGACTCTTGTTGCCGATGATGCGGCCGGTGGCTTCCTTGATCTTGCCTTCCGCTTTCTTGATTCGGCCTTTGATTTGATGTTTGTTCATGATTACCAACATAGGCGCCGGGCGACGCGCGGTCTGTACGGCAGCGCACACCATCGACTGAGCGCACTCCGGATGTGTGAGCGCTACCGCACAGACCGGGCGACCGGAGAAGGGTCATTGTGTCTGGCATACCTAGGAGGTATTCCCGATGAACAGATCTACGTTGATTGGCGTGGTGGCAGGAATAGGCCTCGCAACGGCCGGTGGGATTGCCGCTTACACTTTTCTTGGCGAGGACGCTGAAGTCGGGGAGCAGGCGAGCGCCGCAGAGTGTTGGGATGAGGAGGTCGCGGTGCAGACCGATCCGGTCGACCAGCACCGGATCGCCGGTACGGCAGGCGGCGCTATCGTCGGAGGCGCGATCGGCAAGGATCTCGGCGACCGTGACATCACGACGGCCGCAGGTGCCGCCGCCGGGGCGCTGATCGGCCGCAAGATCCAGGAAGAGATTCAAGAGAACCGCGCCGAGCAGAGAACCACGACGACGATCGAGCGCCGCTGCGCGCCGGTCGGTTCCCCTTAGCGCGAACGAGCGGCGGCGATGTCGCTTGCGGGTTACAAATACCTTCGTACGCGTTTATCGCAGTACCGACGCGCCAGCCCATGAGCAAAAAATTAGGACCGCAATGGTGACCCTGCGAGCCGACGCCGTGACAGGCAGATCGATACGTCATGCTTTAGAGACAGCGTGCTGGACTCTTGGGATCGTCCTTATCGCGCTATATTTCGGCGCGCGCGCCTACGGCGAGCTCGAGCGGCGACAAGCGATCGCGACGTTCACGCAGGCGCGCTCGGCAATGAGCGCTGAAGCTCATGTCACGCGCGACATCGATCGGATCAGCCTTGAGCCTGCGTCGGCACATCGCGCGCCCGATCAAACACACTGGTCGGAAGGCCGCGTCCGCGCATATGCTGCGCAAGTCACTGAGTCTGAATCGCAGCCGCTGCCCGCGGCGCTGCTGCGCATCCGTCGTGTCGAGCTCGAGGTTCCGGTTTACGCCGATACGAGTGAGCGTAACCTCAATCGCGGCGCCGGACTGGTCTCCGGTACCGCGCCGCCGGACAGCGACGGGAACATCGCGATCGCGGCGCATCGCGACGGATATTTCCGGGCGCTCAAGGATGTCGCGGTGGGCGATGTCGTCGAGCTCGAAAGCCTGTCGCGACGGCGCCAGTACCGAGTCATCGACCTTTCGATCGTGGAGCCCACCGATATTTCGCCGCTGCACGATACGGACGTCCCCGCCGTCACCCTTGTGACCTGCTATCCGTTCTATTTTGTCGGTACCGCACCGCAGCGCTTTATCGTGCGGGCGGTGGCTGTGGACTGAAGCGTAAGACGTTAGGTAGGCGTTGTTATGGGTTATTCATTGCAGGGGAAAAGAGATGGAAACGAAGATGAGTGAATTAGGTGGATTCCGGATAGCAGTGACGCTGATCGGTGCCATTTGCGCGAGCGCCGCCGGTGCTCAGCAGCGGACCGACGCGGGGAACCTGCCTGAGCCGAGAGTTCAGTCGGCGAGCTGTGCTGAAGTGGCCTGGAACACAGACTTGCTCGCGCAGTATCCGAGGATCGGCGAAGGCTGTCACGAGGTTGTGATCGCGGAAGGCACGAAATGGGCACGTTTCGAGGCCGATCTCGTGCGGAGCAATCGCGATGGCTCGGTCACGTTGGAATTCAAGGATCGTCAGGGTCGATCGATGGAAGAGCTCACCCTGATGCCCGCGTCCGAGCAACGCGTGTCGATCGACGGGCGGACCTATCGGTTCTCCGAGCTGACACGCGGTCAAGAGTTGAACCTATACGTTCCCGAGGGGATCTTTGCCATCGGCAGCACGCCGGGTGCTCCGACCGAGCAACTGGCGCAGATTGTGAGGGAACCGGCCCCGGTGGCGCAGGTGGCGCAGGCCGATCGCGCGCCGGCGAGAACGCTTCCTAGTACCGCAGGCCCGCTGCCGTTACTTGTGCTTGCAGGGCTAATGTCTCTGCTGGGCGGCTTGGGTCTGACCATCAGACGCCGATTTTTCTGCAATTAGCCGATGCCGGGAGAGCGGCGGTCGGTCCAGTGTCAAGGGTGGACCGTTGCGATCTCCGAGCGGACAAGATTATCGTGGCGATGCCAACATTGTGACTCGCGGAGTTTCGTTATGCCCCGTCGGAGAAAAAGAACCATGAGTGAAACCGTAACCACTGACAAGCTGATCGAGGACATGCAGGCTGTCGTTCACGACGCTGAAGCCTTGCTGAAAGCGACCGCGGCGCAAACCGGCGAGAAGGTCCAGGAAGCCAGAGCGCGCACCGAGGAGTCGCTGCGTCAGGCTAAGGCCCGTCTCGCCGGCGTCGAGGACGAGGCGCTCAAGCGCGCCCGTGCCCTCGCTTCAGAGGCCGAAGAATACATGCGGGACAATCCCTGGCAGACGGCGGGGATCACGGCAGGCATCGGCCTGGTGCTTGGGCTGCTGATAAGCCGTCGTTGAGCGATTCTGCGACGAGCCGCTTATCTTGACTGACGACGACAGAGTGTCTCCCCTAGGAGACCCGCGGAGCGGCGACTATGCCGGTCCCGTGAGCGGTCTGTTCAGATCACTGACCAACCTGCTCGCAACGGTGGTCGCGATCGCGCAGACGCGCCTGGAGCTCCTCACAACGGAGCTGCAAGAGGAGATTCATCGCGCCGCCGGCATCATGCTGTGGGCGTTCCTCACGTTGTTCGCCGCCGGCATCGGATTGTTACTGGGCGCTATGGCCGTCATTTTCGTTTTTTGGAATACGCATCGGCTGCTGGCATCGGTGCTGGTTACCAGTCTGTTCTTCGGCATCGCGATCGTGAGCGGGCTGGTGCTGCGCGCCAAAGTGCGCAGCAAGCCGCATATGCTTGATGGCACGCTCGCCGAGCTTGCCAAGGATCGCGCGCAGCTACAGAACCGCCTCCACAGGTAGCACCCGGGAAACGGACACATGAGCATTCGCACTGTCGACCTTGCAAGTCGCGAAGCCGCGCTGCGCCTTCGCTGCGCCGTTCAGCGCAGCGAGATGGCGCGCCAGGTCAGCGGCATTGAAGCCAGGTTGCAGTCCGTTGACCGCGTAGCAATGACCGCCCGCGGGTTTCTGCTGCGCCCGACCGTCATCGCCGGCGGCGCCGTCCTGCTGATATTGCTCGGGCGGACTCGCACCTTCCGTGTGTTGGGTCGCGGACTTGTGCTCCTCTCGGCGGCACGCCGACTGGCGCGCATCATGAGACTCTAAAGAGATCGATAACCGTGCCAACCACGCCTGTCCGTCAACGGTAAGTTGGAGGTCACATGAGAATGTTTGCCGCAATGCTTTTGCTGCTGATGCTTTGCGCCTGTGCAAGACAAGGGTCTTTCGAGCGCACCGGAAAGGACATCGACGAGGCGGTCGAAGACGTGCGCGGGGGCGTCGAAGAAGCGATCGACGATGTGCGAGAGGGCGTCGAAGACGCAGGCGAGGACGTCGAGCGTCGGACCAGGCGTAGGTAGCGTCGACACGCCATCGGCCGCCGCTGCTGCGGCTAGTTCTTCTTGCCGCCAAACACCAGGAGCCCTCCGCCAATCACGATCGCCGCTATGCCGGCCCAGACTGGGACGTTGACCGTTTCTCTGTCCCTTACCGAAAACTTGAAAGGTCCGAGCGTGGTCTCATGGGTCTCCTGGGTGTAGGTGAAACTGCCATACGCTAAACCCAGGATGCCGGCAACGATCAGCCCGAGCGCCGCAATCTTAACTGCGTTCATTATTATCTCCGCGTGGGTTACAGGCCTCGACCTCGAATAACACGAACCAGGATCACCACGACCGCGATGACCAAGAGGACATGAATGAATCCACCCATGGTGTACGAGGTGACGAATCCCAGAAGCCAGAGCACGATCAAGATGATTGCAATGGTCTCGAGCATTTTTCTTCTCCTTATGAAGACCTTTGGACATCTTAAACCGGCTGTGCGGGACCGTACAGAGCCGTCGGGACAGCAAAAAGCGGCGCGCCTTCGCGCGCGCCGCTCACAGCAGAGCAACCGGCTCCGAGAATACGTTATCCCGCGGCCAGCGGCCCGCCTGAAATCACGATCTCGACGCGGCGATTGCGCGCGCGCCCATCGGCCGTGGAGTTGTCGCCGATCGGCATGGACAAGCCGAGGCCCGCTACGTCGATGCTCGATGCCGGTACGCCCTGGCCGATGAGGTAGTCGCGAACGGTCATCGCGCGCCTCAGCGAGAGCTCGTTGTTGGTCGCAACGCTACCGACGCTATCGGTGTGCCCCTCGACGTGGAATTTCAAGTCGGGGTAGGACGCGACGATGCCTGAGAACTTCGCGAGGCTCTCGCGTGCCGATGCGTTCGTTTCCGCCTTGCCCGTCGCGAACTGCACATCGCCGATCTCCGAGATCAGTCCGCGGTCCGACTCGCGTGTCGGTAATGCGGCATTCAGCCGATTGCGGAGATCGTTGCGCGCTTCGACCGCGGATCTTTGACGTTCGGCCTGCGTTGCGGCTTCGGTCGCGGCGGCGCCTGCGATGGCCGCTTCGGTCGCAGCAGTGGCAGCTTGGGTCGCGGCTGCTGTAGCGGCGGCGGCAGATTCCCTGGCCGTTTCGGTCGCAGCGGTGCGCGCTACGTCGTTCGCTGTTTCGGTCGCCGCTTTGGTCGCGGCCCGTTGCTCGGCTTCCGCGGCGGATGCCGCCGAGGCCAGCATTGCGGAGCGGCGCGCGTCCTCGCCGGCGATCACGGCTTCGCGGGCCAAGCCGGCAGCGGTGGCACGCTCGCTTCTCTTGCCACGCAGCGCCGTTTCCGCAGCCGCCAACTTCTGATTAGCCATCGCATACGCTGCCGATGCGAATCGATCCGCGCCTGCGGCGCGAGCGATCGCCACCGCGTATCG
>DATBVX010000148.1:0-4018 GCA_036515135.1 Steroidobacteraceae bacterium
CCTGCGAGGCGGCTGTGGGAAAGCGCGCGGGAGTTTCGATCTTCGGTACCGACTATCCGACCCCTGACGGCACCGGCGTGCGCGACTACATCCACGTCGAGGATCTCGCTGACGCGCACCTGAGGGCACTCGACTATCTGCGTCAGGGCGGCGACTCGGTCACGCTCAATTGCGGCTATGGTCACGGCTACAGCGTCCGCGAAGTGATCGCCATGGTTGAACGCATTGCCGGGCGAGCCCTGTCGATTCGCGAAGAACCGCGGCGGGCCGGTGACCCGCCGACGCTGATAGCGCGCGCCGAAAAGGTGCGATCGATCCTACGCTGGCATCCGCGGTATGACAGTCTGGAGACGATCGTCAAAACCGCGCTCGACTGGGAGCGTCAGCTCCTCGATTCGCCATGGCAATAATGCCCGGGTGGTCGTGACGCTGGCCGCAGGAATCACTGCCAATAGACCCTTGGCAAACAGTCCGGGCTGTTAGAATCGCACGTCATGCTCTTGAGCAAGCCCCGGTCGCTGAACGGACTGATGCTGCTTGGCCTCTGCCTCGTGGCGTTGCCGCTGTTGATTGCCGTCGTGAACGCCGCGATCCAGATCCGCAGCCTCGCGGCGCAAAGCGAGACGCTGGTGGTACAGGGCGTGAAGACCACACGCTACAACCAGTTGCTGTTCGAGCAGATCGCATCACTGGAACGCAGCGCGCGCCTCTATCAAGTCATCGCCAATCGCGAATTGTTGGACGTCTACCGCCAGAATCACGAGCGCTTCCTGGAGACGCTCGAGGCGCTCGGCAAGCTCAAGCAGGATTTGCGGAGCGCGGCGCAGCTGCAGATGTTGCGGACCGAAAGCCTCGCCATCCGTCAGACGCTCGGCACGACCCTCCCCGGCAGCCCCGAACAACTTCAGGCCGTCGGCAATTTCTCGCGGCTGTGGGAAACCGCCACGGAGCTGGCGGACGACAGCCGCCACCAGATCGATCAACACCTCGAGACACTGCAACGGGCCACGGCCCGGGCGCAACGGAGTCTCTTCTGGCAGTCCGCAGCGCTCATTCCCGGAACGCTCGTCCTCACGCTCGTGTTCACCTTGTTGCTCGCGCGCCCGATTCGTCAGATCGACCGCGTCATCAATGAGCTCGGCCGCGGCACTTTTTCGCGCCCCATCAAGGTTTCGGGCCCGAGCGACCTGGAAGCGCTCGGCCGCCAGCTCGAATGGCTGCGCACCCGACTGCTCGATCTCGCGCAGGAGAAGAATCGGTTCCTGCGTCACATGTCGCACGAGCTCAAGACTCCGCTCGCTAACATCCGCGAGGGCACGGAACTCCTTCTTGACGGCTCGGTGGGCAAGTTGGCGGCCGATCAGCGCGAAGTGACGGCAATCTTGCGCGAAAACGGCATGAAGCTGCAGCGCCTGATCGAGAACCTGCTGAGCTTCAGCGCCTGGCAAGCACGCAGCGTCGGTATGGAAGTGAGTGAGTTCAAGCTCCGACCGCTGATCAAGAACGTGCTGGAGGCGCAGCAGCTCACGCTCGTGAGCCTGCGTGTTCGGCTGGATGTTCAGGTCGATGACCTTACGATCGCTGCCGACCGCGGCAAGCTCAAGTTGATTCTTGACAACCTGCTGTCCAACGCGATCAAGTTCACGCCGCAGGGTGGGACGATCCATATCCACGCAAAGTCGGCGCGCGACCAGTTGCTGCTCGACATTGCCGATACCGGACCTGGAATTGCACTCGAAGAGCGCAGCCGCATCTTCGAGGCGTTCTATCAGGGAAAGACCCCGCAAGGGGGGCACGTCAAGGGAACCGGGATCGGGTTGTCCGTGGTCATCGAGTTCGTGCATGCGCATGGCGGCACGATCGAGATCGTGGACGGCGAGTTCGGCGGGGCGCACTTCCGCATCCGCCTGCCGCTGCGTCAACCGGTGCTGGCGGCAAGGGAATCCGCGGATGCTGCGTAGGGCCACGCGGACCGCAATGGTCACCGCCGGCGTACTGGTGGCCGCCTGCGGCATTTTGCCGCAGCCTCTGGAACGCACACCGCCGTCGCCCGCCCAAGCTCCTGATCCTTCCTTGAGCGTCGTGGCCGAGCATCTCGAAATGATGTCGCACCTCGTCCAGGCTACGCCCTCCACCCAGGCCGAGATCGTGCAGTCGGCGCGCGACGCGGCGGAGCTCGCGCCGACGACGAGCAATCGCCTTAAATTTGCGCTGGCGCTGGCCACCCCCGGTCACGGTCAAGCAAATGCAACGACCGCACGCCAGATGCTGACGGAGATCCTCGCCACTCCCGAGGCACTGCTGCCCGCTGAGCGCGCGCTCGCGTGGGTGTCTCTGCGCGAAGTTGAGCAGCGGCTGATCCTGCAGGCCGAGAACGCCAAATTGCAGGGCGACGCGGCGCGCCTCGCGCGCGAACGCAGCGCAGCGACCAATCGACGCCTGCAAGCCGAGATCGAAGAGAATGCGCGCCTCAAGAAGGCGCTGGCCGAGGCGCAGGCCAAGCTCGACGAGATCTCGCGCATCGAGCGCTCGATCGTGGAGCGTAAGCCCCCCGACAACAATCGATCCCCCTGAGGATTCCTTGCCCCGCGGCAGTTGCGCGAGGCATTCGTGGGCCGTGCGGGTATAATCCTCCCGGGCTCCAATCCCCGGAAGTTTCCTTGACCCCCACTGCCCAGAAGCACCAGGCGCGAATTCTCGTGGTCGACGATGATCCGGGCCTGCTGCGCCTGTTGACCATCCGACTGCGGGCCGAGAACTACGAGGTCGAAGCTGTCGAGAGCGGAGCGGCCGCGCTGGCGGCGACGGGTCGGTTCCGCCCTGACCTGGTGATCACGGACCTGCGCATGGATCAGATGGACGGGATCGGGTTGCTCAAGGAACTCCAGAGCCGCTGGCCCGGGCTCAGGGTCATCATCCTTACCGCACACGGCACAATTCCCGATGCGGTACACGCAACACAGAGCGGTGCTTTCGGGTTCCTGACCAAGCCGGTCGAAAAGCAGGAGCTGCTCGACCAGGTGCGGAAAGCTCTGCGGGTTTCCGGCTTTCCCCCGTCCAGCGAGGATTGGCGTGCCGAGATCATCACGCGCAGTCCGGTAATGGAAGAGAAGCTCGCGCAGGCGCAGATGGTGGCGGGCACCGATGCCCGCGTTCTCATTTCCGGTGAAAGCGGGACCGGCAAGGAACTGCTGGCGCGCGCCATCCACAAGGCGAGTGCGCGACACGATCGGCCATTTGTCGCCATCAACTGCAGCGCCATGGCAGAAGACCTGCTCGAATCGGAGCTCTTCGGCCACGAAAAGGGTTCATTCACCGGCGCCATTCGTTCCCACAAGGGACTGTTCCAGGCCGCTGACGGCGGAACACTGCTGCTCGACGAGATCGGCGACATGCCGACGCGGCTGCAGGTCAAGCTGCTGCGCGTGTTGCAGGAGAATCAGGTACGGCCCGTGGGCAGCACGGATGCATTACCCGTGAATGTGCGTGTCATTTCCGCAACGCATCGCGACCTGTCGCAATTAATGTCGAGCGGCACGTTCCGCGAGGATCTCTTCTACCGCCTGAACGTGGTGCACATAGAGATGCCGCCCCTCAGCCGCCGGCGCGAGGACATCCCACTGCTGGTGGCGCACTTTCTCGAACAGCTCGCCAAGGAGACCGGCAGCCGGAAGATCTACGCGCCGGAAGCCGTCGAACTGCTCGCCACGGCGGAATGGCCGGGCAACGTTCGCCAGCTGCACAACGTCGTACGGCAGAACGTGGCGCTTTCCCGAACGCCGATCATCAATGCGGAGCTGGTGCAGCAATCCCTCGGCGGCTCGCCCTCACGCCTGCCTTCATTCGACGAAGCGCGCGATGAATTCACGCGCAGCTACCTTGCCCAGCTGCTGCAGATCACCGCCGGCAACGTCAGCCAGGCGGCCCGCCTCGCCAAACGCAATCGCACCGACTTCTACAAGCTCCTGTCACGACATCAACTCACGCCGGACGAATTCAAGGCGCGCTGAAACCGGGC
>DATBVX010000149.1:0-2500 GCA_036515135.1 Steroidobacteraceae bacterium
AGGATGTGATGAGCCGACATCGAGGTGCCAAACTCCTCCGTCGATGTGGACTCTTGGGAGGAATAAGCCTGTTATCCCCGGAGTACCTTTTATCCGTTAAGCGATGGCCCTTCCATACAGAACCACCGGATCACTATGACCAGCTTTCGCTACTGCTCGACATGTCCGTCTCGCAGTTAAGCACCCTTTTGCCATTGCACTCTGTGCGCGATGACCGACCGCGCTGAGGGTACCTTTGCACTCCTCCGTTACTCTTTGGGAGGAGACCGCCCCAGTCAAACTACCCACCATACACTGTTCCCGATCCGGATCACGGACCAAGGTTAGAACTCCGAACATGCCAGGGTGGTATTTCAACGTTGCCTCCACGAGAGCTAGCGCCCTCGCTTCAAAGGCTCCCACCTATCCTACACAGACAGGTTCAAAGTTCAGTGTAAAGCTATAGTAAAGGTTCACGGGGTCTTTCCGTCTTGCCGCAGGTACGCCGCATCTTCACAGCGATTTCAACTTCACTGAGTCTCGGGTCGAGACAGTGTGGCCAGCGTTACGCCATTCGTGCAGGTCGGAACTTACCCGACAAGGAATTTCGCTACCTTAGGACCGTTATAGTTACGGCCGCCGTTTACCGGGGCTTCGATCAGGAGCTTCGCCTTGCGGCTGACCCCATCAATTAACCTTCCGGCACCGGGCAGGCGTCACACCCTATACATCCACTTTCGTGTTCGCAGAGTGCTGTGTTTTTGGTAAACAGTCGCAGCCACCGATTATCTGAGACCTCTCGCAGCTCACGGAGCAAGTCCGATCACCATGAGAGGCACACCTTCTCCCGAAGTTACGGTGTCAAATTGCAGAGTTCCTTAACCCGAGTTCTCTCAAGCGCCTTAGGATTCTCTCCTCACCCACCAGTGTCGGTTTACGGTACGGTCAGTTACTGCCTGAAGCTTAGAGGCTTTTCCTGGAAGCGTGGCATCAGCCACTTCGGTCTCCGAAGAGACCTCGTCGTCACGTCTCAGGATTGTGTCTCCGGATTTGCCTGGAAACACTCCCTACGCGCTTGAACTGGGAACCAACCCCAGCCGGCCTAGCCTTCTCCGTCACCCCATCGCAGCAGCACCTGGTGCAGGAATGTTGACCTGCTTTCCATCGACTACACCTTTCGGTCTCGCCTTAGGTACCGACTCACCCTGAGCCGATTAACGTAGCTCAGGAAACCTTGGGTTTTCGGCGTGCGGGTTTTTCACCCGCATTAACGTTACTCATGTCAGCATTCGCACTTCTGATACCTCCAGCATGCCTCGCAGCACACCTTCGCAGGCTTACAGAACGCTCCCCTACCACTTGGACGCTCCGAAGAGCGCCCAAATCCATAGCTTCGGTGCACGGCTTGAGCCCCGTTAAATCTTCCGCGCGAGCCGACTAGACCAGTGAGCTATTACGCTTTCTTTAAAGGATGGCTGCTTCTAAGCCAACCTCCTGGCTGTCTATGCCTTCTCACATCGTTCACCACTTAGCCGTAACTTTGGGACCTTAGCTGATGGTCTGGGTTATTTCCCTCTTCACGACGGACGTTAGCACCCGCCGTGTGTCTCCCGTGTTTACACTTTCCGGTATTCGGAGTTTGCATAGGGTTGGTAGTCCGGGATGGACCCCTAGCCTAAACAGTGCTCTACCCCCGGAAGTGATCACACGAGGCACTACCTAAATAGCTTTCGGGGAGAACCAGCTATCGCCAGCCTTGATTAGCCTTTCACTCCTATCCACACCTCATCGACTACTATTGCAACAGTAGTTCGTTCGGACCTCCAGCAGGTGTTACCCTGCCTTCATCCTGGACATGGATAGATCGACTGGCTTCGGGTCTATTCCCAGCGACTGTCGTTCAATTAAGAACGGCGCCCTTTTAAGACTCGGTTTCCCTACGGCTCCCCTATTCGGTTAGCCTCGCCACTGAAAATAACTCGCTGACCCATTATACAAAAGGTACGCGGTCACCCCTTGCGGGGCTCCCACTGCTTGTACGCATACGGTTTCAGGTTCTATTTCACTCCCCTCGCTGGGGTTCTTTTCGCCTTTCCCTCACGGTACTGGTTCACTATCGGTCGGCAGAGAGTATTTAGCCTTGGAGGATGGTCCCCCCATGTTCAGGCAGGATTACACGTGTCCCGCCCTACTCTTCGTCGCTCCCGAGCTTCACCTTTCGTGTACGGGGCTATCACCCGCTATGGCCGGACTTTCCAGACCGTTCCACTAGGTTCGACTCGATTTCCACGACTGGGCTGTTCCCCGTTCGCTCGCCACTACTGAGGGAATCTCGGTTGATTTCTCTTCCTCCGGGTACTGAGATGTTTCAATTCCCCGGGTTTGCTTTCCTGCCCTATGAATTCAGACAGGAATACCGCTGATGCGGTGGGTTTCCCCATTCGGATATCCCCGGATCGAAGCTTGTTTGCCAGCTCCCCGAGGCTTTTCGCAGGCTACCACGTCCTTCATCGCCTTCTGC
>DATBVX010000149.1:5000-21886 GCA_036515135.1 Steroidobacteraceae bacterium
TTCTCGCCATCCATCCGGACACCGCCCTGTTCGATCAACCGGTACGCCGCCGTCGTGCTGCTCGCCAAGCCCGCCTCCTTGAGCAGATTGGTAATCTTGATCGACGGGCCGGTGATTTCAATCGTGACCTTGCGCAGATCGGTAGGTAGATGTCCCTTTTGAAATCGTGCGACAAATTCTCCATGCGCGGCTTGCGCCGCCGCCCGGCCGTGAAAGCGCTCAACGATCTCGCTAGCCAGCTCGAACTTCACGTCCCGCGGATTGCGCCCATCAGCAACCTGCTGACGCAGCCTGGAAATGTCGGCGCTCGTTTGGAAACTCAGCAGCTCGTAGTAGCGCCACATCAATGGGTCGGAGATCGACATCAGCTTGCCGAACATTTCATTTGCGGGCTCGGTAATTCCAACGTAATTGCCCAGCGACTTGGACATCTTCTGCACACCGTCGAGTCCCTCGAGCAACGGCATCGTGAGCACCACCTGCGATTCCTGGCCGTAGGCTTCCTGCATCTGCCTCCCGACCAGCAGATTGAACTTCTGATCGGTACCTCCCAGCTCTACATCCGCCTTGAGCGCGACGGAATCGTAGCCCTGCACCAGCGGGTACAGGAACTCGTGGATCGCTATCGGCTGGCCGGCGCGAAACCGCTTGTTGAAGTCGTCGCGTTCAAGCATGCGGGCAACAGTGTGCTTCGCCGCGAGCTCGATCAGTCCCACGGCACTCATGCTGGCCATCCAGCGCGAATTGAAATCGATGACGGTGCGTTCACGGTCGAGGATCTTGAAGATCTGCTGCTCGTAGGTGCGTGCGTTCGCCTGCACGTCCTCGGGTGTGAGTCGTGGGCGCGTCGCGCTGCGGCCCGACGGATCGCCGATCAGGCCGGTGAAGTCACCGATGAGGAATATCACTTCGTGGCCAAGGTCCTGGAACTGGCGCATCTTGTTGATGAGCACGGTGTGTCCCAGATGCAGGTCGGGCGCTGTCGGATCAAAGCCGGCTTTCACACGCAGCGGCTTGCCGCGCGCGAGTTTGCGTTCGAGATCGGCCTCGAGAAGGATCTCGTCCGTTCCGCGGCGCAGCTCGATCATCTGCTCTGCGACAGGCCTCATCGATGCCTCATGAGTGAGTGGCTGGCTGTGCGTCAGCTAGCGGCAGGCACGGCGCCAGCACTGTAGGGTGCCCCGCTGCGCTGCGCAATTCGCCCCCGCACATTCGCGCGACGGCCTGCGGCTCCGTATGTTCAATGCGATGAAGTCCGCAGAATCGTTTCATGCAGGCCAGTCGGGGGCATTTGCGGGTTGACCGAATGCGACGTCGCGGATAGTTTAAGCACCTGTTTTGGTTCGGCATTTACTACGTGACCCAGTCCTCGAGCCCGTTGAGCATTGATTATCGGGATCGGCAACCGGCCCGCTCGCAGCGGCGCCTTGCCGTATTGCTCTGGTCGGCAGCGCTCGCCGTTGTCGGGCTCACGGCGGCAGTCGGTGGCGTGTTTCCGCGCCGAAGCGATGCTCCCGCACGGCCACCGGGCAGCGAACCCACGCCGCTCACCGCGACTGAACCAGCGTCGTTACAGTCGCCCACCGGCCGCACGATTGCGATCACTGAGCTGCCCGTAACGGCCGCCTTCGGATTTGACACCATCGATGTCGTCGTCCATCGCAACGATACGCTCGACCGGATCTTCCGGCGCCTGCAACTGAGCCTTGCCGATCTTGCCAGCATTCGCGAGCTGCCCAGCGCACGGCAGACGCTCGATCTGCTGCGACCGGGCGAGGAGATCTCGGTCACGCATCACAACGGCGCGTTGCAGGGTCTCAAGCGCCAGTTGAGCGTCACGCAAACGCTCGAGGTCAGGCGCGCGCACGATGGCTTTGCGGCCGAGATCATCGAGAATCCCGTCGAGATCGAAATCGCTCGCAAACGCGGTGTCATCACCAGCTCGCTGTTCGAAGCAGCGGATGAGGCCGGGATATCGAACCAGACCACCATGGCGGTCGCCAATGTTTTTGGCTGGGACATCGATTTCGTCCTCGACATTCGCGAGGGCGATGCCTTCATCGTCGTGTACGAACAGATCTGGCAGGACGGGCAGTTCGTGCGCGATGGCGAAGTGATCGCCGCCGAGTTCATCAATGATGGACGCACTTATCGCGCCGTGCGCTACACGCTTCCCGACGGCCGCTCGGAATTCTTCGCGCCCGACGGCCGCAGCATGCGCAAGACATTTCTCCGCGCGCCGGTCGAGTTCAGCCGCATCAGCTCGCGCTTCAACCCGCGCCGCCGCCACCCGGTGCTCAACACGATCCGTGCGCACAAGGGCGTGGACTATGCAGCACCTACCGGCACGCCGGTGCGCGCCGCCGGCGACGGTCGCGTCCGTTTTCATGGTCGCCAGGGCGGATACGGCAACGCGGTCGTGATCGAGCACGGCGGCGGAATCACGACGCTCTATGGCCACCTGTCGCGCTTCGCCAAGGGCGCGGGTCAAGGCCAGCGCGTACGCCAGGGTCAGGTCATCGGCTACGTCGGCAGGACCGGGCTCGCAAGCGGCCCGCACCTCCACTACGAGTATCGCGTCAACGGCACGCATCGCAATCCTCAGACCGTCAAGCTCGGTGATGCGCAGCCGATCGCGGACGAGTTACGCGCAGATTTCACCGCGCGCGCCGCGCCGCTGCTGGCCGAACTCGACCTGATCAATCGCGGGCCGCTCCTGGCCGATCGCTGAGCGCGGCGTGTGCCGCCAGTTCTCATGGCGCTTTATCTCGGGCTGATCTCGGGGACGAGCATGGACGGCATCGATGCCGCCTTAGCCGAGGTCGATACCCGCGGTTGCTCGGTCAAGCACGCGCAATCACGCCCGTATGCGGACGCGTTGCGTACGCAGCTCTTTGAAATCGTCAACGATCCCGATCATTGCAATCTCGATCAGCTGGGTCGCCTGGACACCGAGGTCGGCGAAGCGTTTGCGACCGTTGCGCTCGATGTATTGCGTGATGCCGGCGTCGCCGCCACGCAGTTGACCGCGATCGGCAGCCATGGCCAGACGATTCGCCACCAGCCGCATGGCGAGCATCCATTTACCTGGCAGGTCGGTAACCCGCACTTGATCGCGGAACGTACCGGAATCACGACCGTGGCGGATTTCCGCCGCCGCGATGTCGCGGCGGGCGGCGAAGGCGCGCCACTCATGCCCGCATTTCACCAGGCAGTCCTCGCCAGTCCCGGGGAGAACCGCGCAGTGATCAATGTTGGCGGAATCGCCAATCTGACCTGGCTGCCCCGCGCCGCGCCCGTGATCGGCTTCGATACCGGACCGGGAAACTGCTTGATGGATGGATGGGCCAGTCGACATCTGGGCGCGGCTTTCGATCGGGAGGGTCAATGGGCCGCAAACGGCCGCACTCACGCCGAGCTGCTGGCACGCTTGCTCGCCGAGCCATTCCTGGCCGCGGAAGCCCCCAAGAGCACCGGGCGCGAGCTCTTCAACCTGCCCTGGCTGGAGCGCCAGCTCAAGGCGCTCGGCAACACCGTGAAACCTGAAGACGTGCAAGCCACACTTTGCGAGCTGACCGCGCGCTCGATCGCGGACGCCTGTCGCCGCCTTGGCGGACCGCAGCGCGTACTGCTTTGTGGCGGCGGGAGTCACAACCATGAGCTGCGCCGCCGGCTCGAGACGCAGTTTCCCGGCGTTCCCGTCGATACCACTGCGGTCTTCGGCCTCGACCCGGACCACGTCGAAGCAACCGGCTTTGCCTGGCTGGCGTTTCGGACACTCGGCGGTCTTTCCGGCAACCTGCCTGCGGTTACTGGTGCGCAGCACAGCGTGATCCTCGGTGCGATCCACCCGGGGCGCACTGTCACGCGTCCGTAACGCAGTCCGTGCTGCTATTCTCGCCCTGCGCGCCGGCGAGACCCGATGGACGCTCCTGATCTCAAATCCCCGCAGTTCTACATCAACCGTGAGTTGAGCTTTCTGGAGTTCAACCAGCGCGTCCTCGAGCAATGCAAGGATGAATCGCTGCCGCTGCTCGAGCGTGTGCGTTTTCTCGGCATCTCGTGCAGCATTCTTGACGAGTTTTTTGAGATCCGGGTCTCGAGCCTGAAGCAGCGTATGGAGCTCGGATCACTCGAGGCGGGACCCGACGCACTTGGCCTGCAGGCGCAGCTCGACGCCATCCACACCGGCGCAGTCAAGCTGGTCGAAGAGCAGTACTCGCTGCTCAACAACGTGCTGACTCCGGCCATGGAGGCGGCCGGCATCCGCTTCGTCAATCCGGAGAACTGGACCGCGCAGCAGGCGCGCTGGCTGGAGGATCATTTCGACAAGGAAGTCGAACCCGTCCTGACACCTCTCGCTCTCGACCCGGCACGGCCCTTTCCGCGCATCCAGAACAAGAGCCTGAACTTCATCGTGCAGGTCAAGGGCAAGGACGCCTACGGACGGAATACGACGCTCGCCATCCTCCAGGCGCCACGCTCGTTGCCACGCATCATCCGCGTGCCCAGCGAGAACGGACGACGCGATCTGGTATATCTCTCGACCATTGTCGAGGCATTCGTCGCCAAGCTCTTCACGGGCATGGAGGCGCTCGGCTGTTACCAGTTCCGCGTCACGCGCAACAGCGATCTGTTCGTCGACGAGGAAGAAGTCGATGACCTGCTGCGCGCCGTCGAGGGTGAACTCGCACAGCGGCGTTACGGCGAAGCGGTGCGACTGGAGACTGCTCATGATTGTCCGGCTGACCTCAAGCAGTTTCTGCTCGACCACTTCGCGCTGACGCCGAACGACCTTTACCAGGTCGACGGACCGGTCAATCTCAACCGCCTGATGGCCTTATACGATCTCATCGATCGGCCCGATCTCAAGTACCCGGCGTTCACCGCCGGAGTACCCAAGCGGCTGCAGGGCGTGAGCGACCTGTTCGCCTGCATCCGGCAGAAGGACGTGCTGTTGCACCACCCTTACCAGAGTTTCACGCCGGTCACCGACTTCGTGCGCCAGGCTGCGGCAGACCCGGACGTGCTCGCGATCAAGCAGACGCTGTATCGAGCCGGCGCGGACTCGCAGATCGTCGATGCGCTGGTCGAGGCTGCCCAGGGCGGCAAGGACGTCACCGTCATCATCGAGCTGCGGGCGCGCTTCGACGAAGCCGCCAACATAGAGCTGGCGACGCGCCTCCAGGAAGCGGGGGCGCACGTCATGTACGGCGTCGTCGGCTATAAGACGCATGCCAAACTGATCATGGTGGTCCGCCGCGAGGAGGGTCATCTGCGCCGCTACTGTCATGTCGGCACCGGGAACTATCACCTGAAGACTGCCCGCGCCTACACCGACTACGGGCTGTTCAGCTGCGATGAGGCGATCGGTGAAGACTTGCATGAGCTGTTCCTGCAGCTCACCAGTCTCACGCAGGTCCCACGACTGAGAAAGATCCTGCAATCACCGTTCGCGCTGCACTCCGCTCTGCTCGAGAAGATCGCTCGCGAGACGGAGCATGCGCGCCACGGCCGCAAAGCCCGCATCATCGCCAAGATAAACGCGCTGATCGAGCCGCAGGTCATCCATGCTCTCTATGAAGCTTCGATCGCCGGTGTCAGCATCGACCTGATCGTGCGCGGCATCTGCGCTCTCAGACCGGGGATACCGCTGGTGTCGCAGAACATCCGTGTGCGCTCGATAATCGGCCGATTTCTCGAGCATTCCCGTGTGTACTATTTCCTCAATGGTGGCGCGGAAGAACTCTATTGCGCCAGCGCGGACTGGATGGAACGCAACTTCTTCCGCCGCGTGGAAGTGGCCTTCCCGATCGAGCGGCGCAAGCATCGCGAGCGCATCCTGCGCGACCTGGATGTCTATCTGCGCGACAACATGCAGGCCTGGGAGCTGCGCGCTGACGGCAGTTACGCGCGGGTGCCGACCGATGGCGCAGCGCCGCTGAGCGCCCAACAGCAGCTGCTGCAGGAATACGCCGCGCCGGGCCAGCTCAATGGGTGAAGTCGAAGACGCGTAAGCGGAAGTCGATCGCCTTCCAGTAGTCCACTTCCAGCTGCAGATCGGCGATCGTCAGCGCGTGGTCCTTGAGCCAGCCGCGCGGAAACTCGATCGTCAGCGCGCGGCCGCGGGGCAGCAGCCGGATCGGTGGAAGCTGGACCGAGCTCCGTCCGCGGTGCATGAGGACCGCGAGCCTCAGCACCAGAATCAGCAGCTCGGCCTTCTTGTCCCACGGCGCGATCAGCTCCTCGCAGGTCGTGAGCAGGATCTTGCGCCGGTGGCCTCCCACCAGACAGGCGAGCAACTGCTGCTCCTCGCGCGGAAAACCCGGCATGTCGGCGTGCTCGAGCAGGTAGGCGCCGTGCTTCTGATAGTGCGAGTGGGATACGTCGAGACCGATCTCGTGCAAGCGCGCAGCCCAACCGATGGCGAGCTCGGCCAGTGGCTCCGTGATCCCCCAGGGCGCGGCCATCTGCTTGAGGAAATCGAGCGCCGTCGCCTCGACTCTTGCGGCCTGATCCTGATCGACGTGATAGCGCTGTTCCATGGCCCGCACGGTACGCGAGCGCGCGTCCTCCGCAGTGAACCGACCGACCATGTCGTAGAGCAAGCCTTCACGCAGCGCGCCGTCCGCAACGCGCAGGTGTTCGATCTCGAGGGCCTCGAACAGCTCCGCCAGGATCGCGAGCCCGCCTGGAAATACGGGCGCGCGCTCCGCGGTCACCTCGGGGAGCCGAATCTCGCTGATGTGGCCGGCTTCGATGATCTCGAGAATCAGGCGTTCGAGCCCCTCCGCGGTGATGGTCGTCGCGGACGGGTTGAAGTGACGGATGATCTCGGCGATCACGCGGATCGTGCCCGAGCTGCCGACGGCGTGGTCCCAGCCCTGCGAGCGGAACGCGGCCTGGACGGGCTCGAGTTCGAGCCGCGCGGCCGTGCGCGCATGCCGCAGGCGCTTGTCGGAGATCTTGCCGTCGCGGAAATGCTCGAGGCTCAGGCTGACGCAGCCGATGTAGAGGCTCTCGAGCCGGAGCGGATTAAACCCTTCACCGATGATCAATTCCGTGCTGCCGCCACCGATGTCGACCACCAGCCGCTTGCCGGGATCGTTCGGCATGGTGTTGGCGACGCCCACGTAGATGAGGCGCGCCTCCTCGATGCCGGAAATGATTTCGATGGGGTGGCCGAGCGCTTCACGCGCACGTTCGAGGAAGGTTTGCTTGCGGTGAGCCTTGCGCAGGGTGTTGGTACCCACGACGCGCACGCTTTCGGCCTTCATGTCGCGCAACCGCTGGCCGAAGCGCTCCAGGCATGCGAGGGCGCGCGACGAAACCGCCTTGTCGAGCCGCCCGTGCGCATCCAGTCCCTCCGCGAGACGCACCATCTCCCGCAGTCGGTCGAGGATCACCAGCTGGCCGTGCGAGTAACGCGCGACCACCATGTGGAAGCTGTTCGATCCAAGATCGACAGCCGCCATGACGTCGGGGACTTTGGCTTGTGATCTGCTCAGGTGTCAGACCGAGAACGACGAACCGCAACCGCAGGTGGTCGCGGCTTGCGGATTGCGGATCACGAACTGTGCGCCCTGGATGTCCTCGCGGTAGTCGATCTCCGCGCCCATCAGGTACTGGAAGCTCATCGGATCGACGATCAATTTCACGCCCCGGTTCTCGACGCAGGTGTCGCCGTCCTCGATGTTCTCATCGAAGGTGAAGCCGTACTGGAAGCCCGAACACCCGCCGCCCTGCACGAACACGCGCAGTTTCAGGTTGGGGTTGGCCTCGCCACGGATCAGCTCGCCCACCTTGACGGCGGCAGCGTCGGTGAAGACAAGCGCCGCGGGTGCGGCTTCGGCGGGCGTTGTGCGAATTTCGGTCATTACGTCGAATCCACTGTTTCAGGCCGGCAACCAGTCTAGCGATGGCGTGACGCAAGGGTCAAAAGCCCTTCCTCATGCGTTGGCGCCGTGCGGAAGCGGATCATGCTCCGTTTGGGTCGCGTCGTCGACCTCATGAACGAGCTTGCCGTTGATTGAGGCCCCCATTGCCATTTCGATCACACCGTAATGAACATTGCCATTGATGCGCGCCTTGGCACCCAGTTCGACCCGCTCGCGCGCGTGGATGTCACCCGTAACGGTACCGTTCAGCACCACGTGAGGCGCGTGCACCGATCCCTCGATGGCACCGTGCTCGCTCACGCTCAGGACCGAAGTCGTTCCGGCCTCGGCGCGCACATTGCCCGTCACCTGGCCATCGAGGTGGCACCCACCGCTGAACGTCACGTCGCCCTTGATTCGGGTCGTGCGGCCAATGAGTGTGTCGATCGTGCGCTGGACGGATTCGCCGGGCGGCTTGCGTTTGAACATCGAGTCGAACTCCTGCGGAAATTGAGACGTCAGGTCGGCTGAACATTCCAGTCAAAGGACTGGTTGAAGGGCGCGCCACTTCGACCGGAAGCGCGCACCTCGACGCTCACGCGGGCGGGAGCGAAGCCATCCGGCAGAACGACCTCCTGATCGAGGTCCTGGACGTAGCGGAACGAGAACGGCAACTGATCGCGTCCGTCGGCAGTGAGGCGCGCGAGATTGTACGTCACCGCTTTGCCGCGTTCGCTGCCCTGAACCGTGAGCGCGACCGTTCCCGAGACAATGTTGTCGGGCCGCACCGCCTGCACCAGCACCATCCGCAGGTGAAAGCGGTCCGGCGCACTTCCCGCCCGGACCTGGAAACGCTGCACCTTGATGCCAGGGGCGCCGATCGTCGAGCCGACGATGCCACGATAGAAGGCGAGATCCTGGCTCTGGCGGGCGACTTGTGCCTGCAGTTCGGCGACACTGCGTCCGAGCTCGGTGGTTTCCTGTTGGTGACTCATGTGACCGGTCTCGAGCTCCGCCATCTTGGCGCGTAGTTCCGCATTGGTCTTCTCCAGACGCTCGATCTCGACCTCGAGCTCGCGGTGCCGTTGTCCGACGGTGAGGCGATCATAGCCACCGTCGAAACGGCCGAACTCGTAGGTGAGATACAAGCTGAGCGGCACCAGTGCCATTCCGGCGATCCAGAAGAATCGGCGCAACCACGGGCGGTGTGCGCGGATGACCAGATTGGTCGCTTCGACGGGCATTTCGCAGTGAGAGCCTCCAAATGAGGCCGCTAGATTACTCCAGCCGTCGAGTGGGTGCGCATGACGCAGGTCGCGTCATCGGTGGAATCGAATGTCAGCGTCGCTGCGTGGCGACGCCTGCACGCAGATTGAGCTGCTCGGGCCACCCTTCCGGATACGGGGGCAGCCCCTGCGGAAAGGCCAGGGCGCCGAGCTCGTGCAAGGCGCGGGCGTATACGCGCCGCTTGAAGTAGATGACCTCCTGCACGGGCGTCCAGTACTGCACCCATCGCCAGCGCTCGAATTCGGGCTGCGAGGTCGAATCGAATCGAAACCGATCTTCCGACGAGCGGAATCGCAGCAGGAACCAGCGCTGCTTCTGTCCGATGCAGACCGGTTGCGAGTTGCGCCGCACGTACTGGGGCGGCAATCGGTAACGCAGCCACGTACGCGTGCTGCCGACCACTTCCACGTCAGCCTGGCCCAGTCCGATCTCCTCGCTGAGTTCGCGATAAAGCGCCTGCTCGAGCGGTTCATACTGACCGATGCCGCCCTGCGGAAACTGCCAGCCGCGCCCACCCGTGCGTCCGCCGAGAAACAGGTCGCCGCCATCGCGCATCAGGATGATGCCGACATTGGCGCGAAAGCCGTAGGAGTCGATCCAGTCCGTCATGGTGAGTGCCCTTCCGGGTCATTCTTTCACACTCCCGGGCCGCGCCAGAAATCCTCTGGTCCCCTCGACACCCTTACGCCCACCCCAGTACTCTTTCCGCCCCTTCTCATTGCGCCATTTCTCGTGAAGCGTCCGCCAGTTGCATTGTCGTTTGCCTTGCTGATCGCCGCCGCGGTGTTGAGTATTGCCGCCGCAGCATCCATAGGCAGCCTGGCGCTGGATCCGCTTGAGCTGTGGCAGGGACTTTTCAATGCCGACGATTCGCTGGCGCGATCGCTGGTCCTCGACCTGCGCTTGCCCCGCGCACTCTGCGCCTTCGCAACGGGTGCGACACTGGCGCTGGCGGGTGTCCTGATGCAGGTCCTGCTGCGCAATCCATTAGCCGATCCCTACATCCTCGGCGTCTCGGGTGGTGCGTCGGTGGCGGCACTGGCGGCGATGCTCGCGGGCCTGGGCGGCCTGTGGATCGATGCGGGAGCGGCGACCGGCGCCCTGGGCGCAACCTTGCTGGTATTTGCACTCGCTCACGGTGAGGGCGGCTGGACGCCGACACGATTGTTGCTCATAGGGGTCGTGGTCGCGGCGGGCTGCGGCGCAATCGTGAGCCTCATGCTCGCCCTCGGCAGCGAAAGCCAATTGCGCGGCATGGTGTTCTGGCTGATGGGCGATTTCTCGACCAGCACGTCACCGCGGCGCGTGATCGGCGTTCTGGTGCCCGTACTGTTGCTCGCGATGTTGTTTTCGCGTTCACTCAATCTGCTGGCGCGCGGCGAGATCGAGGCGCGCGCGCTTGGATTACCGCTGGGTCGCGTGCGTGTGAGCGTGTTTGTCGCGAGCGCCGTGCTCACCGCTGCGGCTGTCACGACCGCGGGCAGCATCGGTTTTGTGGGCCTCGTGACGCCACACCTCGTCCGAATGATGCTGGGCAGCGATCACCGCGTCGTGGTGCCGGCGGCGGCGATTCTGGGTGGCGTGCTGCTCGTGCTGGCGGATCTTCTGGCGCGGACCGTCATTGCGCCACGCCAGCTCCCGGTGGGTGCTCTCACGGCACTCATCGGCGTGCCGCTGTTTCTGGCCCTGATGCGCCGTCAACGATTCATCGGGTGAGCCGCGCCACCGGCTTGGGCCGCCGCTTCGACGCGACCGCGGCCGCGCGCTTTGGCGCGATAGAGCGCGGCATCCGCCTCCGCCAGCAACCCATCCGCCACTGCCTTGAGGTCGCGCTCGCCTCTGCCGGGATTCACCGCTGCAACGCCGATCGAAATGGACAAGGGGTGTGTGTGCCCCGTACCCACGTCGACCGGATTGCAACAGACGATCTGCCGGATGCGCTCGGCCAGCTGCGCAGCCTCGGCGGCGCTGGTCTCCGGCAGCAGGATCGCAAACTCATCGCCGCCGAAACGAGCCGCGGTGTCGCTGCCGCGAATCTGCCCGTCAATGCGTTGGGCCAGCTCGCGCAGCACATGATCGCCTGCCAGATGACCGAAAGCATCGTTGATCTGCTTGAAGTGATCGAGATCGATCATGAGACAGGCGACGGGTGTGCCGTGACGCTGCGCGCGCGCCAATTCCTCCTTGATGCGGGTGTGCAGGTAGCGCCGGTTGTGCCACCCCGTAAGAAAGTCGGTCATGCCGCTGCGCAAGAGCCGGGCGCGATTGACCGCGTTCTCCAGGCAGACCGCGGCGATGATTCCCAGGTGGGCGAGGAAGTCGGTGGCGTGATGCCGCGTGAATCGCTTCGGATCGAGCGAGCCGAAGTTGAGCGTGCCGGTGAGCCGATCCTGCCGGGGCAGCGGAATCAACGCCACGCTCTTGAGCGGACGCCCGCCGGGAAACACCAGCTGGTGATCCGAGCCCACATAGGGCCCGAGCCAGGGACGCTGCAGGTTGGCAAACGGCGGCGCCATGCCGGCGAGGCTTTCGACGAACATCACGCCGGGAAAGTCCTCGAGCCGCTGGCCGCCGCCGATCAGGAGATGGCGAATCTCGTGCTGCGGATCGAGCAACACGAGCGTCACCGCGTCGAGGGCATAGGAGTCACCCAGCCCATGAACGAGGACTCCGAGCAGCGCCGCCAGCGACTCGGCCTTGAGAAGATCGAGCTCCCGCTCCTGAGTCTTGCGCAGGATGACCTCGTTCTTGGCGGCCTCGTCGGTGAGTATCCGTAGCTGTGCCTTGAGCTCGCGCAGCTCTTCCTCTGCCGCCCGGCGGGTCCCCGCCGGTGTCGCAGAGCGGACAGTCTCCTTGCGCGCCATACGATCTCCTTATCCTTCCCGCACTAGTCGTTCGTACGCGCCGCAGTACGGCCGTCGAGATACGCCTTGCCGCGTGTCATGAGGTTTGCGAATGCGGATTCATCGTGCTCCGCGACGATACGGCGCAGTCGCGTCACCGCCTCATCGAGAGCCCGCAACGACTCGTCACCGTAAGCATTCAGGCTCTGGATCTCGAAATAGAGCGCCGGACTTTCGGCGGCGACCTTGCTGGCGACGTCGAGCTGCGCATCGAAGGTCGTGCTCGAAAGCTTCGCGAGGTGCGGAGCCGCCTCGCCGCTCTCCGAGAGCGCGGTAAAGAAGGCGATGTTGAGCGCATGTGACAGGCCGAGCACGAAGGCGATCAACCGGTCGTGCTGCTCCAGTGACATCACGACCTGCTCCGCCATCGTATGGGCGAACAGCTCACGCGCCTGCACGAGCGCCTGGGCGTCACCCAGGTCGATGAAGATCACGTGGCGACCCGAAAGCATGTCCGTGTCGGGCCCGAACATCGGATGAATCGAAGTCACGCGGCAGCCAGCTGTTGCCAGGGCTTCCAGCCCGCCACGCAGCGGCGTCTTGAGCGAGCCGATGTCGAAAATCAAGCCGCGCGGCCGCCGCGCCGCCAGTTCCGCAAGCGTCGTCGCGGTGGTGCCCAGCGGCGTGGCAAGGACGATAAGGTCCTCTTCGAGCGCACTGTCCTGCCAGCGCGCGCGGTGCGGGAAGCCCTCCACGCCTCCCGCGGGGTCGGCGACTTCGACCGCAAATCCCTGCGAGGCCAGGTAGTCGACGAACCAGCGCCCCATCCTCCCCCGACCGCCGATGACGAGCGCGCGTTTGCCGCTGCCATGGCGTTGCGCAGCGACGCGAGCGTGCTCCTGGGTTGCAAGCGAATCGTGAATCAGCGGCCGCAGCAGTGATTCAGCGAGGGCGGGTGAGATTCCAAGGTCGGCCGCGTACGCGCGGGCACGCGTCAATACTTCGCGTTCACGGCCAAAATCGCGCGTCGGCAGGCCGCTCTCGCGCTTGACGCGCGCGATCTCGGTGCTGAGCGCCTGGCGGCGTGCCGCAAGCTCGAGCAGCTCGCGGTCGAGGGCGTTGAGCTGCTCGCGCAGCGTCTCCAGATTCATTTGCAGTCGGGTGCGAAGGATGACTGCAAACGTTTTACCGGCGCCTCAGCTCCCGGGCAAGCCTTGAGCGCCGGACAGGCTTCCTGGGTCGTCCTCGTCGGCGCCGTGCAGGGTGAGAGTTACCCCATTGGCGCTACCAGAGCGGAAACGTCAGGATCAGCGTGCCGTCGATGCCGCTGCGCCGGTAGCGCGGTGGGTAATAGCCACTACCATAGTAGTTGCCGTAATAGCTGCCGTAGTAGCGGCTATCCCAGTAGCCGTCTCGATAACCATGCGAATAGCGGTGCCCGGGCGGCATCCAGTAGCGGTTCGGACGCGCGTGGATGTAGCGGCGATCGTCCCAACGCCGGTCGTCCCAGCGTCGATCTTCCCAGCGTCGATCGCGGCGCTCGGAGCGGTCATGATGACGATCGCTGCGCGAGTAATGATCCCGGTCGCGGTAATCACGATCGTCGGCACTGGCGTTCACAGAGAAAAGCGTTGTGGTGGCCGCCAGTGCGGCAAGGAAATTGAGTCGCTTCATGGCGTCTCCCTCCAGTTTCGAGGTGAGACGACTCTAGGCCCGGCCGACTGAACAACCGCTGAATCCGCCGTTCATCTAAGGTTTTCGCGGCCGTTCCTGTTCGCCAAGGAATTCGAGCACGAGTTTGTTGAAGGTTTGCCACTGATCCCAATGACTCGCATGGCGGCTATCCTTGATTACCCGCAGTCTCGCATTGCGCATTCTCGAGACGTACTGCTCTTTGTCGCTGACGGGCGTGTAGTCGAACTCCGCGGAGATGACCAGCGTCGGTATGCGGATCTCCCCCAGCCGGCGTTCGACCGTCCAGCCCTTGAGTGCATGCACCGCGGCGACATACGCATCGCGGTCGTTGCTGCTTCCGCGCGCCAGCAGTCGAGCCCGCAGCTCGCTTTGTTCAGGCTTGGGAAAGAGACGCTTCACGACGTGATGGCTCATGGCACGCATGCCAAAGACGTGCGGCACCAGGATGCGTGTCCAGGCCATCAGCCGTCGCCGCCAGGAGTGCAGCTCGAAGCTGGGCGAGCTGTTGACGATGATCAGGGTCTTGAACCGCCGGGGCTGATCGAGCGCCATCTGGAAAGCAACGGCGCCACCCATCGAGAGGCCCAGCAGGTGGCAGCGTTTCACCGCGAGAACGTCGAGCAATGCCAGCATGTCCGCGGAAAACTGTGCGATCGAGTACGGACCGCTCGGCTTGGCGCTGCGACCAAAACCGCGCAGATCGGGCGTGATCACCCGGTAATGACGCGAGAATTCCGGGACCTGGTGCTCCCAATCCTGGCTGCTGGCGCCAAGACCGTGGAGCAGCACCAGCGACTCGCCCGCGCCATGGACGTCATAGAAGATCTCGACACCATTGACGACGGCTGTGGGCATGTGAAAAAGGGGACAGATCTATTCTTGCATGCTGACCGCAAAAAATGGATCTGTCCCCTTTTTCGTTCTGGCGGCCGTGCAAGCCGGCACGCTAGTATCTCCTGTGCCATGCCGACGAGCCGCCCGCTGCTCCCCGATCGATTGCCGGCCGATCCGATGCCGATCGCGGCCGCCTGGCTCGCCGAAGCCTGGCAGCAGCGCGTACAACCCAATCCCGATGCCATGGTCCTCGCCACCGTGGATGGGCAGGGACGGCCGTCCGCACGTGTGGTGTTGTGCAAGGAGATCATCGCCGATCCCGGCTACCTGGTCTTTTATACCAACTACAACTCACGCAAGGGGCGTGAAATCGCCACCAGTCGGCGCGGCGCCACCGTGATGTATTGGGATGGGATGCAGCGGCAGCTGCGCGTCGAGGGCCCGATCGTCAAGGCACTGTCGGGCGAAAACGATGCGTACTTTGCGTCACGCGATTGGCAGCGCCGGGTGGGCGCATGGGCGAGCCAGCAGAGCGAACCGATCGAATCACGTGCCCGCTTGCTCGAGGCCGTGCGCCAGGCGGCAGCGCGCTTCGGCACTCCGGATGCGCTTGAACCCGCCAAGCCGGGCGATGACGTCGCGCGAGACTTCCCCGTACCGCGACCACCGCATTGGGGCGGCTACCGGCTGTGGGCGGATACGGTGGAGCTCTGGGTCGAAGGTGAATACCGGATCCACGATCGCGCCCGGTGGACGCGCGCGCTGACGCCGGTTTCGGAGCACGACTTCCGGGTCGGCAGCTGGACAGCGACTCGACTGCAACCATGACGGGACTCATCGACGCGCGCTCGATCACTTGTCCGCATTGCTGGGAGACGATCGAGCTCGTCATCGATCTGTCCGCGTCGACGCAGAGCTATGTCGAGGACTGCAGTGTCTGCTGTCGGCCGATTGCGATCACCGTGACGGCAGCAGACGGCGAGATCCTCGAGCTCGACGCGGAGTCGGCGGAATAGTCGACGATGTTCCGCGCGATTCGCCTCACAATCCTGATCGGCTTGCTCGTATTCGTCGCCGCCGGCGCATATCTCTCCCGCGCACGCTCGACGGATTGGGATGCATCACTGTGGATTGCCATTCATCCCATCAACGGGGACAGCAGCGAGGCCACCGCGCGCTATATCGAGGCGCTCTCGAACGAGAGCTTTGCGGCAATCGAGGCGTTCATGTCCCGCGAGGCCGGACACTACGAGCTGCCGTTGTCGGAGCCAGTGCGCGTTGAGTTGTACGACGACGTCGCGGAAGCGCCGCCCCGGCTCGACCGTGATGGCAGCGCCTTGAGCCGCGCCTTCTGGAGCCTGCGACTTCGGTATTGGGCGTGGCACGCCGGCAGCGATGGCGGCCGCCCGCCGCCTGACATTCGCATGTTCGTCCTTTACCACGACCCGGCCCTGACGTCTTCAGTGCCGCATTCGCTCGGACTGCAGAAAGGTCTCCTGGGAGTCGTCTACGCCTACGCCGATCCCGAGATGACGGCATCCAACAACATCGTCATCGCGCACGAGTTCCTGCACACCGTCGGGGCCAGCGACAAGTACGACGCGGGCGACGATCGGCCGTCTTACCCGGACGGGTTTGCCGAACCCGAACAGCAACCCCTCTACCCGCAAGAGCGGACCGAAGTCATGGCGGGGCGGCGCATGGTGAGCGAGCAGGTGTGGGAAATGCCGGCGAGCCTTAAGGACGTCGTGATCGGCGAGAAGACCGCGACCGAGATCAACTGGATCAGGCCGCAGTAAGGGCGCTCCGTGTCAGACGCCTCGAGCAGCTTGCCCACCCTCGAAACCAGAGACCTCGATGTCGAGATCGCGGCGCGCCGGCTCGTCGAGGGCTTGAGCTTCAAGATCAGCCCTGGGGAATTTCTCGCCGTTCTCGGCGAGAACGGGGTCGGCAAGACTCTCACGATGCATACGCTCGCGGGCCTGCGCGCGCCGGGCGCGGGCAGCATTCTCCTTAAGGGCCGCGAGCTTGCGACCTGGCCACGGCGCGAGCTTGCAGGTGTACTCGGCCTGCTGGCGCAATCGAGCGAGGATCCGTTTCCCTCGACCGTGCTCGAGACCGCCCTGATCGGTCGTCATCCGCATATCGAATTCTGGCGTTGGGAAAGCGACCGCGATCTCGGCATTGCGCGCGGCGCGCTCGCCGATGTCGATCTCACCGACCGCGAGGGTCGCTCGGTCGAAACCTTATCGGGGGGAGAACGCCGGAGGCTCGCCATCGCCACGGTGCTGACACAGGACCCCGTGCTCTACCTGCTCGATGAACCCACCAATCACCTCGATCCGCATCA
>DATBVX010000150.1:0-16465 GCA_036515135.1 Steroidobacteraceae bacterium
CGGCGGTGGAACGTTGGCACTCGAACTCTTCGCGCTCGCGGTTATGCTCGCCCGGCGTCGGCAATCGCAGGCCCGCTGAGGCCTCGCTCACTCTGCGCTCAAGTCAAGGCGGCGCGAATCCGCCGTCGTCCGCGAACTTGAGCTCATCCGGTCCAAACGCCTTCACCGTCAGCTCGCGCATGCTGTGGAATGCAGTGCGCGCCGGGTCGGGCTGCGGACCCCCTGGGCGGATCTGAATGGCGGATTCGATTCGCCCGCGCACCAGACGGGCGGTGGCATCGAGTTCCGCCAGCAGGATCGGTGCCAGGCCCTTCATCCCCTCGACACTAATTCCGTAGTAAGTCGCGAAGTTACCCAGGCTGTAGGCGATCAGCCGCTCGCCGTACGACTCGAGCGCGCGTGGCACGTGCGGACCGTGACCGATGACGAGATCCGCGCCCGCGTCGATCACCGTGTGGGCAAACGTGACGACGTTGCCGCGCGCCTCGCCGTGGTAAACCTCCTCGGCGAACGGCAGCATGGCGACATCTGCGCCCTCTGCGCCGCCGTGAAACGACACGATCACGATGTCGTGGTCTCGTGCCAGCTCCGCCACGAGCTCCCCGGCGCGCGCGTAATCATTGAGGGAATGCGCGCCGATGTTCGGGGCAAACGCGATGAACGCAACCCGCAGGCCTTTCACCTCCCAGCTCGCCACGTCGCCTTCGCGCCCCGAATGGCGGATGCCCACGCTTTCTAGCGCCAGCATGGTGGCGCTGCGACCCTCTTCGCCGAAGTCGTGCGCATGATTGTTGGCGAGGCTCATGACATCGAGGCCCGCGGCGGTCAGGTACTGCGCGTAGCGCGTTGGCGTGCGAAACAGGAAGCACGCGCTCGGGTCGCGGCACTCCTTTACCGGCTCGCCGCCATCCATGAGCACGCCCTCGAGGTTGCCGAGTGCGATGTCCGCGGCGCTGAGAATCGGTGTGAGGGCCGCGAGAAATCCG
This sequence comes from Steroidobacteraceae bacterium, assembly GCA_036515135.1. GTDB lineage: Bacteria > Pseudomonadota > Gammaproteobacteria > Steroidobacterales > Steroidobacteraceae > DATBVX01. Next base: position 987 of record DATBVX010000150.1, read on the forward strand.
ACACCGTCATCGTCCGGAAGAATGTTCTTCGGGAAGTCCGTGCCGAGCATGATGTCGCCGACCGCGGCAATCGTCAGTGTCGTCGGCGCGGCAAGCGGCTCCGAAGGCGCCAGCTCGATTGGAACTGTCTGTGCACTCGGCGGCGTCGCCTCCGGCGATGGTGCGGATTCGGACGCTGCGTCCGAAGTTGCGGGTGCGGGTTCGCCCGGCGGTGCGGATGCGCATGCAATGAGTACGCATGCGAGCAGTGCAGGCGCCATGCGGAGCACGCGCGAGTTCCTCACGTCACACATCAAGTCTTCCGGCCCCTCGCTAGTCGCCGACTCGAATCACCAGCGCCTCGACATCCGCCTGTCGCAGCTTCGCGCGCGTGCGGTTGAGCTCCGCCAGGTCGCTGACCGGGCCGATGCGCACCCGATGCCAGGTGTCGTTGTCGATCGAGACGCGCTGAACCTTCGATTCGATGCCTTGCAGAGCGAGTTGCGCGCGCACGCGGTCGGCGTCGGCAAAGTTGCGATACGAGCCGGCCTGCAACACATACGCACCCGGCCTCTCGATCGGCGTCGAACGCGAATCCGGTCCCTCCGCCTTTTCGCGCTCCGGCACCACCACCTCGAACTTCGGCAGCATCTCGTAGAAGTCGAACTGCCGTCCCGAGTCCTCGCCGTTCTCCTCGTCGCTCGCCGCGCGCTCGGAACGCGCCGCCGGTTCCGGCTTGGCGCTGGGAGGAACCGTGGGTCGCCGGTCGTAGATGTAGATCGCCGCGGCCACGCCCAGGCCGATTGCGAGTCCGAGCATCAGGCCGGCGCTGCCGGACAATCCACCAGTGGCGCGGCGTGTTCGAGAGTGCTTGTAGTCGTGTGGCATGGAGAAGAGGTTGACAGTGGGCAGTTGACAGTTGGCAGTAAGAGGCTTTGCTCTCTTTCGTTACCTGTCAACCGTCAACTGTCAACCGCCTCCTTCACATCGACTCCGGTGCCGAGACACCGAGCAGCGTCAGCCCGTTGCGCACGACCTGCTGCAGGGCGAGAACCAGCATCAGGCGCGCATTGCGCAATTTCGCGTCCGCCACGATGAACTGGTGGGCGTTGTAGTAGGTGTGAAAGTCGTTGGCGAGATCGCGCAGGTAATGCACCACGAGATGGGGCGCGCGGTTGATCGCGGCCGACTGCAGCAGCTCCGGGTACTGCGTCAGACTCTTGAGCAGCGCCACCTCCTCCGCGGCATCGAGGAGCCCAAAACTCGCGCCCGCCTCGCCCGGGTCGTACTCGAGATCACGGTCGCGCAACTGTTTCATCACGCTCGCCACGCGCGCGTGCGCGTACTGGATGTAGTACACCGGGTTGTCATTGGAGCGCGACTTGGCGAGCTCGAGGTCGAAATCGAGGTGCTGGTCGTTGCTGCGCATGACGTAAAAGAAACGCGCCGCGTCGTTGCCAACCTCGTTGCGCAACTCGCGCAGCGTGATGAACTCACCGGAGCGCGTGGACATCTGCACCTTCTCGCCGCCGCGGTAGAGCGTCACGAACTGGATCAGGCGCACCTCGAGGCTGTCGCCGGGCTCACCCATCGCTTCGAGACCGGCGCGCACCCGTGCGACGTAGCCATGATGGTCGGCGCCGAGAACGTCGATCAGCAGCTCGAAACCGCGCTCGCGCTTGTGCAGGTGGTACGCGATGTCGGACGCGAAGTACGTGCGCTGGCCATTCTCGCGCTCGACCACGCGATCCTTCTCGTCGCCAAAGTCGGTGGCCTTGAACCACAGCGCGCCGTCCTTCGAGTACACGTGGCCGCTCGCCTTGAGCCGTTCGAGCGCGCGATCGATGGCGCCGTTCTCCGCGAGGCTGCGCTCCGAGAACCAGCGATCGAAGGTGACGCCGAACTCAGCGAGGTCGTCGCGGATGTCGCCGAGAATGTCGACCAGCGCGACATCCAGCGCTTTGCGGAAGTCATCGGCGCCGAGCTGCGCGCGTGCACGCTCGATCACCGCGTCGATGTATTCGTCCTTGTCGCCCGCCGGCGCATCGGGCGGCAGATCGGTGAACACCTCCGCGGCCGTTCGATGCAGGCGGCGCTGCTCCGTGGCCAGCAGCTTCTCGGCAATCGGACGCAGGTATTCGCCTCGATAGCCGTTACTCGGGAATGGGAACTGCTCGCCACACAACTCGAGGTATCGCAACCAGACGCTCGCGGCCAGGATGTCCATCTGGCGCCCGGCGTCGTTCACGTAGTACTCGCGTTCGACTGCAAAGCCGACGGTCTTGAGCAGGCCCGCAAGGCTCGCGCCGTAGGCCGCGTGTCGGCCGTGCCCAACGTGCAGCGGACCGGTCGGGTTGGACGAGACGAACTCCACCAGCACGCGCCGGCCCTGGCCCAGATTCGAACGGCCATAGGCCGCAGCCTCGCGCGCGATGCGTTGCAGCTCGTTAGCGTAAGCCGCGGGTGCGAGGTGAAAGTTGATGAATCCAGCGCCGGCGACTTCGGTGCGGGCGATGAGCGGCGAGGCCGGGAGCGCCGCGACTATCGCTTGCGCCAACTCGCGCGGCTTACGGCGCGCCGCCTTGGCCAGCTTGAGCGCGATGCTCGAGGCGAAATCACCGTGCGCGGCATCGCGCGTGCGCTCGAGCTCGATGAGCGGATCACGAACTTCGGCTGGCAGGGTCCCGGGCGGAAGCGCCGCAAGGCCGCGCCGGATGAATTCGACGATCTGGTCCTTCAAAGTCGGCTGCCGGGGAGGATCGAGGCGCGCCAGTCTACCCGATGTACCGATCACATGAGATCCTGCGGATCGACATCGAGCGACCAATGCAGTCCGTGGCGTGGCCTGATCGCATCGAGGGCCGTCACCCACCGGGCGAGAAAGCGGTGCAATGCCGCGCGCGAACGGCTCTGTGCGAGCAGCTGCGCATGATGGCGGCCAGCGCGTCGTGCCATCGAGGCCGCCACGGGTCCGAACAGCTGCACCGCCTGGTCGAGGGATTCTTCACCGACCGCGCGGGCGGAGCTCAGGAACTCGAACGGGGCCTCGGCATCCCGTGCATCGGCGCGCAGCAGCGCCAGGCGTGAAAACGGCGGCCATTCCGCTTGCGCGCGCTCCGCGAGCGCTGCTGCGGCGAAACCATCATAGCCCGAGTGCAGCAGACTCTTGAGCAGCGGATGCTCCGGGAACTCGGTTTGCACCAACACTTCGCCCGGCCGTGAGGCGCGCCCAGCGCGCCCTGCCACCTGCACGATGGTCTGCGCCAGCCGCTCGCTTGCGCGGAAGTCGGCGCTGAACAGACCCTGATCGGCATTCACGATCACGACCAGCGTGACTTCCGGGAAGTGATGCCCCTTGGTGAGCATCTGCGTTCCCACCAGGATGCGCGCCTCGCCGCTCGTGACCCGCCCCAGGATTGACTGCAGGTCGCCTTTGCGGCGCACGGAATCGCGATCGAGCCGTGCCAATTGCACATCCGGAAACCGATCGCGCAGCAGGTCCTCGACACGTTCGGTGCCCTGACCCACCGGCTTCACCTCGTGTCCGCACTGCGGGCACGCGAGCGGCATCGGCTCCTGCGAACCACAATGATGGCAGCGCAGCCGCTGCGATCGCAGGTGGACGGTGAGTCGCGCGTCACACGCATGACAGGGCGCAATCCACCCGCAACCCGGACAGAAGAGCGTCGGCGCGTAGCCGCGGCGATTGAGAAAGACGAGCACCTGTCCGCTCGCTTGCAGGTGACGCGTGATGCTCTCGAAGGTGGGCGTGGCGAGGCCCTCGTGCGCCAAGTGATGACGCAGGTCGACGACCGCCACGCGTGGATGGCGTGCTTCACCGGGCCGCTCGGGTAGCAGCAAGCGTGCGTAACGGCCGGCACGCGCGTTCTCGAGCGACTCGAGCGAGGGCGTCGCCGAGCCGAGAATCACCGGAATGCCGAGACGTTGGGCGCGCACGACCGCCAGGTCGCGCGCCGAGTAGCGGAAGCCCTCCTGCTGCTTGTATGAGCCATCGTGCTCCTCGTCAACGATGATCACGCCGGGACGCGCGAGGGGCGTGAATACGGCCGAGCGCGTGCCGATGACGATCCCCGCTTCTCCGCTGCGTGCTCGACGCCACGCGGCGAGGCGTTCGCCCTCGCTCAGGCTCGAATGCAGGATTGCGAGCGGTGCCGAGAAGCGTTCAATGAAGCGGCCGACCAGCTGCGGCGTCAGAGCGATTTCGGGGACGAGGACGAGCGCTTGCCGGTTCGCGCGCAAGTACTCTTCCGCGAGCCGCAGGTACACCTCGGTCTTGCCGCTGCCGGTCACGCCGTGCAACAGCGATACCGCAAACTTGCCGGACGCCTCGGTGAGCGAGCGGAGCACGCCAGCCTGCGCATCGGTGAGATCGGGTCCGCGATTCACGATCGCGGCGGAGAGGACGGGGATTTCGGGCGAAGTTTCGCTCGATTCCGCCCAACCGCGGGCCACGACCTGGCGCAGCGTTTCACGCCAGCGCGGACCCAGCCTTGCGAGCTCGGCCGGCCCGGCAGCTCCGTGCTCGAGTCGCTCGATCAGGGCGCGCTGTCGGGGTGCGCGGCCTTTGAGAATGCCGGCAGCCTCATCGCGACCGGCACCCGTCAGTTGCCAGCGTTCGTCGATTGCGTTCGCGGCGGCGCCCTCACGAAGTGCGACTGGCAGCGCTGCGGCCAGAACTTCACCGACCGGGTGGTGGTAGTACTCCGCTGCCCAGAGCAGAAACTTAAGCAGATGTCCGTCGAACACCGACTCGCGATCGATGACTTCCAGCGCGGGCTTGAGCTTTCCCGGGGAGACTGCCGAGCGATCGGTCACTTCGATGAGCACACCCACGAGACGGCGGCGACCGAACGGCACGCGCACGCGCATCCCAGCGGTGAGTGCGGGCGCCTCGATGCCCTGAGGTGCGAGGTAATCGAACAGCCGCCTGAGCGGCATTTCGAGCGCGATTCGCAGTATCGGCCGCACCACTGTAAGCCAATGATTCTGGTAGATTTATGATTCGGGCCGGACGGTCAACCCGCGCCGGCCCGCGACGTTATTAGCATCATGACACGCCGCGCCGACGGCAACCCGCGCGCGCCGTTCGAGGACACTCGGGAGGGTCCTGCCACGCATGAATGCCTCTGCTACGCTGCCGGCCGCTCTGGCGATGCTGCTCGCCGAGGACCCGGCGAAAAGCCCGAAGGAGGCCGTCCTGGATCGATCCCGCGAGCTGGAGAGATTCCTGGCGAGTGTTGAAAGGCGCGCGTTCAAGATCGCCCAGATCGCGATGCGCGACACCGACGACGCGCTCGACATCGTGCAGGACGCCATGCTCCAGCTCGCCCGTCGCTACGCAGCGCGGCCGAGCGAGGAATGGAAACCGTTGTTCTACCGGATCCTCAACAACCGGATCCGCGACTTTCAAAGACGGCGAGTGGTGCGTTCAAGGATCATCGCGTGGTTGCCGATTCGCCGCGACGACGAGGATGAGGCGCCGGATCCGATCGAGAGCGCGCCTGGTAACGAGCTCGCGCCGGGTGAACGCGTGCAGGTCGATGAGACTCTGAAAGCGCTCGAGCAGGCGCTCGGTGAGCTGCCGCCGCGGCAACAGCAGGCGTTCCTGCTGCGCACGCTGGAAGGATTCGATGTCGCGGCGACCGCCGCCGCGATGGATTGCTCGCAGGGCAGCGTGAAGACGCATTATTTTCGCGCCGTGCAGACGTTGCGCGAGCGCTTGGGAGAGTTCTGGTCATGAGCACCGACGACGACAGACTCGCGGCATTCGAACGCCGTGCGCAGGAATTGCTCGAGGAGAGCACCGAGCGGCTGGACGGACGTGTCCGCTCGCGGCTGACGCAGGCCCGCAGCGCCGCGGTCGAGGAAGCGCGCCGCGCGCGCGGGCACTTAGCCTGGCGGACGTGGATTCCGGCCGGGGCGGTGGCGGGCGCGGCCGCACTCGCGGTGTTGCTGTGGAGCGGCGCACCGCGCTCGCCGGAAGCACCGGTGCTCGCGGTCCACAGCTCGCTCGACGATCTCGACATCCTGGTCACCAACGAAAGTTTCGAATTGCTCGAGGATCTCGAGTTCTACGAATGGGTCGCGTCCGGCGATGCCGACGGCGCCACGATCGGGTGAGCGAATGGCCGGCAGGTGGCTATCGATGGGATCTCTGTACATGACTTTGCTCGCGATTCCGACGCACGCGTCGGCCGAAGAGCCGGCGGCCGTGGATGCGGATTTTCTCGAGTTCCTGGGAAGCCTCGACAACGATGACGAGGCCTGGGCGGCGCTGCTCGCGGGCACCGAGATCCGCAAGCTCGAAGCGCCCCAGCACGAGCAGGAAGCAAAGCCGAAACAGGTGGACCCATGAGTGGCAGGCTCAAGGTCGTCATCGTTGCAGCGTGGCTGGCGCTCACCCCGCCGCTGGCGGTCGAGGCGCAACAGCCCACGGTCGACACGGCTCCGGGCGTGACCTGGGAATCGCTGGCGCCGGAACAGCAGCAGCTGCTGGAACGGTTCCGGCCGGATTGGGAGAGCCTGCCGCCCGGTAAGCAGCAGTCGCTGGCGCGCGGCAGCGAACGCTGGCTGTCGATGAGTCCCGAGCAGCGCGAAAAAGCGCGCAATCGATTCGAAAACTGGCGCGAGCTGACCGACGAGCAGCGCGAGCGCATTCGCGATCGCTGGCAGCAGTTCCAGGACCTGCCGCCGGACGAGCAGGAGCGCATCCGCAGGAACTTCCATCGCTTTCGTTCGCTGCCACCGGAGCGGCGCGAGGAGCTGCGCGAACGCTGGCGCCAGTTGACGCCCGAGCAGCGCCAGCAGTTGCGCGAGCGTTTCCGTACCCGCCCCAAGCCGCGTCCCTCGCAGCCGCCCGGGCGCTGAGCGCGCGTCGTTTCACGACAGCGCATCGAGGATGCGCCGCAGGGCCATCCTCGGGTCGCTCAGCACTTCACTGTCCCACAACCCGAGAACGCGAAATCCCAGCGATTCCAGGAATGACTTGCGCTGCGTGTCGACCGGCAATCCGAGTGCGTGCTGCTGACCGACGAGCTCGATGATCAGCGCCTCTTCGAGACAGATGTAATCGACGATGAACGGGCCGATGGCGTGCTGGGGCCGGAATCGATAGCCCTTCAGCTGCCGCGCGCGGAGCAGTCCCGATAAGCGGAGCTCGGCATTATGGCGGCGCGCGTGACGTGCTCGATCCGTGAGCAGCTGCAGTCCCATGACGCGGACAGGCTAGCGCGTTCACGCGCCGGTTGCCGCCGGCAAAACTCGCCGGTTACTCGAGAAAGAGCTGCGCCCTCAGCGCGCGGCGACCGGCGCGTAAGCGATGCACTCGACCTCGACGCGGGCTCCCAGGGCCAACCCACTGGCACCCAGTGCGCTGCGCGCCGGGTAGGGCGGGCTGAAGTACTGCTTGTACACCTCGTTGAACGCGCCCCACTCGGCGATATCCGCCAGGAACACCGTGCACTTCACGACGTCCGCGAGCGATGACCCGTTGCGCTCGAGAACGGCCTTGATGTGCTCGAGTGCCTGCCGCGATTCGGCCTGGATCCCTCCGGCAACAGGCCGTCCAGTCCCACGGTCATCGCCGATTTGCCCCGCGAGAATGAGCAGATCCCCGGCCCGCACGGCCTCGGAAAACGGCAGGCCACGCTCGAGGGCTTGCGGCGCATTCAGAAACTCCGGTTCTGACGGCCGCGGTGTCGTAGTAGTCGAGCATCCGGCGAAGGGTCCCAGGACGAAAACGAGACAGGTGGTCCGGTAGTTTACGTTCAGCACCTCTCAGCCCACCGCTTTGACGGCCTGAATGAGTTGTCCGGCGGCGGCCTGGCCGTCGCCGTACAGCATGCGCGTGTGATCCAGGTAGAAGAGCGCGTTCTCGATCCCTGAGAACCCCTGACCCTGGCCGCGCTTGATCACGATGACGTTCTTCGCCTTGTCGGCATTCAGAATCGGCATGCCGTAGATCGGGCTCGACGGGTCGGTGCGCGCCACCGGGTTCACCACGTCGTTGGCGCCGATGATGAGCGCCACGTCGGCGTTCTCGAACTCGGCGTTGATCTCCTCGAGGTCCGCGATCAGGTCGTAGGGCACGCCCGCCTCGGCGAGCAGCACGTTCATGTGACCGGGCATGCGGCCGGCGACCGGGTGAATTGCGAAGCGCACGGTCACGCCACGCTCGATCAGCAATTGGCACAGTTCCCATACCTTGTGCTGGGCCTGTGCGACCGCCATGCCGTAGCCCGGCACGACGATGACTTTCTGCGCAAACGCCATCATCACGCCGACATCCGCCGCTTCGATCGGCTTGAGGCTGCCCTTGATGTCGCCGCCCCCGGCCGCGGCGCTCTCGCCAAAGCCGCTGAAGAGCACGTTGCCGAGCGACCGGTTCATCGCTCTTGCCATCAATTGCGTGAGCAGCGTGCCCGCGGATCCGACCACGGTGCCAGCGATGATCATCGCGGCGTTGTTGAGCACGAAGCCCTCGAAGGCGACCGCCAGGCCGGTGAGCGCGTTGTAGAGCGAGATCACGACGGGCATGTCCGCGCCGCCGATGGGTAGCGTCATGGTCACGCCGAGGATCAGCGCGAGCACGAAGAAGACGATGATGACGTCGTTGGCGGAGGCCCCGAGCCCCAGCACGATGGCGGCACCGGACGCCAGGGCGCCGACCAGGATCACGAGATTGAGCACCTGCTGGCCGGGGAAACGCAGGCTGCGCTTGATGAGCCCCTGCAGCTTGCCGAACGCGATCAGGCTGCCGCCGAACGACACCGCACCGATCACGCCGCCCAGCACGGCGAGGCTCACCGTCGTGATCGCGTGCGTTTCACCGCGGAAGAGTTCGACCGCGGCGATCGCCGCGGCCGCGCCGCCGCCCATGCCGTTGTAGAGCGCGATCATCTGCGGCATGTCGGTCATCGCGACGCGCTTGCCGGTCCACCACGCGAGCACGCCGCCGATCAGGATCGCGGTGATGATCAGGAAGTAGTTGGCCGCGATCTCCGGCGCGAGAAAGGTGATGAGCGTGGCAACCAGCATGCCCCAACCTGCCCAGATGACGCCGCTACGCGCGGTGACGGGCGAGCTCATGCGCTTCAGACCCATGATGAACAGGAACGCCGTCAGCAGATAGCTCGCATTCACGAGCGCCGAAGCGAGTTGCGGCGTGAGGAACGCGCTCATCGCTTCTTCTCCCCGCTCGCCTTGAACATCTCCAGCATGCGCTCGGTCACGACGTAGCCGCCCACCGCGTTGCCCGCCGCCAGCACCACGCCGATGAAGCCGATCACGACTCCCAGCGTCGAATCGGCCTGGCCGAGCGCGACCATCGCGCCCACCAGCACGATGCCGTGCACGAAGTTCGAGCCCGACATCAGTGGCGTGTGCAGGATCACCGGCACGCGCCCGATCACCTCGTAACCGGTGAATGCGGCCAGCATGAAGATGTAGAAAGCGGTGATGCCGTCGATCATGGGTGGATGGTGAGGAGTGAGGAGTGAGTGGTGAGTGGTGAGTGGTGAGTGGGTTTAAGCCACGAGCCTTCTGGTCGGTTCGTGCTTGATCGCGCGTTCGTGCGTGAGGCACGACTGCGCGAACACCTCGTCGTTCCAGTCGATCTTGAGCTCGCCCTTGTCGATGGCCGGCCTGAGGAAGTTGAGCAGATTACGCGCGTACATCTCGCTCGCGTGGTAGGCGAGCTGCGCAGGAAGATTCACCGGCCCGACGATGCGCACGCCGTTGTGCGCCACAATCTCGCCGGCGCGTGTGAGCTCGCAGTTGCCGCCTGACTCCGCCGCGATATCGACGATCACGGCGCCCGCTTTCATCCGTTCGACCGCGGCGCGCGACACGATGCGCGGCGCGGTCCGACCGGGTACCGCAGCCGTGGTGATGACGACGTCGGCCACCGCGATGCGCGCGTCGAGGATCTCCTGCTGCTGGCGCTTTTCCTCGTCCGTCAGCTCGCGCGCGTAGCCACCGGTTCCCTCCGCGCTCACCCCGGTGTCGATGAACTTGGCGCCGAGCGATTTCACCTGTTCCCGGGTAGCGCCGCGGACGTCATAGGCTTCCACGACCGCACCCAGGCGCCGCGCGGTGGCGATCGCCTGCAATCCGGCGACTCCCGCGCCGACCACCAACACCTGGGCCGGGCGGATCGTGCCCGCTGCGGTGGTCAACATCGGAAAGAACTTGTCGAGCGTATTGGCACCGATCAGCACCGCCTTGTAGCCGGCGATCGCGGCCTGCGAGGACAGCGCATCCATGGACTGCGCCCGCGAAATGCGGGGCACGAGCTCCATCGCAAAACTGGTCACGCCACGATCGCGCAGCGCGCGCACCTCGTCGAGGCGCTGATGGGCCTGCATGAAGCTGATGACGACCGCGCTCTGCTTGAGTCGAGCGATTTCGTCGACCGTCGGCGGTTGCACTTTCAGCAGCACGTCCGCAGCAGCGAGAACTGGCGGTGCGGAAGCGGCGAACTCGACGCCTTTGAAGGCGGCGTCCGGGAACTGCGCGCGCGTACCGGCGCCGTTCTCCATCACGACCCTCGCACCGAGGCCGATGAGCTTTCCCGCCACTTCGGGGACCACAGCCACGCGCGTCTCGTTTGGCGCGATTTCGCGAACCGCGCCAATCACCACTGGCATGTCGCCTCCTTAAGAACCGGGACGTCGATCACAATTCGACATGGCTGTGGCCCCTAAGCCACGGGTGCCGAATTTTGTCGTTAACTATGAAAGGCTTGCGCCGTTGAATTATTGCACACACCTGCCTTATCTTACACACGGCGATGCGAGTCAGAGACCATGAGTAAGGTGGTAGCCAGGTTGATCGAGGGCGATCGGGACGATGATCGGTTGATCATCGTGCCCGCTGCTGCGCGCGCGTTGTCGCAGCAGGTGCTGCGCACCGACGTCGCCGGCATGCCGCTCGAGTGGATCGACTACCGCGAGGCGGCGCGGCTCTACCACATGGAACAGGTCGCCTATTCGGCGGGCAGTCTGTTGTACAGCCTGTATGGCGGCACCAACGCGCGCAGCGGCCGGCGCACGGTGGTCGATGTCAATTCGATCATCGCCACCGTCGGTCACTCGTACAATCCGGGTAACCTGCGCGGCGACTACACGCCGCCGCTCAACAATCAAACACTTTTCCGCCGCGACGGCTATGTCTGCATGTACTGCGGCATGCGCTTTGCGGCCTCGCAGCTGTCGCGCGATCATATCCGCCCGTTCAGCCAGGGCGGCGGTGACACGTGGACCAACGTCGTCGCGGCCTGCCGCCGCTGCAATAACGCCAAGGCGTCGCGCACGCCCGAGCAGGCGAAGATGCAGCTGATCGCCGTGCCGTTCACGCCGACCTATGCGGAGTACATATTCCTCAAGGGTCGGCGCGTGCTCGCCGACCAGATGGAATACCTGCTGGCGCATTTCCCGCGCTCGAGTCCGATGCACGATCGTCTACAGCGCTGGCTGGCGTGACGCTGCGCGAATCCCTCGACTGGACTGCTCTCTCCACTGCACTCTCGAGCGCCATCGGCGCTCGCGCCAGTTCCGCGCCTGCCGCGCGCGTCCACGGCGGCTGCATCAACGACAGTTTCCGCTGGGAAACGAGCGCGAGCCCGCTGTTCGTCAAGGTGGCGCCGGCGAACCGGCTGGCGATGCTCGAAGCCGAGGCGGCCGGGCTCGGTGAGCTCAAGCAGGCCGCGGCGGTGCGCGTTCCCGTCGTTCATGCGTTCGGGGCGACGGCTGCACACGCCTATCTGGCGCTCGAATGGATCGATTTCGGTGCGTCGTCTCACCTCGCCGAAACGCGCTTGGGCGAACAGCTCGCCTGGCAACATCGTGTCAGCGCGCGCGGCTTCGGCTGGCACCGTGACAACACGATCGGCAGCACGGAACAGCCCAACGCATGGGGCAATGACTGGATCGCGTTCTTCCGCGAGCGGCGCCTGCGCCATCAGCTCGAGCTCGCGAAGCGCAATGGGCATGACGGGCGGTTAACCGACCGCGGCGCGGTGCTTCTCGAGCTGATGGGCGCGTTTTTTGCGAGCCATCGCCCTGTGCCGTCGCTGCTGCACGGCGATCTGTGGGGCGGCAACTGGGCGGTCGATTCAGCCGGTCAGCCGGTGCTTTTCGATCCCGCGGTGTACTTCGGCGATCGCGAGGCCGATCTCGCGATGACACGGCTGTTCGGCGGCTTCGGGAATGCGTTCTACACCGCGTATCACGCCACGTGGCCGCTCGATCAGGCCGCCGGCACACGGCGCACGCTCTACAACCTCTACCACGTGCTCAATCATCTCAACCTGTTCGGTGGCGGCTATCTCGCACAGGCGCAGTCGACGATCGATCGCCTGCTCGCCGAACTGGGTCATTAGGTGCCGGAGCGGTATATCGGGCTATTCGAATAAGCCCGATATACCGCTCCGGCACCGTCTATTCGGCACCGTCTATTGAGGCAAGCTCACAGGCTGTCGCCCAGGAACAGGGTCACGTGGATCGTCCGGCGCAGCGGCGGCGGTTCCTCGACCATCAGGAAGCGTCCGTCAGCGGCGACGTCGTACGTGTTGGTGGAATACAGATTGAAGTGAAATCGTCCCGTGAAGAGCAGCTGCGGATCAGTCAACGTGGGCTGCTCATCGCCGAGGACCTGTACGGCAAACATGCCGCGCCCCTGGCGGAAAAACAGCTCGCTGCCCGAGCGCGACCACGCCGGCTCTTCGCCTCCGTCGCGAGAAGCCTGCACGCGCGGTCCCGAGAGCGGAAATCGCTGCACGTAAACTTCCTTGCGTCGGCTTTCGTCCGACACGTAGGCAATCCAGCGACCGTCGGCGGAGAACGCGGGCTCGGTTTCCGAGAAGGGCGACTGCAGCAGCGGTTGCGGTTCGGCGCCTGCACGCGCCTCGATAAGCCACAGGTCGCCGCCTCCCTCGATGCTGTAGTCCGTGTAGGCCAGCCGATCGTCCTGCAGCCATGCGTTCACAAAGTGATCGCTCGGGTGCGTGGTCAACTGCACCTCCTGGCCCATGCTATCGACGTCTGCGACATACAGCTGGTAACGACCGGAGCGGCTCGAGTCGAAGGCCACACGCTTGCCATCAGACGACCAGACCGGTGAGTGATCGTCAATGCCGTGACTCAACCTGGACAGTCGATCCTGCTGCAGATCGAACAGCCACACCGCGACCTGGTCATCCTGCAACCACGTCGTCACGCGTCGACCATCGGGTGCAATGCGCGGCGATGAGAAGGGCTTGCGCATTGCACTCGCGGGTTCCACGACGCCGTTCCGATCCACCCACACGAGGCGGCGCTGTGGCTGCTCGTACTGGCCTTGAACCACGGCCAGGTGAGCGCTACTCGACGTTTCGTAAAACGCGACCTGCGAGTTCACGTTGGTGAGCACGCCATTGAGGAGGGGTTGTGGTTGACCGCGCAGCTTGTGAGAGTCCAGATCGAAGGGCACGCGCATCAGTGTGCCGACTCGCGCGAACAGCAGCTGGCCGTCACGCAGGTAGCGTGGGTGATATCCACCGTCGATGAGGACACCCTGCTGCTGTCCGTCCACATTGGCGAAGCCGATTGCAGACTCGTCAACCTGGCTGCCGCCCTTCCACTGACTGAACAGCACGGTGCGTCCGTCCGGCAGGCAGGCGGGCCAAATGTGAGCCGCGTCGTCGGGTCCAGTCGGTGCTGTCAGCTGCACCGGTTTGCCGCCGGACGGGGAAACGCGCCAGAGCCCGCGGGCAAAACGTGGCGCAAAGATGATCGCTTGATCGTTCAGCCAGCAGCCGCCGAAGAACTGCTGTGCGTCGGCAATCACTTGCGCTTCGCCGCCGGCAACGCTGATGCGTTTGATCTTTCCGCCCGCGGCAAAAGCGATCCACTGGCCATCGGGTGAGAGAAATGGACTGCTGGCGCCATCGGATCCATCAATCGGCGTCAGCTCCTCAGAATCCATTCGTCGTCGCCACAACCGGCTACCGCTTTCGTCGGCAAGCGCGAGTATCAGGCTCTCGCCATTGGCGGTCAGCGCCATCGGAGCGGCCGTGAACTCGACCAGGCCCGTGCCTTCCGGCAGCGCGAGCGAGAATCTCACCGGGGCCATTAGGCGCACAGGTTGCGCAAGTCGCGAGCCAATCATGTACGCAATGGCAATCGCGGTAACTACCGTGCCTGCATAGAAGACACGACGCCAGCGCCAGCGAACGCCTGGAAACCACGTCAGAAATCGCTCGCCCGATTCCTCACGGCTGTCCGCGACGGCCTCCAACGCGAGCCCAAGGTCGTGCGCGGAACGGAAGCGCGCCGCCGGTTCCTTCTCGATGCACCGCTGCACGATTCGCCCGAGCGGCGTCGGAACCGTTCTCGGCAGCGGCGGAGGGTCATCCGCCAGAATCGCGCCCAGTGTCTCTGCCGGATTGTGCGCAGGAAATGCCCGCCGGCCGCAGAGCATCTCGTACAGGATTGCGCCGAGCGCAAACAAGTCTGAGCGTGCATCGACATCGCCCCGACGGATTTGTTCGGGCGCCATGTAAGCGAGCGTCCCGAAAATTGCCACGCTCGAATGCAGAGTTATGGTCGCTGAGAGCTCGTCGGCGCCTGCTGGCGCTTCGCGCAGCCGCGCCAGGCCGAAGTCGAGAATCTTGATGCGATCCTCGCTGGTCACGAACAGGTTTTCGGGTTTGAGATCGCAGTGAACTATGCCGCGCTCATGCGCGGCGCCGAGGCCGGCACAAATCTGCATCGCGAAGTCGACAGCCTTGCGCCAGGGGAGGGCACCGGCGGCGAGGCGCTGCCTGAGCGTGCGGCCCTCGAGCAACTCCGAAACGATGAAGACATCGCTGTCCTCGGCGGCCATTTCATAAACCGCCAGGATGTTCGGGTGGCTAAGTTGCGCCGTCGCCTTCGCTTCCTGTGCGAACCGTTCGAGCCGCCGGCGATCGGCGCCGACGTCCGGTGGCAGCAGCTTGAGCGCGACGTCGCGTTCGAGCTTCAGATCGCGGGCTCGATAAACCTCGCCCATTCCGCCTGCGCCGAGCCGGGCCAGCAACTCGTAATGACCCAAACGGGCACCGGTGCGCGCATCGTTGAGTTCGGGCCCGGGTTCGGTCATGGCATTTGCACGGTCCGGGTTGCGCCGGCATCCGAGACAGGCCGCACCTTCAGGACTGCCGTGCCCAGAGCGACCTCATCGCCATTGTGCAACGTCGTCAGCGACGAGATTCGCTCGCGATTGACGTACGTGCCGTTCTTGCTGCCGAGATCTTCGATACTTGCCGCGTTGCCGGAGACCGTGATGCGCGCATGCCGCCGTGACACGCCCTCTGCATCGACCACGATGCGACAGGCTTCATCGCGCCCCAGGATGTACTCGCCTTCATCCAGCGGGATCGTCCTTTGTCCCCACAGCAGTGCAATGGCCGCATGCTTACGCGCAGAGCCAGAGTCGGGCGCGAGCGGGGCGCAAAAGGCGTA
>DATBVX010000151.1:0-4479 GCA_036515135.1 Steroidobacteraceae bacterium
TCGACTTCCGCGGCAGGCGCGTATTCGTCAGCGAGTAGGCACAGTCGGCTTAACCAACGGTGCCGGACACGGCCGGCCGCTAGCCGAGCGCTTCCAGAAGTGGCGCGTGCAGCCGGCCGTTGGTGGCCAGCACGCTGGTGGTCTCGAGCGTCACCGAATTCCCCTCGAGATCCGTGAAGCGTCCGCCCGCCTCTTCGACGATCGCCGCCAGCGCCGCGATATCGAGAATGTTGACGTCGGTCTCGATCACGGCATCGATTTTCCCCGCCGCCAGCAGGTGGTAGTGCAGGAAATCCCCATAGCCACGGATGCGATTGAGCCGGCCGATGAGTGCACCGAAACGGCTCCAGCGCGGCCCGAGCGCCAAAGTCTTGAGATTTCCCGTCGACAGCGCGGCGTCTTCGATTCGATCGATGCTGCTCACGGTCACGCGCTTGCCATCGAGCCACGCACCCTGTCCTTTCTCCGCGTAGGCGAGTTCGCCGTACTCGCAGGCACTCGATACGCCAACGACCAGCTCGCCGCGTCTCATGAGTGCGATCTGCGTGGAGAACATCGGGTATTCGCGCACGAACGCCTTGGTGCCGTCGATTGGATCCACGAGCCACAGATACTCGGCGTCGCGATCGTGCTCGCCGGTCTCTTCGCCGTAAAACCCATGATCAGGAAATCGCGCCTCGAGCACGGCGCGGATCGCCTTCTCGGCCTCGACGTCGGCAATCGTGACTGGAGACTTGTCGGCCTTTTCGCGCAGCTGGATGTTGCCGCGGTAGAGCCGCTCAATGACCTGGGTCGCCGCTTCCGCCGCCTCGAGAGCAGTGGTCAGGAATTCCGATCTCATCGCAAGTGGTCAGCGGCGATCCGCGCCGCACGCGGCTTTGATGCACAATTGCTGCCGCCAGGTGTCAGGGCAGCTTGACGACTTCGCCTTGCAGAGCCACTCCGCCCATCAACGCACCGGCTCCACATTCGTATTCGGTCTCACTCGACAGATCGGCGCCGCGATAGACGCTCTTGATCTTCACCACCGCGTTGCCACCGAGCTGTCGAGCGCGTTCCTGCAACCCGAGCACCGCGGACAGGAATACCCATTCGCAGCCTTCCTTGTCCGACTTGTTGAAGAAGTTGGTCTTCTTGTTGGTGGTGTAGGTGCCAAAGCTCTGCGCCGGCTTGGGATGCTCCTGCGAGCCGAAAAACAGCTTGATGTTCGCGTCCGCCTGCTGCTTGAAAGCCGCCGTTTCCATGGCATCCTTGATCGGCAGCTTGAGCCGGGTGTCACGCGCGTACGCGGCCCCGACCACCAGTACGACTCCTGCCGTCACTGCCACCAATGCCTGCATGCGCATGATCGATCTCCCTGTTGAGTCGCAAGACAATCCCGCGCGTGTCTACGCCACGCGCCGGAACAATAGTGAAGTGTTGATGCCACCGAATGCAAAATTGTTCTTGAGCGCGAACTCGCAGTCGAAGCGGCGGCCGTCGCGCTGGATGTAGTCGAGCTCGCCGCAGCGGGTATCGACATTCTCGAGGTTGAGCGTCGGGGCGAACCAACCCGAATTCAGCATCTCGATCGTCCACCAGCTCTCGATGGCGCCACACGCGCCCAGCGTATGGCCGACGTGCCCCTTGAACGAGCTCACGGGAACGTGCGGTCCGAACAGCCGGGCGGTGGCTCGCGTCTCCGCGATGTCGCCGTGCTCCGTCGCTGTGGCATGTGCGTTCACGTACCCGACCGCCTCCGGCGGGACACCCGCATCCTCGAGCGCCAGTTCCATCGCCCGCTGCATCGTAGTGGCGTTGGGATGCGTGAGGTGATCACCGTCCGCGTTGCTGCCGAATCCGACGATCTCCGCGTGGATCGTCGCGCCACGCGCGGTCGCGTGATCGAAATCCTCGAGCACCAGGGTGCCCGCACCCTCGCCGATCACCAGCCCGTCCCGGTCACGATCGAACGGTCGCGGAGTGGTCTTGGGCCTGTCGTTGCGCGTGCTGGTCGCGAATAGCGTGTCGAATACCGCGGCCTCGCTCACGCAAAGCTCCTCGGCACCGCCAGCCACCATCATCAGTTGCTTCCCGTACTTGATGGATTCGTAGGCGTAGCCGATCGAGTGGCTGCCGGAGGTGCACGCGCTCGACGCCGGGATTACGCGACCCTTGAGACCAAAGTACACGCTGATGTTCGCTGCCGTGGTGTGCGGCATCATCCTCAGGTAAGTGGTGGCATTGATGTTGCCCATGCCGCCGCTCGACAGCATGTCACCAAAATCGCGCACCGCATCGGTGCTGCCCGTCGATGAGCCGTATGCCACGCCCATGCGGCCATCGCGAATGGATTCATCCTCGAGGAGCCCGGCGCGGGCGAGTGCCATCTCGGTTGCACACGTCGCAAGCAGTGACACGCGCCCCATCGATCGCGTGACCTTGCGAGTAAAGTGCGGTGGCGGCGTGAAGTCGCACACCGGACCACCCAGGCGCGTGTTGAGGTCCGCATAGCGCGCCCATTCGGGCATGCGCTCGATCCCGCTCGAATTGGCGCGCAGGCTGCGCTCGACCTCGGGCCAGCTCTTCCCGAGCGAGGTAATGCCCGCCATGCCGGTGATCGCGACGCGCCGTCCATTGGAGCTCATCAGCACAACCCGCCGTTCACACCGATGACCTGGCGCGTGATGTAGGCCGCAGGCTCGGACATCAGAAAGCTGACCACGGCCGCGACCTCGTCAGGCTCGCCGAGTCGTTGCGCCGGAATCATCTTGAGAACTTCCTCGATCGGTGCCGTGGCAGTCATCGCGGTCCGAATCAGGCCGGGTGCCACGCAATTGACGGTTATCGCACGGCTCGCCAGCTCCACGGCGAGCGCCTTGGTCGCGCCGATTATACCGGCCTTGGCCGCGCTGTAGTTGACCTGGCCGCGGTTGCCGATCAGTCCCGAAACAGAAGACAGCGTGACGATGCGTCCTGGCTTGCGGCGACGGATCATCGGCATTACCAGCGGTTGCAGGACGTTGTAAAAGCCGTCGAGGTTGGTCCGCACCACGCTGTCCCAGTCCTCGGCCGTGAGAGCTGGAAACGCGCCGTCGCGAGCGATGCCGGCATTGCAGACGACGCCGTAGTACGCCCCGTGCGCTTCGACATCTGCGATCAGGGCCGCCTGGGCGGCCGCGCGATCGGCGGTGTCGAATTGGAGCAGCCTCGTCTGCACCCCTGCGGCGCGCACGTCAGTCGCAACCTGCTCGGCGGACGATCTGTCGCTGCGGCAATGAATCACGATGTTGTAGCCATCGCGCGCCAGGCGCCGGGCGATGGCGGCGCCGATGCCGCGGCTCGATCCGGTGACCAGCACCCACTCAGCCATGAGCAGCCGACCTCAGAAACTTGTCGATGTCTTCCGGCATGTACCCCTTGACCTGCCCCTGGGCGAGCAGAGTTTCCTGCTCGCGGATCGTGCACTCGAACACGCCGAGTCCCGTGGCATCGCGCAACGCAAGCGTCGCGCGCACGTTCAACTTCGCCCCGACCCGAAAATACGGCGCCCGTGCCTCGAATTTGCGCGCACCGAGAAGCAAGCCGATGCGCGGTCCCAATCCCTGAGCTCGCAGCTCGAGGGCCGAGAACACCGAAATGGCCTGCGCCATCAGCTCGATGCCGACCCAGGCGGGCATGCCGCGTGGATCCTCAACCAGCGGATGATTCTGCGTCACGCGGGTACTCACCTCAACATGGCTCGGGCCGAAGTCGTGCACGCGTTCGATCAACAGCATCTCGTGCCGTTGCAACAGCAGCTTCTCGATCGGGATGCGCGCGAGGTCGCTCAGAGACATCTCGATGCCGGCGGCGCCCACGTCATTCCAGGCTCTGCGAGTCGACGGTGATGGCATAGCCACCGTCGAAATTGACCAGCCATGTTCGGCCGGTCCACGGGTCGGCCGTGGTGTAATGCACCTCGGCAACGAGCCTGCCATCGCGCAACAGGCGCCGGGTGCGCTCATCCGGCTCCGTGAGGCGCCAGCGGGAACCCTCGAATGCGCGTTCGAGTGCCTGTCGCGGCCAGAGCGCGAGCTGCAGATCGTTGAGCAGCCGTCCGGGCTCGAGCGCAGCGGGTACTTCGTGGCTCGCTTGTGCATCCATCTGGTGACCGTCGTAGCTCACCGTGAACATTCGGGGCCCCGCGGGGACGAGCCCAATGACCGTGATGCGATCCGCGGTCACGCTGACGGCGAAGTCGAGGCTGATCTCCTGATCGGCATACGCGGCGCGCAAGCGCTGATTCGCGGCGCGGGTCGTGCCGAGCGATGACGGCGGAAGTAGTTGCCAGGTTGGCGATGTCGGCGACGTACGCCGAACAGCCTGGGAGGTCGCGCAGGCGGTCATGAGGATGATCATCAGGATGAGGACGGCCTTACGCATCCCGGCAGAGCCTCGCCAGCGCGTTGAGCCGCCGACCGGCTTGCGCTCCCGTATACGGATTCGCCGCATCCCAGG
>DATBVX010000152.1:0-2185 GCA_036515135.1 Steroidobacteraceae bacterium
CACGGCATGGTGCTCACCGGGTCGCGGGGCAGGTATCTCTGGGCCTTCGACCGCCACGCCGACACCGTCGAGGTGCTTGCGACAGCCGACGATTCGCACGTGGGGACGATCGCGCTGAATGGACCGCTGACCGACAATGCAGCGCCGGATCTCAGCGACATCGCGCCGTCCGGCGACCTGGTTTTCGTCGCGTTGCGTGGCCCGACGCCGTTGAGCGGCGACCCACACAATGCCCGCGGCACGACACCGGGGCTCGGCGTTCTGCGAGTCTCCGATCGCGGCCGCGGCGGTGAACTGGTCGGCATCGTGCGCTTCAGCAACATCGGCGCGGACGGCGTTGAACGCGCCGATCCTCACGGCCTGCGTGTGCGAAGGCTGAACTGAGGGCGTCGCTGGGGCGACTCCGCCCAGCGCCTGGCGTGATCAGCGCGAAACGGCCACCGCGCGCCCCGCATCCCACTCGCTGGACATCAGCCCCAGCAGCTCGCCGGGTATTCGTTGGCGCTCCTCGCGCAGGGTCTGCGTCATCGCATCCGCAATCCGCTCCAGCACGCGCTCGGGCCGCGCGACCTGGCAGATGGCTCGCCCGAAGTCGAGCAGGGTGGCGCGGTCCGGATACTGTTTGGACTTCGCTAGATTCAATGCGAGGGTACGATCGTACTTGGTGATCCCGGCCGCACTCGGCGAAAGCGCATAGATGCTCGTTGTCACGACGTCGTAAAGCGGTGCCAGTCGGATGGACGTACGGTCGCCCGGATGTGAGTACACCAGGCCGAAATTCTTCAGGTGCCCGTCTCCGTTTCGCACCATGACGACAAGACAGACGTACTCGTAGAAACGCTGAAGCTGTGGCAGTGGGTCGCTCTCGGTGCAATAGAGCCGGATCGCCTTTGAAATACCTTCGTAACTACCCTGGTACTTCTCGCGGTTCGGCCGGTTCATCAGTACGGCCATGTCCTCGAAACCGAGCGCCGTGCCGCCCTGCAGGTCGAAGCGCTCGACCACGAACAGTCCGCCATCGTCTGACAGCCAGAAATCGGGTACCGGCAGCCCAGCGCGGCGCGCGGCGCTCATGCAGAGGTACTCGTTCTGCGTCAGATGCGGGAACTCCTCGCCGCTCGCCTTGACGATCAGGTCCGAGTACACCAGCGTCGACCGCTTGGCAAGTGGCGCAGCCTTGTCCGCATCCGGCAGCAGCACTTTGGGCTGCACGCCGGAAATTCCCGAATCGAAGTAGATGGCGACCAGCTCATTGAACAAATCGGCTGTCGGCCTGCGCGCGAGTAATGCCTTCCGGCCGATCTGCGCGCGCGCGTGCTCCCTCGTGATTCCCGGTTGCGCGTAGCTCAGGCGGCCGATCTGTTTGCCCCCGACCAGGTTGAGCAGCGCCATGTCGTCCAGCGGTCCGACCTTGGCGAACGTCTCCTCAATCTTCGATAGCAGATATCCTTCCGGCCTGTTCATCTCGAAGATAGGCAGCAGGCCGCCGCTTGAATAACTCTCCGCCCGGATCGGCATGATGAGCGACGTGGCCTTGTCGGGCTCACGCGCCGTGTAATTGAAAACGTATCGCGATTCCTTCAGCAGGTCGCCGGAATCACCCTGCGGGGTCGACACCCGCAGATGTTCAATCCTGGTCACGGAAAATCTCGTCGAGCCGTTCGAGCTCGACATGCGCGTCGACGATGGCGAGAGCCTTGCCGAGCGCGCTGACGGCGCCAAAGAGAATGCCAAGCTCGACGTTCTTGCCGGCCTCGAGGTCCGCGATGGTCTGGCGCCGGCAACCCACACGTCCCGCGACCCACGATTGGCTACGCCCGCGGGCCTTGCGCTCGGCACGGATCCTGGTGCCCAAGGCCCTTGAATTGAGAATCGGTTTCATATGTTCTTTATAACGAACATATTAAGGTACTACAAGTACTAATGTTCGTTTAATAGTACAACAATGCCCGTAGTTCAACGCCGGGGCGCGGAATCGTGCGCGTGCGAAGGCTGAACTGAGGGCGTCGCCCGGGCGACTCAGCCCAGCGCCTGCTTCAGATCCGCAATCAGGTCGTCGGTGTCCTCGATGCCGACCGAAAGCCGCACGAGCGAATCGCTGATGCCGAGCTTCGCACGCGCCTCCGGCGGCACCGAGGCGTGCGTCATGATCGCCGGGTGATCGACCAGGCTTTCGACGCCGCCC
>DATBVX010000153.1:0-3239 GCA_036515135.1 Steroidobacteraceae bacterium
CGGCTCTAAAACCGCCGGCGGACCGTATCTGGTGCAGATGATCGCTTTCATGGCATCACGGTATCAGGAAGGGAAACGCGCGAGCTGCCATTCGAGGAATGACCGGGCTCGCGCTGACGCAAGATTAATGCGCCACCGTGCTGGCAGGTGCTGATCGCTTGCGGCAAACACGTCATCCTACCGAGTTCTCGACGCGAACCCGTAAGACCTCTGGATTTTTTCGCCTCCGAATGAACCACTCGGCCACCGCGAGATTCAAAAGCCACCCAGCCGTCATGCCGAGCGTGTATTCCATCTCTCCGAACGCGCCGTAAATGACGAACACGATCCCGAGCGTCAGCGGCTGAGAGCCGGCGGCAATGGCAAGCGCATAGGCGCGCATCATCCACGCGCGATGATCGTTAAATGCGCGCTGTCTGATTGCGGCGAATCCCAAACAAACAAAGAGCATCATCGCCCCGCCCACCATGAGACGAATGTATGTGAGGGCTGTTCCATCACCGAATAAAGGCGGATAGGCGACGGCCATCCACATTCCGGTTGCTGCGGACGCTAATCCGGTGGGAATCAGAATTCGTCCGGCGGTGCGATGCCACCTGCGGTTATTACTTCGAAAATCGGGCGAGAACTGGAACGCGCCAAGCACGAAGTAGACGCTGCAGCTGATGACGTGCAAAACGATTGGCACGGGGGCGGCAAAGAATCGGGCATTGTCCTTGGTGATCTCGGCGCCGCCAATCAGTTCAGTGATACGGTGAGCGCCACCCAGGAGCGGGAGAAGACTAAGGATTAACAGCCCTACCGGTATTAGCCATGTCGATTTTGCAAACGATTTCATACGACACTTCTCCAGCTCACCCGCATGACGGTCTCGCGCGCCGACACCCAAGGCCATGGCCCGCGGTTTTGAGAAGCTCATAGAACGACCAAGCCAAAGCGATTGTCGCCGCCGGGCGGCGGACGTCTTCCGGCCCCGCCACGCTCGCGAGGAGCGGGGCGATGTAGAGAAGGAAAGCGACGTCCAAAGTGTACATCTAGGCCACGCGTCCGGTCCTGTGTGAACTTTCATCTCTGCCTGTCAGCTGCGCGCCGAGAACAGCCTTCGCCTGATCGCGCGTAACACGAGCAATCCCAGCGCAAGCGCGCCGCCGACACTGTTAATCGGTGGTACGACGGGGCTTGCGACGCCGTCACCGGTGCCGGCGATCGGCTGCGCGAGGAACTGGGTGAACCACAACAGCGCGTCGTTGAATGGCCCTGCGACGAACCACGTGGCAGGCGCCGTGACAAGGCACACGACAAGCACGATCATGAGCCTCCGCGTGCGGAGCGTGCTCGTTCTCGCCATGACGCGGGCAACAAAGTTTTCGTCGCCGAGATCGCGATCGGCAGCGGCGAAGAGGCGCTCGAGCGCCAGGTTGCGTTCGGCGCTCATGAGGCCGCCTCGGTCGTCGCCCTTTCGGCGTAGGCAGAGAGCAGATCCTCAAGCTTTTCGGTCCCCCGGCGGATGTGCGACTTGACCGTGCCGAGCGGCAACGACGTCGTCTCCGCGATCTCGGCGTGGCTCATCTGTGCGTGATATGAAAGAACGATGCAGAGACGCACCGCGTTCGGTAGCAACGCCAGTGCGTGATCGATATCGACGGCTGTACCGGCGGTGTCGTCCGTGTGCTCCTCGTGATCGTCGATCGTCTCGGCCGAGGCCAATACGTCCCTCCTCCGATGGTGCTGTAGCCAAACGCTAACGGCTACGCGCTTTAGCCAGCCTGGGAAGCGCTCGGGATGCTGCAACTGCCCGATCGTGCGCCATACCCGAATGAACACTTGTTGTGCGAGATCGTCAGCCAGCGAAGCGTCACGCGACAGGCGGCGCATCAGGTTACGCACCCACGACTGCCGCCGGCGCACGAGCTCCTCGAACGCGTGTCGATCGCCGCGGCCCGCGAGGCGCACGACGAACGGCTCGGGGCTGTTCGCATACGCCGTGCTTGGTGGCGGCACCAGGGCTAGCCCGCATGAGGCCGGTGAGGCTGCCGCGCCTCGTCTTCGGTTCGCGTGCGCCGGACGTAAGCCGATGCGACCATCAACCCCGCGGCGACGCAGGCGACGAGGCCGGCGGCGCCGAGCAACGGCATGACGGCGTTCACATCGGTGCGGCTCAAGGCTACGGCGAGCACGGCCAAGCCGACGGCTACCGAGAAGACGATGATGGCGGCGATTCGAAGGTCCCGATCCGGGCGCTTCACCTCGCCGCCCATGAGCTTGGCCATCAGGGCTTCGTCGACCTGTTTGCCGCTTTCGAGCATTCGCCGCAACGTCTCGTGCTGCGCCTCGCGCTTCTTGGCTCCGTCCCAAACGCCCGCCAAGACCAGCGCCGCGACGAAACCCCAGAATGCGAGCGCTGCGAGTCCTGTCCCTACTCCGTCCATAACGCACTCCTCGAAAGTGAACGATCTACATGAGCTGAGATGCGTGGGCAGGAGGCGTTTGGATGCACCGCCTGCGACAATTCTTTATGAGGCGATGCAAGAGCCGCCTCGAGGGTGCGACCTACTCCTCAAAGCGACCCGTGGCGTCACGATCGCGGTCGTATCGTCTCTTGAGCGGAAACGGCGGCAACCAGGACTCGCGACGGACGATCCAGCTTTCGTAGGTTGGCATCAGTTGGTCAGGGGCATCCAGGGATCCTAGGTTCACTTCGATTTGGTCTGCGCTGCGTGTGAAAACGGAGGAGCCGCAGCGGGGACAGAAAAACCGCCCGACGTAGTCGCGTGTTTCGCCATCGATCGTCACCGCATCCTGAGGGAACACCGCGGAAGCGTGAAAAAGGGCCCCATGATGCTTGCGGCAGTCGAGACAGTGACAAAGGCCGACCCGGTATGGGAGTCCCGACGCCACAATTCGGACGTTGCCGCACAGGCAACCGCCGGTGAATCGGTCCATGCTGCGTCTCCTCTAAAATCAAGCGGTCGGAATGGTTACAACGAACAGCACTGTCATCGCAATCGCCCGCTACGGGCGGGGACGCTTCGTTCTTCCGTAGCGGGTGATAGTGATCATCGTTTCCAGGCGAACAGAGCCTATCAAATGACACTCCTGCAACATCGGAGCGTTTGGGTGGTTCGCGTAGCACACAAAGCTTCGCACCATAAACAGGCCCGCACTCATGGATATGCCCGCAGCCGCTCGCGCCAAGAAACCTCGGGCTTCAACTGCTAGAGTGGATGCGCCGTTCTGTG
>DATBVX010000154.1:0-10074 GCA_036515135.1 Steroidobacteraceae bacterium
GGTTAGGCTGCGACCCCGGGTCACGGCGATCCCGGCGCGTCGCGCCACGACCTTGCCCCCGCCCGAGGCGCTGCTCGCCCCAGAAGCGCCCTCGACCCTTGTGAAACTCGCGCGGCGGCACCATCGTTGTTCTCCTTAGCAGCTAAGGAGAGCCCATGACTTCTGCCGAGCTTTTGCCCGGAACTCTGGACGTCCTGATCCTCAAGGCCGTTTCACTCGGCAAGTTGCACGGGTACGGCGTGCTTCTCCGTATCGAACAGATCTCGGGCGGTGCGCTCCTCGTGCAGCAGGGCGCGCTCTACCAGGCGCTTGCGCGGCTGGAGCATCGGGGCCTCATCGACTCCGAGTGGGGCACCTCGGAGAATAACCGCCGCGCGAAATTCTACCGCCTGACGGCTGCGGGGCGGCGCACGCTCGGGGAGGAGACCGCGAGCTGGAAGCGACTGTCGGATGCGATCGGGCTTGCTCTTTCAGCGAAGCCACGGGAGGCGTGATCCGTGTTCGCCGAACTGATAGCCAGGCTGCGCTCGCTCTGGCGCGGCGTTGTCCGCACGCGTCAGGTGGACGCTGAGCTCAACGAGGAATTCCGTCTGCATATCGACCTGCGCGCTTCAGACCTGGTGCGGGCAGGCATGTCACCTGCCGACGCGGCGCGGAAAGCGCGCGCCGAGTTCGGTAGCACGGAGGACCAGGTCGAGAAAGCGCGCCGCGCGCGCGGCCTGGCCTGGTTCGACGCGCTGCGCTTTTCCTGGCTCGACGTGAAGCTCGGCGGTCGGATGCTGATCAAGTACCCGGTACTGACGATCGTCGGCGGCATCTCCATGGCGTTCGCCATCTGGGTGGGGGCAGGGACCTTCGAAGCGATTCGCCAGCTCGTGTTTCCCGTGATTCCGCTTCCGGAGAGCAACCGGATCGTCGTCATGCAGAACTGGGACGCGGCGGCGAACCGTCCGGAGTTCCGCGCGACGCACGACTTCGTGGTGTGGCGCGAGGCGCTCCAGTCCGTGGACGACCTTGGCGCGTACCGCACGGTCACGCGGAATCTCATGATCACCGGAGGTCTGGCCGAACCCGTCTTCACCGCCGAGATGACCGCGGCCGCGTTCCGCGTACTGCGCGTCCCACCGCTGCTCGGAAGGGCGTTCGTGGAGGTGGACGAACGTGCCGACGCGCCGGTCGTCGCGGTGATCGGATACAACCTGTGGCAGCGCCGCTTTCAGGGCGATTCCGGCGTCATCGGCCGCACGGTTCGCATCACCGGCGTGCCGGCCACTATCGTCGGCGTGATGCCGAACGGATTCGCGTTTCCGCGCACGCAGGAGTTGTGGGTTCCGCTCAGGATCGACGTCACTGGATACGATCGGCGGCAGGGAATGACGATCCAGATCGTCGGGCGGTTGGCGCCGGGTGCGACACTCGGGCAGGCGCGCGTCGAGCTCACGAATCTCGGACGGATCGCCGCCAACGATTTCCCTCGCACCCACGAGCACCTCCGGCCGCAGCTTTTCACGTTTGCCGAGTCGGTGCAGGTGTTCGGGGGGCCCGAAGAATGGACGATGCTGCTGACGGGCAATGTCTTCGTCCTGATGCTGCTCGTGCTGGTGTGCGCCAACGTCGGGCTCCTCATGTTTGCGCGCGCAGCGACTCGCGAGACCGAAATCGTGGTACGGTCCGCGCTCGGCGCCAGCAGAAGGCGCATTGTCATGCAGCTGTTCGCGGAAGCCCTGGTGCTCGGAACCGTGGCGGCGCTCGTCGGTCTGACGGCAGCAGGAGCGGGAATGCGGTGGGCGCTGGATCTGATGCGTGGAGAGCTCACGGACGGCAGTGGCAACTTTCCGTTCTGGGTCGATGGCAAGCTTTCCCCGCTGACGTTCTTCTACACGGTACTGCTCACGCTCTTGGCTGCCGGCATCGCCGGAGTGCTCCCGGGTCTCAAGATCACGCGCAACCTCGGGGACCGCCTCAAGCGCGCGACCGCCGGCGGAGGTGGCACGCAGTTCGGCGGGCTGTGGACCGCCGTGATCGTCCTGCAGCTCGCGGTCACGATGGGTTTCCCCGTCGTCACGTTCTTCGTGCGCAAGGACGCCGTAAAGATCGAGACGTATCCGCTGCCGTTTCCTGTCGATCAGTATCTCTCGGTCCGCCTGGAGATGGAGCGATTCGCGGTGGAGCCCGGCGCCGACACGAGCGTGGCGGCGTTCCAGGCTCGGTACCTGGCCGCAGCCCAGGAGTTGGAGTCGAGACTCGAGGCGGATCCGGCGGTGGCCGGCGTCGTCTTCGGAGAGCGGCTCCCGCGACAATACCACCCCAACAATCAGGTGGAGGTCGACGAGGGCGCGGTCACACCGCACGACGAGCGTGGCCACGTGGTGGCCTCAACCAGCGTCGATACCAAGTACCTCGACGTTCTTGGCGTCTCGATGTTGTCGGGGCGCTGGTTCAACAGCGGGGAGGTCGGCCCGGACGCACGCGTCGCCGTAGTGAACAAGGCATTCGTCGACAGAGTGCTGGGCGGGAAGAATCCGATCGGCCGGCGCATCCGGTACCCGTGGCGAGGCCAGTCCCCCGAGACGCTGCCGTGGTACGAGATCATCGGCGTCGCGCCCGACATGGGCACGATCTCCGGATGGGGGCCTGCCGGGATCTATCATCCGCTCGTCCGCAAAGGGATGTATCCGCTGAATGTCGCCGTGCACGTGCGCGGCGATCCGAACGCGTTCGCGCCGCGCCTTCGGGCCCTTGCGGCCGATGCCGACGTGACGCTGCGCCTGGCCGAGCTGATGCCTCTGCGAAACGTCGTGAACGCCGAGGTCGCGTTCCACGAGTTCTGGGTCAAGATGACGACCATCGTCAGCGCGATGGTGCTCGTGCTTTCGCTCGTCGCGATCTATGCCGTGATGTCGTTCGCCGTCTCACGCAGGACGCGCGAGATCGGCGTGCGCGTCGCGCTGGGTGCGACTCCGAGGCGCATCATCGGAGCGGTGTTCGCCCAGCCGCTGCGGCAGCTCGGCATGGGCCTGCTTGCCGGCGCCCTGCTCGTGTGGGTCCTGCTCGGAGGGGTGGATAGTGCGCCGACGGCAAATCAATTCCTGATCCTCGGCGGATACACGGCCCTGATGATGGCCGTGTGCATGATCGCGTGCGTCGTGCCGACGCGCCGGGCGCTTGCCGTGCAGCCGACCGAAGCTCTCCGAGACACCTGACGTCGATTTCCCCTGTCCTCAGCGATCCTCCCCGGGCGCAACTTCGATCCGATCCGGCCGAAGGGTCGCACTCCCGTGCCGGAGGGCGTCTAACGACGGGCTGAAGCTGACAGCCGGCTGCGGAACGCGGCCGCTCGCTACGCTCGCCGCCGCGAATGGTTATGATCCGGCTGCAGCTTAGCCCTGGCGTTAGCCAGCAATTCTTTCTCGCGTGTTCGACGACGAACCCAGTCCCACGCCACCGGCAAATGAGAGGGTTGCACGCCGTGCGATCGTCTTTGCTGCTCTCGCCATGCGAAGCGAGCTCGAAGGCGAAGGCGCCAGCACTGAGAACGTCCAGTGTCAGAAGGACATGGTTACGTGGCTGGCTGAGACCGGCGCGAACGCCGAAGTCGAGCCGCTGGAACAACAGTTCCTCGAAGCCGATATTGGGACCTTAACGCCCAAGCAGACGGTGGATAGGAGTTGGGAAGCGGAGGCTATGGTCGTTCTAGCATGGGCCCTTGGACTAGCTGACTTGCCTCCGTTCGATCGCGTCTGTCAGCCAGCCACTGTTGCGCAGGCTCTTGGATTCTGGCAGCCAAACTGGGAAGCGTTGCTTGCAACCGTAGTCCGTCGCAGCGAGGACGAGGTGGCCGCGCTTGCGAACCATCTATTCACCGTCCATTGGCGGCTCCGAGAATTCTATCTGCACCGTCAGCCGATCGACTTTGTTGAAGTGGCAGAACGCACCCAGTTTGGGCTCGACCCGACAGATCTTCCATTGATCCAAGGGGACTTGGCCGTGGACGGACGAAAGTCTCATGGACGTTCCGGAGAGTCGGTGGCGAGAGTGCTTGAGCATCGCAAGTGAGCGCCACCGTGCAATAAACTGGCTGATGGGATTTGAATCCACGTATTCTGACGTAACCGCCGACACGTAGGTGGGTTGCTGGCTAACAGGCGTTGCAGCAGACGGCGGAGCTATGGGACGCGCCGAGGCACTCGCTTCGCTCGTGTCCACGGCGCGATCATATTTGATCCGCCGCAGCTGAACGCTATCCGGTTAGCCGGACTCCACCTTGCTCACGTAGATCAACGCAGGCATATATCGACAGTTGCTCTCCGTTCCGATCGCCTGGAGCCATTATGACGGACCCCAAGAACCCCAAGGCGCACGCGCGCGATATCATCGATTCGCTTCCCGAGTCGGCGTCATGGGATGACGTCATGTACGAGCTCTACGTCCGCGAAGCGATTGACGCGGGGCTTGCTGACGTCGCCGCGGGTCGCACCTTCACGCAGGATGAGGTCCGAGCCCGACTCAGGGAAGTCACTCGCCGAGCCTCGTGACCGCATCGGTCCACTGGAGTGCCAGCGCCCGCCAGCACGTCCTTGCGATTGCCCAGTACATCGCACGTTCCTCGCCCGTGTACGCCGAACGCTGGAGCGACCACGTACTCCAACGTACAGATCAGCTGGTGCACTTCCCGGAATCTGGGCGCCTCGTTCCCGAAGCGAGACAGCCAGACATCCGTGAGCTCCTGGAAGGTCCCTATCGAATCATCTACCAAGTGCGGCCCTCACGCGTCGATATTCTCGCCGTAGTTCATGGTCGCCAGGACCTGCAGTGGCCGATGGGTCCCCGACATGGTGGGTCGCACGCCGGCTAACAACGCAATGCAGCTGCCGAGCGCGTCTGGTCGGCGCGCCTGCGGCGCGCTTTCGTTCGGGCGCTCGCAGCTGATTGCTTGCCGTTAGACCGACTTTCCAAGCAGGAGTACCCGGAATGGTTCGGATGAGAATCTCGGCCGCACTGCTTCTGGTCGCCACCGTTACCGGCGGGGCCTGTTCCCGAACGGCCGATGCGACTTCGTGGGCACTACTCAACGCGTCGGTTGTAGACGTGATTGGTGGCCGAGTCGCAGTTGGGCAGACTGTGCTCGTCCGCGGCGACCGCATTGTCTCGATCGGATCGAGGGAAGAGACTGTCGTTCCGCGAAGCGTTCGCCAGGTCGATGTCGCGGGCGCGTTCATCGTGCCCGGTCTGTTCGACATGCACACACACCTCTTCGGCGTGGACAAGAAGCGCCAGCCTCCGATAGAGCGCTACTTGGCAAACGGAGTTGTCGGCATTCGGGATTTGGGTTCACCCATCGACGCAATCTCAGTTCTTTCGAAGAGTCAGGCTCGGCGTCCAGCGATTTGGTTTGCGGGTCCCATCGTCAACGGACCGACGGCTCCCGAATTCTGGCTGAACCGGACGGTCGCGAGCGAAGGCCAAGCTCGCGAAGCCGTAGCCGCGATCTTTGCGCACGGCGCCCAGTTTGTGAAAGTGCACGATTGGTTGAGTCGTCCAGCCTACTTGGCAATCGTGGAAAATGCCCGGCAGCACCACCTGCCGGTGGTTGGCCATGTGCCGGCCGCCATCAGCATGGACGAGGCCCGTGAGGTCGGACAGCAGAGCGTCGAGCATCTTGGCGGCCTCACGCATGCTGTGCTGCGCACATGCAGCCACGGCCCTCCAGCCACACAGCAGGAACTCATGCGACGCGCGAGGCAACCAGACAAAGGACCCGCCTACCAGTACGCCATGAGCAGCGCGTTTCTCACGCCGTTGCTTGACACGTTCGACGAGAAGGCCTGCACGGCGTTGGCCGAGAGACTGGCACGAGACGAGATATGGCAAACACCAAACTTGGTGCTGTGGCGGGACTGGGCGAACGAGCCGTCCAGGGCGGCTGAGGACTGGGTAGCTCGACAGAGACTTCTCGATGCAGCCCGTCGTATCGTAAGGATCATGTATGAATCAGGAGTGCCACTCCTTGCTGGCAGCGACGAGATCGGGAACATCCACGATGAACTGGCACTGTTGACCGACGCGGGCTTGCCGCCGGTCGCAGCGCTAAGATCGGCGACGGTGAGCGCAGCGGCATTCCTCGGCGTCGCAGATTCATA
Source organism: Steroidobacteraceae bacterium (assembly GCA_036515135.1). Lineage (GTDB taxonomy): Bacteria > Pseudomonadota > Gammaproteobacteria > Steroidobacterales > Steroidobacteraceae > DATBVX01. The sequence goes on from DATBVX010000154.1 coordinate 6,141, forward strand.
CGGTGTCGTCAAGGCAGGCCGCGTTGCGACCTTTCTCGTTGTTGATGGAGATCCACTGGTAGACATCAGGAATCTCCGACGAATCCGCTCGGTCGTTCTTCGGGGTGAGCAGTTCGACAAGGCCACAATCGCGAAATGGTCGGCCCAATAGCGGTCTAACAAACGGTTGCAGCAGCCAGCCGAGTCTACTGTGTGCGCGCTTCGCGCGCTCATGTGATTCGGCTGCAGCTGAACCGTAGCGTTAGCGCTACAGGAGATCACCAAATCCACGATTCTCGCGTGACTCAGCCACAAGGCATTGCCCGATCGTGACATCGCGGACAAACTTCCAAGTATGACATCACGCCCCCTTCCCGTGGACGACCTGACGGCAGAAGAGCGTATTGAGCTCATGGGCCGTCTCTGGGACAGCTTGGATCCAGCCAGCGCGGCGCCGATTACCGACGCCCTAGCGGCGGAGCTCGATCGCCGCGAAGCCGAGGCCGATGCCGACCCAGAGGCCGGACAGGCCTGGCCGGAAATCAGACAGGATTTGCTACGGAAGCTCCGGTAGGTGGCTCGGCTCCGCGTTCGCAAGGTCGCGCGAGCCGACATCGATGCTGCCTTCGCCTGGTATCGCCAGCATTCGCCGGCGGCCGCTCAGCGTTTCCTCGATGCAGTGGACGTCGCGTTCGCGCTGATCGATGAAGCTCCAGAGCGCTACCCGTTGGTTCGCGGTCGACTCCGACGCGTTCTCTTGCGGCAGTTTCCCTACGCCGTCTATTACAAGGTCTATCCCACCGTGGTGAGTATTGTCGGGGTTATTCACGGCCATCGACACCCGAATGTATGGCTCCGGCGCGGCTGAGCGCTAACAAACAAATGCAGCCGACGGCGGTTGCTGCGGTTGCGGGCTTCGCCGCTCTTATGATAAAACCGCCGCAGCTGATTCGTAGCCGTTAGGCAGCGGAACAACCAACTACCTTGATGTCTGGGCGCGTTCTTGCGCTCGTCTGCGAGATCTGTCGCATCGAGTTCAGCCCAGTGCGTTCCCCAGATCTATCCACAAGAAAAAAGGCTGGACCGCTTGGACTTCTTCGCCGATGACGCGAGCAGCGACATTACGCGGAAACACGCCGGCGCTGTCGGAGGCTCCAGATAGCCTGCACGGACAGGACGAATGCGACGAGCCCCGTCGCCCCCATCGTGAGCAGCGTCCAGATGAAGATGAACCCGCCCGGCAGCTGAGCGAATCGCTCGCCGAGGGGCCTTCCCATCGTGTGCATAACCGGTAGCGCTGCCGAAGCGAGTCCGCCAAGCAGGAGCACGATGTAGCCGGCCAACCGTTCGGGGAGCCCGAGCGCTCCGTACAGGTAGATGGCAAGAATCAGCACGCCAACGAGGATCTCGCGCCCGCCCTTCTCGATCCCGAAGACGATATCACCGGTGAGGTGCAGCCCGAAGAAGAGGGCATTCAGCAGCGAAAGGACAATCAGGACGGTGTTGTGTTTCAACGGAGTCTCCTTGCTGGGCGTCGCGGACGCCGCGCCCCAAGTGGTCAACGTGGTTGAGTAGCGCCGACAACGATGCCGGTCAGGCGGCCGCGAACGCGCACGCGCCACATCCAGTAGAAGAGAAACAGGATCGGCGCGAACGCGAGCACGAGGAGCAGTGGCACGATACGCGCGGGGTCGGGGATGAACTTCATCTGTCCCAGGAAGAACGAGCCCGTCGCGACGAAGAGCCCGAAGCACATGCGCCACAGATGCCGCGCCAGTCGGCGCGATCCTCGCAAGCCGCCCGAGCGAATCGCGCGCAGGTCGCCGATCGCCGCCAGCAACATGACAGTCCCAACGACCATTGGCGGCACGACACGCGGGCGACCAATCACTTGCACCGTGGGGTCCAGCCATTCGTGCACGCCCCCGTACAGCGACGCCACCCCGTAAGCGAATGCGAGGACCATCAGCGCGACGTTGAAGCGCTGACCGATTCCCGGCAATGGCTTGACCGTCGTCATCGCCGAGAAGACCAGGTAAGCCGCGAGGAGCCCGCCGAACACCTGGCCCGGTCTGTTTTCGTATGTGCCGATGCCCGCTGCCGTCAGGCCTAAACCCACCATGGCCCATGTGAAGACCAACCCGCTCTGCTTGTGCAACCGGCCGCCCTTGGCAACCGCCAGCGCGATGGTCCCGGTGACGATGGCGACCAACCCAGCGGCAAAGTGCACCGCGAGGGCCAGCCATACGATACCCGACGACGTTGCGAACGTGACTCGATCCATGCCAACTGCTCCAGGCCCTTGGGTTATATTGGATACCCATACGAGCGGCCTGATGCAATGGTTTCGGCGCGCCGGCGCTTCAACTCTGTCAGGTCTGTCGCTCTCGCGCGACTTGAGGCTTCATGGGTGCTGGTCGGCCCCGACGATCCGCTGCCTGGTTACGTGCTTGGTCTTTGGCGGAATGCTGTGGAGCTGCATGAGCTCACAGGTGCCGAGAGGTCGGCACTCATGAGAGAAATTCGGAAAAGTTTCTGGTGCCGTGGCCGCAATCATGAATCCGGCAAGAAAACTGAACTACGAAGTGCATGGTAATGCCGCCCCACACCTCTACGTTCACTTCTTCCGTCGTTATCGTGGCGACCAGTTCGAGGGCGTCCAATCAATCCTCGAGCGGCCAGACGGCCAGTGTACGCCTCTGGGGAATTCGAAGCGTGTCGAGAGCGTCTTAAGCAGGAGCTTACCTCACCGTGCTGCCTAACGAAGTAGAGATTCGTGCCGCGCGAAGCCGCGGCACAATCGCTGGTTGAACTCAATCCGCCGGTGAGGTGCGCTCAGGAGCTGCGGCGCTGTCTTGGAGTTTCAGCCGAGCCGAGATGCTTCGAGAGGGCTGGCGGTCATGCGAGGGGATGTGCGGTGAGGCTGCTGCTCGGAGCTGGAAGGACTTTTTAGCGCATCGACCGAGACCGTTGAAGGAAGCAGAGCGCCGGTGTGGCTGTTGGCGTTAGTTACGCTGCGGTGAGTTCCGGACGCGGCGGAGCTCGGTCGCCAGGTGAATGCAGCGGCCAGTGAGAAGGCGAGCGTGACAAAAGTCGGCATCACAGTGGTGGTGCCCTCGATCGCGGGTAGCGCTCGACAAACTGCAGGTGACCGCGCTGACAGATCGGACACCGGAGCTCTGAGCTGATCGCGTCCGTGTTCGTGGTCTCGTCGCTGGTTGTCGCGGTAGTTTCGTCGGGCGTCACAGCGCTTCGATCCGAGTGGAGTTGTAGCAGGTACCGCGCGCGTTCCAGTTCCGGCCGGCTGGTAGGGCTCAACAGGCCATAGGAGCGGATCTTGGTAAAGCCACGCGGGAGGACGTGCTGGAGGAACCATGCGGGCGAAACCCGCGTGCGGCGTCTCGTGCGGGTGCCCACGGTGGACGAAGAAGATCGCCGACACCCGCATCGCGAACTCGGCCGGCTCACCCGGGAACACAGGGTGTGTATCCGGCTGGGCACCACGTGGGCACGGTTGGTGCTCGTGCACATCCAGCGGAAGACGCTCGTGAGCGCGCGGCGGGAGTTACTCAACAGCTCCTCGGATCCCGCTGTCGCGATGGTCCGCCAGCTCCTCCTGCTGCAGCACCGCGAGCTCGGTGTACAGAGTCTGCGCCCGGAATCGGGCTCCCGCTTCGGGCAGCTGTTGGAGCCATTCGTTCCGCCGCTGGGCGTCATACACGCCGCGGCCCGGCGTCTTGATCCCGCGCGCGCGAAACAGCGCCTTGAGGCGCAACATCACGCGGTGGCATCCTCGACGATATTCTGATAGGTCCGCGCCAGCTCCTTCACCGCCGCGCGCAGGGCGCCCTGGCGCAGCAACTCGGCCAACTGCTCGGCATCCGACTGATCAGCCTTGGGTCCGTGCGAGCCCTGGCCGCGTCGATCGCAGACGACCACCTCGGCGACCACGGGG
>DATBVX010000155.1:0-10049 GCA_036515135.1 Steroidobacteraceae bacterium
TTGCGCCAGATGCTGACCGCGCGATCGACAAATGCGCGGACGCGAATTTCGTCTCCACGCTCGGCGAAGATGCGCGCGAGCCCAACGAGCGCCGCGGCCACATATTGGTGGTTAGCAGGCAGGCTGGCATCAAAGATCGCGAGCGCTTCGCGGTAGAGGATTTCCGCCTCGGAAACGCTTCCGCGCTCGTACAACACATCGGCCAGGTTTGACATGTCGTAGCCCACGAAGGCATGCCGTGGACCGAGCCGGTGGCGATCGAGCGTCAGCACTTCGCGAAGGACGCGCTCGGCATTGTCGAACTCGCCCTTGATCTGCAGGAACCAGCCGTAGTTGCCGAGCGCCGCAAGCGTATCCGGGTGCTCTGCGCCACTGACCCGACGGAGGATGTCGATCGATTCGCGATACAGCGGTTCGGCTTCAACCAGCTCGTTCTGCATCTGCAGCACGAGCGCGAGTCCCATCATTTCCGTGGCCACGTTCGGGTGAGTTGGGCCACGCAATCCACGATCGATTTCCAGCGCACGCCGGTACAGAGTCTCGGCAGCAGCGTGTTCGCCCTTGTAAGTGAGGACGTTTGCGAGGCCCGTCATTACGTCGGTTGCACCCAGGCTGCGTTCCTTGCCGAGCGCTTCGTAGGTCTTGAGACTCTGCCGATAGATCTTCTCCGCCGAATCCCAATCACCGCGGTCGCGCAGCAGCCGCGCGAGATCCTGCAGCGTGGCGGCTACCGCCTCGTCGTCGCTGCCGAGGCTCTGCCGCTGAATGCTCAAGGCCTCGCGCAGCAGCCTCTCCGACTCGGCGAAGTCCCCCTTATCGCGACGTGCGGTCGCAAGGGACTGCATGCTGCTGGCAGTGAGCAGGTGGCGCGGACCGTAGAGCTGGCGCCGCAGCAGCAGCGAGCGCTCGAGCAGGGGTAGCGCCTTGTCGGCGTCGCCCATGGACAGGTACACGCGCCCGATGGCGTCCATCATGTGCGACTGGCTTTCGGGATCCTGCTTCAGCTCGGATTCGATGCGCTGCGCGCCGCGCTCCAGGATTTCGTTCGCGGTCATCTGCTCACCCAGGTGCTGGCCCGGATCGGAGCGTCGGAACGAATCGACCAGGAAATTGGATACCTGTGTAGCGCGGTTGCGTTCCGCTTCGGCACGCGCGCGCTGCGCGTTGGCTTCGTCGCGCTGCTGCGCGATGCGCTCGGCCTGCACATACATGGCTACGGCAAATCCGACCAGCAGGACGGCGAGCGCAGTAGCGAGTGAGACGCCGAGGGTGTGACGACCAATGAACTTGTGAGTGCGGTAGCCCCACGTATCCCGGCGCGCGATCACCGGCATTCCACGCGTGTAGTTGGCGATGTCCGCCGCCAGCTGTTCGACCGACCCGTAGCGCCGTTCGGCCTCCTTGCGCATCGCCATCAGGATGATGTTGTCGAGATCGCCCGCGAGCTGGCGGCGCAGCCGCACGACTGTCGTGCGCCGCCGCCCCGCCGCGAGCTCGAGCTCGGTCCGGCTCATCTCCGCCGGGCTCAGCGCCTGGCTCGGCGGCACCGGTGGCTGCTCGCAGATCAGCCGCTCGATGTCGATGAGGCGCAATCCCTCGACCTTGAACGGGCGGCGGCCGGTGAGCAGCTCGTAGAGCAGCACGCCCAGGACATAGACGTCACTCGCGGTCGTGATCGGTTGGCCACGGATCTGCTCCGGGCTGGCGTGATCTGGTGTGAGGATGCGGATGTCCGCCTGCGTCACCGCCACGGTGTGTGCGGTCTCTCGCACGTCGAGCAATTTCGCGATGCCGAAATCGAGGAGCTTGGGCGTCCCGTCCGCCGTGACCAGGATGTTGGTCGGCTTGAGGTCGCGGTGAACGATGAGGTTGCGGTGAGCTGCCTGTACGGCTGAGCATACGGTCTGGAAAAGCTGCAGTCGCTCGCCGATCGGGAGCTCATGCCGGTCGCAGTAGACGTCGATGGGCTCGCCCTCGACGTACTCCATCACCAGGTAGGGCACGCCGTCCGCAGTCGCTCCGCCGTCGAGCAGCCGGGCAATGTTCGGATGATCGAGCGTCGCGAGGATCTGGCGCTCGGTACGCAGCCGGTTCTGGACCTGGCGCGAGATGAGGCCGCTGCCGACGAGCTTGATCGCCACCTGCTTGCGATACTGATCGTCCGCGCGCTCGCACAGGTAGACTTCGCCCATTCCGCCGCGCCCGAGCACGCGCACGATCCGGTAAGGGCCGATGAGCTGACCCGCCTGGCGGGTGTCGCCCAGCGCCAGCGACGCATCACCGCGTGACAGCAGCTCGCCGGCGAGGTCACTCATCCATGATTGCGACACATGCTCGATCACTGCGTCGTACAGCGCCGTGTCGCCGCCGCATGCCTTGCGCAGGAAGGCCAGCCGCTCGTGCGGCCCGAGCTCGGACGCCTGCCGCACGATCTCCTCGACGACCTGGAGTTGCTCTGCGGGCATGTGCGGATCGGGATGTGGCGGGTTGGTGTGGCGAGCGACCGCATACTAGTGTCCGGGGGAATTGCGGGCAACGACGCCCGCTCAGGTAATATTCGACTGCGGTGCACACGATCGGGACCCTGATCGGCGCGGGTACCGGGTGATCAAGTCACGGGAGCAGGAAATGGCCAAGCCAGCGAAAAAGCGCAGGAAAGTCACCAAAAAACCGCAGTCGCGCAGGAAATCGACCCGCCGCAGGGCCCGTGCCCTGTCTGACCCGCCGCGACCGCCGCACAACTAGCGGGCTCAAGCGGTTTGCCGGGAAAACATTCACTGCCGCTGCTGTTGCTGGCGATCGTCGCCGGGGCGCTGATCGTTTCCGCGATCGGCCCGACGGACCGGCTTACATGGTGGCTCGAGGTCGCACCGGTCCTCATCGCGGTGCCGGTGCTGATTCTCACCGTGCGGCGGTTCCCGCTGACGAATCTGCTGTACGTGCTGATCGCCATCCACGCCCTCATCCTGATCCTGGGCGGACACTACACGTATGCGCAGGTGCCGCTCGGGTTCTGGATGCAGGACCTGCTCGATCTGACGCGCAACCCGTATGACCGCCTCGGCCATTTTGCACAAGGGTTCGTGCCCGCGATGATTGCGCGCGAGATCCTGCTCAGGACTTCGCCGCTCAGGCGCGGCGGCTGGCTGTTCTTCATCGTCTGCTGTATCGCGCTCGCGGTGAGCGTGGGTTACGAATTCATCGAGTGGTGGACGGCGCTGATCGGCGGCGGCTCCGCCGAGGCTTTCCTCGGCATGCAGGGAGACGTCTGGGACACACAGTGGGACATGTTCCTCGCCCTGTGCGGGGCGATCACGGCGCAGCTCACGCTCTCGCGAGTGCACGATCGCGCCCTGGCGCGCCTCGGTGTCCTCCATGTTTGAAGACCTGCAGTCAGCCCCCTGGCTCAGACGGCTGATCGTTGCATTCCTGCTTGGCGGCCTGCTGGTGCTGAGCTACGGGGTGTTGCGTCCGTTCCTCGTGCCGGTGATCTGGGCATTGATTCTCACGTATGTCACCTGGCCGATGTTCGTGCGCCTGCGGAAGCTCCTGCGCGGCCAGGTGACGCTCGCGGCAGTGATCATGACGCTGCTGCTGACCACGGCATTCATCGTGCCCGTCGTCTGGTTAACCGGCCTGATGCGCACCGAGCTGGCGAGCGCATACGAGACGCTCGCCGCATTCCTCGCCAAGCAGCCGCAGCTGCCGGATTCGATTTCCGGGGTCCCCTGGCTCGGCGACTGGCTCCAGCAGCTGATCGACCGCCTCAGCAAAGACCCGCAGTCGCTGCCGGCCGAACTCGCCAAGGTCGCCGATCAGTCCCTGGGCGAGATCCGCACGGTGATCGGCGGCGTCGGCCGCAATCTCGCCAAGACCTTTTTTGCACTGTTGAGCGCGTTCTTCATGTATCGCAGCGGTGAGCAGTTCGCGAAACAGGTGCGTGAGGTCATGCATCGTCTGCTCGGCGAGCGCGTGGACGACTACACCATTGCGATCGGCGACACGACGCGCGCCGTGGTGTACGGACTGGTGCTGGCCGCGGTGGCCCAGGGAATACTCGCTGGTTTCGGCTACTGGCTGGCGGGACTGCAGGCGCCGGTGCTGCTCGGCGCGGTGACTGCATTGATCGCGCTGGTCCCGTTTGGCGCACCGGTGATCTGGATCAGCGCCGGGATCTGGCTGCTGATCACTGATCGCAGCGGCGCAGGCATTTTCCTGCTGCTGTGGGGAGCACTGGCAGTGAGCTGGGTCGACAATCTCATCCGCCCGCTCGTCATCAGCAACGCGACGCGCATTCCCTTCCTGCTGGTGATGTTCGGCGTGCTGGGCGGCATCGCGGCATTCGGGCTGGTCGGGCTCTTCGTCGGCCCGGTGATCCTCGCCGTCCTGATGGCCGTGTGGCGCGAATGGCTGGGTATCCCGCATCCCCAGCCGCACATTCACCGGCCCTCGGAAACGACCTGAGCGGTGGCGACGGTCATCAGCTCGTCCAGGTCTTGACGAAAGCGCGCCACTTGTCGCGCCAGCCGATGCGCTCGTCCGACAGCGAATCGAGGAAATCAGCGAGCCGCTTCGACTTCACGATGGTGATGAGGGTGATCGCGCCTGTGCCCACGAGGATGACGACGAACGCCAGAATGCGCCAGGCGAGCGGCCGTTCAGACTCCGCGATCACGTTCATGCCGAGGAACCCGGTCGCCACCGTGCCGATCAGGCCGAAAATCGTCACGACGGTGAGTCTGAGCAGCGTGTTGGCCTGACGCCGCACGCTGTCGGTGTCCAGGTACTCGTTCATGTCCTCGACCTCGAGTCGCACTTCCTCATAGAGCTCGTCGGTTCCGAGTTGCTCGGTGAGGCGGCGATAGATGCTGCGCGCGATCGCCTGGTTGGAGACCTCGTGGAACCAGTAGCGATGCGTAAAACGCAGGAAGATCTCCATCGCCGCGCGTATAGCCCGCTTGAACTGCCGCACCGAGTCCGTGTCGCCGACTTCGAGCCGGTTCATCGCCACAGCCAGCTCATCCGACATGGAGAGCAGCGCCGCCTTGTGGAAGTGTGCGATCAGGAACAGCAGGAAGTACTGGTGCCGGAACTGTCCGAGCATTCCGGTTTCGCGCCCCGAGAAAAAGTAGTCCCCGTGCCGACCGATCACGCCGAGCATCTGGCCGGTGCAGAGCAGCCGCGTGTCGCCCGAGAACAGTTCGCCCGAACGGTCCCAGAAGCGATCGTCGCAGTACTCGGCTTCGAAATTGCCCAGTGACTTCGCCGAATAGGGCAGCTCATCGCGTTCGCCGGGGCGCGTCACCATGGCGAGCCGCACGAAGTCCGCGCGCGACAGCTCGAGCGGATTGTCCACCGCGAGATAGGTCATGAACGGCATGCGGTAGTACTCGAGCTGCCGATATCGCAGTGGGCCGGTCTGCCCGGGATACTCGAGCACCAGTGGCTTGAGCAGATGCTCCCAATGGGACGCGATGCACGGCGCTCGGTAACGCGCCACGTGCACGAGATACTTCTTCTTCAGCTCGTAGTCGGATGTCGCCAGCACTTTGTCGTCGTCATCGAGCCATTCCACGCGCCGCGCGCAGTTCCCGCCCTGCCCATGCTTGTCCCAGAAGGCGGGATAAGCGCGCCCGAACCGGAACAGCGTGTCCTGGGCGCGATCGAGTGGCACGTCGCTCGCGTACAACTCGACCGCCAGGATGGCGATGTCGGCGTCGAGGAAAAAGTACAGGTCAACGTGCGCCACCTCGAGGATCTGCGTGCTGTCGTCGTCGAACGTCAGACGGACGCGGGCCACGTCGGCACGGCGAAACACGCGCAGGCTCGGCTCCCCGTGGCGTTGCGAGGCCTCCTGGCCGACGTTCGAGCCATAGAGGAAGCGCTGCACGTACGGCAGGAAGGTGATGAACTCCTTGTAATGGCGTTCCTGGAACTCGTCCGGGTCGCAGAAGAACTCGTCGATCACTTCCGCCCAAGGGCTCTCGGAGCCGAGCGCCTCGAGTGCTTCCCAGTGCCGCTGCACCTGCACGCCCGGCTTCAGCGGCATGAGCTGCAGCGGCCACAGCACAGTCTGGCGGAATTGGCGGACGATCACGGACATCCGAGTAAAGTAGTGCATGGCGCAATCTGCGACAATGAGTCGCGATGCGTGACGACGAAAAAATCTGCGGGCAATCCGCAGCTATCGACGCATGAGGCGCGCATGAGCGGCGCGCGCGCCCTGAGCGCGCTGCGTTATCCCGATTTCAAGCGCTTCCTGCTGGCGCGATTCCTCGCGACGCTCGCGGTACAGATGCAGAGCGTCGCGATCGGCTGGCAGGTGTATGCGCTGACGCGCGATCCGGTCGACCTCGCCCTCATCGGTCTCGCGCAGTTCCTGCCTTTCCTGGCGGCATGGCTGCCGGCCGGGCACATCGTGGACCGCCACGATCGCCGGCTGATCCTCGCGCTGTGCTACGCGACCGAGCTGCTCTGCGCTCTGTTCCTGCTCGCGTTCACGATTGTCAACATGACCGTGGTGTGGCCGGTGTTCGCGGTCCTGGTGCTATTCGGCACGGCGCGCGCCTTCAGCATGCCCGCCTCGCAGGCGATCACACCGAACCTGGTGCCGCTCGAAAGCTTTGGCAATGCGGTGGCGCTCAATTCCTCCAGCTGGCAGGTCGCCACGATCGTCGGCCCGACCATCGGTGGCGTGCTCTATCTCGCCGGGCCGCACACTGTGTACTCGAGCGTGGCCGGATTGCTGGTGGTGGCGGTAGTGCTCATGTTCGCGGTGCGCGTCCCGCGCACCTTGCCGAGTGATGAACCCACGAGCTGGCGCACGCTGCTCGAGGGCCTGCGTTTCGTTGGCTCGCGCCGCATCGTGCTCGGCGCTATCTCGCTCGATCTGTTCGCGGTGCTGCTGGGCGGCGCGACGGCGCTGCTTCCGATCTACGCGAGCGACGTATTGCATGTGGGCCCGACGGGTCTCGGTTTGCTGCGCACCGCGCCGGGCGCTGGCGCCGCGCTCACCGCGATAGTGCTGGCGTATGTGTCGATGACGCGCTATGTCGGACGCTGGATGTTCGCCGGCGTGGCGCTCTTCGGAATCACGACGGTGCTGTTCGGTTACTCCGAGAACTTCGCACTGTCGCTGGCCGCACTGTTCCTGCTGGGTGCCGGCGACATGGTGAGCGTGTACATCCGGCACATGCTGGTGCAGCTCGAAACGCCGGACGCGATTCGCGGCCGCGTGAGCGCCGTGAGCTCGGTGTTCATCGGGGCGTCCAACGAGCTGGGCGAATTCCGGGCGGGCATGGCCGCCGCCTGGTTTGGTCTGAAGCCTGCAGTCGTGCTGGGCGGAGCGGCGACACTGATCATCGCAGCGCTCTGGACGCGGCTGTTTCGGGAATTACGCGACGTCGACCGGTTTCCGGGCCACAAGGCGGCGAACTGATCGTCCGCTTGCAGCCCGCATGGCCCCGGTTATACTGCCTGTATATCCATACAGGTCAATTGTGCCCTCACATTCACCACCCCGACCCGGCCGAGGGGCTCTCTCGAACCCGGAAGGGCGCTTCGAGTCACGACGCATGGAGGCCATCGATGACGGTTGGGCGAAGGATCCGGAAGCCGCGGAGCTGCCCCCGCTTAAGACCACGGTCACTGCGGAACACGCGAAGAAAATCATCACGCGTAACGACTCGCCCGACATCCCATTCGAACAGTCGATCAATCCTTACCGGGGTTGTGAGCATGGATGCGTCTACTGCGCAGATGGCGGCACGCCGATTCTCATGGGAGACGGCAGCACAAGGCCGCTGAGCGAGCTCGGTGTTGGCGATGAGATCTACGGAACGGAGAAGCGGGGCCACTATCGGTACTACGCAAAGACACGTGTGCTCGCCCACTGGCAGACTCGCAAGTCTGCCTACCGAATGATCTTGGCCGATGGGACGGAACTCGTGGCGAGCGGCGATCATCGCTTCCTGACCGAGCGCGGATGGAAGTACGTGAGCCAAGAAGGTCATGAGCAGCGGGCACATCTGACGCTCAACAACACATTGATGGGCTTCGGTGCCATCCCGTCAACCGCGCGCCCCTGCGACTCAAGTGACTATCGGCGTGGCTACTTGTGCGGCGTGATCCGCGGCGACGGCCACCTCGGTGTCTATCGGTACCAAAGACCCGGAGGCGGACATGGTGATCAGTACCGGTTCCGCCTTGCGATGATCGATACCGATGCGCTAGACCGGACGGCTCGCTATCTGGGCGGCTTTGGCATCGGGACGCAACGATTTCTGTTTCAGGAGGAAAGGCCGAATCGACAACGCATCGAAGCGATTCGATCCAGCGCGCGCGCTTCGATCGAGTGCATCGAGCGACTGATCGAATGGCCCGCTTGTTACGCAGGCGATTGGGTCTACGGCTTCATTGCAGGGATTTTCGATGCGGAAGGATCTTTCAATGATGGTGCCCTGCGCATCGCCAATACAGACACAAGGATCATCGATGCTGCGAGATCGTCGCTGACCTGGCTGGGCTTCGATTCTATCGTAGAGACAGCGAGGTCGAGCAGGCCTAAGCCCATGCACTACGTACGAGTTCGCGGCGGACTACGGGAACACCTGAGATTTTTCCGCGCTTGCGATCCATCCATCGCGCGCAAGCGGGATATCGAGGGCCAGGCCGTGCGTTCGCGAGCTAAGCTCGACGTTGCTGCCATAGAAAAACTGGATGGGGAGCGTGACCTGTTCGACATCACCACGGGAACGGGTGACTTCGTAGCGAATGGCGTGATCAGCCACAACTGCTTCGCGCGGCCCACGCACTCCTACGTGAATCTCTCGCCCGGACTCGATTTCGAAACCAGGCTGTTCTACAAAGCCAGAGCAGCGCAATTGCTCGAAGCCGAACTGAGCGGCACGAGTTACGTGTGCAAGCCGATCAATCTCGGCGCCAGCACCGATCCCTATCAGCCGATCGAGCGCAAGCTCAAGATCACGCGCTCGATTCTCGAGGTCCTGCAGCGATTCCGGCACCCGGTGACGATCGTGACCAAGTCGTCCCTGATCGAACGCGACCTCGACATCCTCACGGATATGGCGCGCGAGAATCTGGTGGCGGCCTTCGTGAGCGTCACTACTCTCGATCCAGCGCTCAAGCGCAACCTCGAGCCTCGCGCGCCGTCGCCGCTGGCGCGCTTGCATGCTGTTCGGGCGCTGTGTGAGGCCGGTGTGCCGATCGGCATTTTCGTCGCCCCGGTGATTCCGGCCGTCAACGATCACGAGATCGAACGCATTCTCGAAGCGGGTGCGAAGGCGGGCGCCGAGAGCGCAGGGTATGTCCTCGTGAGGCTGCCGTACGAGGTCAAGACTCTGTTCCGGGAGTGGCTCGACGGGCACATGCCGGATCGCGCCGCACACGTGATGTCGCTCGTAGGTGCCATGCGTGGCGGCCGGGACAACGATCCCCGGTTCGGCACGCGAATGCGGGGCGTCGGGCCGTATGCGGATCTCATCGCGCGGCGCTTCGAAACCACGTGCCGGCGCCTCGGGCTGTCGCGGAAACGGGGTAATTCGCTCTCGACCGCTCACTTTCGGCGCTTTCCCGCGACCGGTGGCCAGCTCAACCTCTTGTAGGCCGGAACCCGGCACGCTTCCGCGGGTCTCAACGACCACGAAGAATCACGTATATACTGGACCCGAAACCGGCCCGGCTCGTTAAGCGAAACTTTCAGCGACCTATCAGCGTGTAGAGGGCCATATGACCCGCCATAGCCCGACCTGCCGAGCGCTGTCTGTCAACCGGCGCCTTGGCATCCCCGTTGTAGTCGTTTTGAGCTTAAGCGCAAGCGCATGCATGCGGGCGCAAGTGGTCGAGAGCCGCGAGTTCGCGACCAAGATTACCGGCGACGAAGCCGTGGTCCTGTTGACCAAGCCGCACGTGGAGGGGACCGGGACGGAAACGGGCTTTACCGAGTGCGTGGGCGATGATCTGGCCGGGGGCAAGACGCCCTTCAGGATCCAGGACAGCGAAGAGTTCGTCGACCAGCTGTTTCCCTGGTT